>WQTU01000081.1 GCA_009786125.1 Spirochaetota bacterium
GAACCTTTTATCGAATATGCTACTACCAGAACCAAAGGCGTAGGATATCATTTTGCAAGCCCGCACTTTCGTATGTCCAGCGGCATTTATGCCATCGAACCCGGAAGCGGCAGCTATACTTATATGACAATAGATGTGCGCAATCCCCAGGGCTGGGATTTAAACTTTGATTTTAGCGGCACCTTTCCTGGTAATCTTAATGATATTACAACAGAATTACTCCCCAACAGACAACAGGTAAGAGTAGGAATCCCGAATCAGGCGCGTTGGGCTGATATTGACCTAACCATGAACATAACAACAGCAGCAGGCAGAGCCATGCCATCCTATGAGCTGCCTAGAATGCAGGCGAGGTATTTGAATGCTGATTTGGTTTCACTCGCTGTTTCGCAAGGTACGCTTAACCCGGGCTTTGCTCCCGGCATAACGAACTACATAGTCTCCCTTCTTCCAACAGACCCTCAAAATATTACCATAACAGCCGGCTTTGCCGGATATGAGCGGCAAGCCAGAATAGGCGATAATTCTTTTTCTGCATCCAATATAATAAACCACACAGCCGCCCTTATTCCCGGCGAGAATCTATTTACAATAGACGTTAGGTCCGATAGCGGCAGAGAAAAGCGTTATACCTTAAGAGTTATAGCACATGACTGGAGAACAAATGTTCCTCCTGTAATTGACATGGAATCGATAGCCGGCGGCACTTTTGAGAGGGGCAGGAATCTTGGAACATGGGGAGGCTCGGATGTAACTCCGGTACATCCGATAACAGTAAGTAGTTTTCGCATGAGTAAGCACCTTGTAACACAAGACGAGTGGATAGCTGTAATGGATACGAACCCCAGTCATTTTCAGGGAGTAAGCCATCCTCCTGCTTTTAATGCAGAGCTTGGGAGAACTGAAATTCAAGGGCGCAGACCTGTTGAGAGAGTAAGCTGGTATGATGTTCTTGTATTTGCTAACAGGCTTAGTATATTGAGAAATCTTACACCTGTTTATAGTATAAATGGCAGTACGAATCCTGATGATTGGGGAGCTGTGCCAACTAGCAATAATCCAGTTTGGGATGCTGTTAGAATTGTACCCGGCTCTACTGGGTATCGCTTACCTACCGAGGCGCAGTGGGAGTTTGCAGCCAAAGGCGGTAATCGACCTAATTGTATTCCTAATTCGCCCGGTAACTATACCTTTTCCGGCAGTGATAATCCTTTATTGGTAGCTTGGCATAATGTTAACAGCGGCTTGATAACTCGTGAGGTGGGTGGCTTAGATCCAAATGGATTGGGTCTTTATGATATGAGCGGTAATGTGTTGGAGTGGGTATGGGACTGGTTTGCTGTTTATACCGACACACCCAAGGCGGATCCTCATGGACCCACCTCGGGGTTTTTCCGTGTGTTACGCGGTGGCAGTTGGTTAGTCATTGCTATGGAGACGCGTTCCGTGACCCGCAGCAACGTTCAGCCGTGGGGCAGGCTCAACGACATCGGCTTCCGGCTGGTGCGCCCTTAAGGAAGCGCTGATTAAGAACCATTTTTTAAAATTTAATAGTAGGTTCTTACTTACCGACGAAGCGAGAACCGCGGACAAGCGAAGCTTGCACATGGTCGAGCAAGGAGGTAAACAAAAGGTATTATACCTTTTGTTTACCTCTAATTAATATCCCTTTGGGGCAGTGCTTCCACATTTTTCTCGTTTTCTTGCAGAAAACTATAAGCATAATTAACTATTTAACAAAAATTGGATAAGATATACTATATGTATTATGGCAAAATCATACAGGTTTTTCGTTACATGCGCTTCGGGGTTTGAACATCAGCTTAATAAAGAGCTCAAAAACATTAAACCAGCTCTTGCTCTGGTACAGAAGCAAGGCGGCGTTGAGTTTACAGGCTCATTTTCCGATGGGCTTAGAATATGTCTCTGGTCAAGAATTGCCGGAAAAGTGCTTCTGGCGCTCGAAGATTTTAATCCCAAAGATGAAAACGAAATATACGAAAGAGCAAAAAGAATAAAGTGGTCTGATTTTTTTCTTAAAAATAAAACAATAGCTGTTGATACAACTTTGCTTTCAAGGGCGTTTACAAATTCTTCGTATCTTTCACTTCTGGTAAAAGATGGTATTTCCGACCATTTTAGGGCAGTTTCGGGAAGCCGGCCAACTGTGGACAAACAGGATGCAGATATAAGAATAAATCTTTTTGTTGCGAAAAACAGTGCGACGATAAGTCTGGATATTTCCGGCGGCAGCTTGCATGAGCGGGGGTACAGGCGAAAGGGTGCGGTTGCGCCGCTAAAAGAGAATCTTGCAGCAGCGCTTCTTGAGAGAGCAGGCTGGCCGCTGTGCTTGGGGGAGAACAACAAAACTCCTCCGAGAAATGAAACTGATGACAAGCCGGCTTTTGTAGACCCAATGTGCGGGAGCGGTACATTTCTTATTGAAGCTGCGCTGATAGCTTCCAACACCGCACCCGGTTTGCTAAGAAAGAATTTTTCCTTTCAGCATTTGCGGCAATTTAAACCCGAAGAGTGGAAAGCTTTAATCGAGGAAGCGTACCAGGCACGGAGCCTCGAAAGCCTTTTGCCTGTAAGAATATTTGGCTTTGATATTGATGCAGATGCCATCAAAATATCCAAAGAAAACATCAAGGCAGCAGGTCTCTCTTCATATATTAGCGTTAAAAAATGCGATATAACAAATATAGAAAATCAGCTTGATAAAAATCTTATACCAGGGCTTGTTGCAGTTAATTTGCCGTATGGAAAAAGGCTTGGCAGCGAAGATGAGCTTCCGGAACTCTACCAGATGGCTGGCGAAAAAATAAAGGAAAATTTCGAAGGATTTAAGGTTTTAACGCTTTCCGGAGATGAGGAGCTTTCGCGGAATCTTGGGATGAAAGCGCTTCAGGTAAATACTGTGTATAATGGGTCGATAAAATCTGTTTCCGGGATTTTTAGTATTGATTCCAGATACAGGGACTGCAACAGGCGCGAAGCGTGCGCCTTGTCCAGCGACGGGGACGAAGTGCCTTTGTACGCCGCAAAAGAGCGCAGGAGCAGCAAGGGCAAAAATAACTTTGACGAGAACGAAGAAGCCGGGGTATCATCAGATTATTTTTCTGAAATGCTTGCAAACAGGTTAAAAAAGAACATAAAAGCCTTAAAAAAGTGGAAAACAAAAGAAAATATTAGTTGTTATAGAATATATGACGCAGATATCCCCGAATATTCAGCTTCGATAGATATATACAGCACCCGCATTAGCGACCAGCATTCGCGTGCCGCAGCGCCGGATGCGACTTCTGTGTTGCAATTCCTCTTTATACAGGAATATGCTGCGCCTGCCGAGATTCCTGCCGAAAAAGCAGAACATAGATTAAAAGAAATAATCTACACAGCGCAAAATGTAACAGGAATTTATTACAAAAACATAAATGTGAGGCAAAAAAAGCGGCAGAAGCGGGGGGATCAGTATAAAAAAAGAGCAGATGAGGGTGTTTTCGAGATAATTCAGGAAGAGGGGCTCTCGTTTTATGTGAATTTTCATGATTATCTTGATACCGGCATTTTTCTTGACCACAGAATCGCACGAAAAATGATCCGGGAGCTTGCAGATGGGAAGAAAATGCTGAATCTCTTTGCATATACAGCTACAGCTTCTGTTTATGCAGCAGCAGGTGGGGCTCTGGCAACAACAAGTGTGGATGCGAACTCCGCATATTGTGACTGGGCAGAGAAAAACTTTGTGCTTAATAAAATGAGTCTTAGAACAAATCAGATTATAAAAGCAGATTGTATGGAATTTCTTGAAAACAACAGGGAATTATATGATATTATTTTTATAGATCCGCCCACTTTTTCTAATTCAAAAAGCAGGGAAGGTTTTTTTGATATTCAGAGAGATCACGCGGGGCTACTTACTCTGGCTGCTGAAAAGCTTACCAAAGATGGTATAATTATTTTTTCAAGTAACTTTAAAAAATTTAAACTCGATGATAGTATAAATAAGTTATTTTGTACCAGCAATATTACAGAGCAAACAGTATCCCCTGATTTTGAAAGGCACGGATACTCGCGCCAATGCTGGACAATCAAAAAATATAAATAGTGCTTTGGGAGCATTCGAAAAATGAAAAAAAGAAGGTTTATAGCAAAAGGGCACCTCATTGATTCAGGCATTCTTACTCAAACTTTAAATACAATTATTGTCGAAGGGGCAGATTACGAGATAATCGAATTTAAAGTCGGAAAAACAAATGACCAGGAATCTGTTCTTGAGATTGACCTTATTTGCGAAACAGAGGAGCAGATTCAGGCTCTTTCTCCCAAACTTATTCAGTTTGGGAGCTACGAAAAAATGACTCCCGAAGCTGTTTTTAAAAATGCTCCTGCGGACAAGTGTGTACCCGAAGATTTTTACTCAACAACAAATCACCGCACAGAAGTTTTCCATGAACAAAAATGGCATCAGGTTGCGAGCCAGCGAATGGATGCTGTTATTGTACTGGAAAAAGATGGCTTTGTTTGCGTGAAGCTAAGGGACGTGAAAAAAGGAGACAAAGTGCTCTGTTCCTCTGATTCTGTCCGCGTTTTTCCGCCTGCCAGAGAAAGGGGCAGCGGGGATTTTAGCTTTATGTCCGGCGATGTCTCTTCGGAGCGCTCTGCGGATTTTGTAATAAGCAAGCTTGCCGCTGAGCTTATCAAAATGAAGGAAAAAAAGGAAAAAGTTATTGTTGTACCCGGACCTGTTGTTGTCCATTCAGGGGGTTCGCGCGCATTTTCTGCTCTTGTACGCGAAGGGTTTTTTGGCGGGGTTCTTGGCAGCAATGCTATTGCTGTGCACGATATTGAGTCTGTTTTTTTTGGAACTTCGCTTGGCGTTTGCCAAAAAACCGGAAAGCCTGCCAACGAGGGGCATAAAAACCACATGCGGGCAATCAACAGGATAAATTTGTGCGGCTCAATAAAAAATGCAGTAGAACAGAATGTTCTTACCCGTGGTATAATGTATGAGATAGTAAAAAGCGGAATCCCTTTTTGTCTTGCCGGCTCAATCAGGGATGATGGCCCGCTCCCGGAAACAGTAACTGATATGATCGAAGCTCAGGCGCAATATGCGAAAATTTGCGAAGGCGCTTCGATGGTCATAATGCTTTCGACAATGCTTCATGCAATTGGTACGGGCAATATGATTCCGTCGTGGGTAAAAACAGTATGTATTGATATTAACCCGGCAGTTGTTACAAAGCTTGCTGACAGGGGTTCGGGTCAGTCCATTGGGATTGTAAGCGATGTAGGGCTGCTTTTGAAAACTTTGGCTGAAAAATGTGTGCCGGGCTTTAAGTAGAATGGAGTGATATCACATATGATATCATATATAGTATCATATATGATATCATGGCACAAAAAGGCAGAAGACTGGCAGTAATTTGCATGGTCGCAGGCGAAAGACGCGCAAGCGATTTTGAGCGAAGCGAACATGAGCGTACGCGGCTTAAAGCCGAGAGACCATTGTAAGCAGCACAGCCGCAAGCATAAGTTTTTAGATTATTGCGAATTGTGAGCAAAAAAAAAGGAGATTTAGATGGATTACGATATAAAAACCCTTCATCCTCTTGAGATTAAATTGCTATTAAATGCAGATGAAGAGAATATTTCAGCAGAGAATCTTATGGATAAACTGGCTTTTAAAGCCGGTCAGTATAACCAGGCATTTAGCTGGCTCTCTGCAAAAAAACTTATTGAGGAAAAAGAGAAAAAGCAGAGAGTAATATATGAAATAACAGATGTTGGCCGCGATTTGCAGAAAACCGGCACTCCTGCAGAAAAGATATTTAATCTTGTTAAAGAAAAAGGCGCACTTACTCTTACTGATATCAGCGCAGCGCTTTCGCTTGAAAACAAAGATACAGGCGCTGCATTCGGACAGATGTCAAAAGCAGGCGTAATGGCGCTTAACGAAGAAAAAAAAGCTGTTATTACAGGCGAAATGCCGCCACTTATGAAAGAAGTGCGGGCGCTTCTGGATAAAGGCGCCGCAGCCGCGTTCGCGTCCGGCGAACTTGAAGAAAATACCCTGAGCAAAAGCGAAATCGAGGCAATGTCCACCATAAGCAAAAAGCGCGGCGGCGGCAGCGCGCCGTTCCGCATAGTAGAGCGAGAAGACGTAACCTACAGAATGACTCCCGAAGGCAAGCAGGTCAAGGCGCAATTAAAGGCGCAGGGCGTTTCCGGCAACGAAATTGGAAGCCTTACTCCGGATATGCTAACAGACGGAAGCTGGAAAAATGCAACATTCAGAAGTTATAACGTAAATACTCCGCCTGCAAGAGTTTTGCTTGGAAGGCACAGCTCATACTCTGAATTTCTCGATGGGGTAAAAGATAAATTAGTTTCACTTGGATTTGAAGAGTTTGACGGACCGCTTGTAGAAACAGAGTTCTGGAACTGCGATGCGCTTTTTATGCCGCAATTCCATTCTGCGCGCGATATTCACGATGTGTACCACGTTGCCGAGCCGAATAAAGCAAAGGAGATTCAGCAGCCATATCTTGACCAGGTTGCAGAGGCTCACAAAAATGGCTGGAAAACAGGAAGCCGCGGCTGGGGATATAATTTTGACAAGGAGTTTACGAAAAGACTTATTCTCAGAAGTCAGGGAACAGCGATTTCTGCAAGAACACTTCCGAATGCAAAAATTCCCGGAAAGTATTTTGGAATCGCAAGATGTTTCAGATATGACAAAGTAGATGCGACCCATCTTTCTGATTTTTACCAGACCGAGGGAATTGTTCTTGGCGAAGATGTGAATTTTAAAACTTTGCTCGGGCTACTTAAAATGTTTGCAGAAGAAGTTGCGGGTGCAACCGAAGTTATGTATGTCCCGGGATACTTTCCTTTTACAGAACCCTCTGTGGAAATTCATATTAAACACCCGGTGCTTGGGTGGTTTGAGCTTGGCGGATCCGGGATCTTTAGGCCGGAATTAACAGAACCGCTTGGAATCCATGTGCCTGTAATTGCATGGGGGCTTGGAATTGACAGAATGGCGCTAATGTCGCTTGGGCTAAATGATTTAAGAGAGCTTTTTACCAGCAATATTGAAAGCGTAAGGCTCAGAAGGAGTAAATAACGATGCCAAAAATAGAAGTTAATGAAGATTCGCTGTATAAATATATTGGAAAAAAAATAACCGGAGATGAGTTTATAAAACTTCTTTCTGTTGCCAAAGCAGAGTTTGACGGACAGGAAGGCGATATTCTAAAAATAGAGTTAAACGACACCAACCGCCCTGATTTATGGTCTGCTCCAGGACTTGGAAGACAGCTTAGACAATATCTTGGCGGAGAGAGAAAAGAGTATCCGTTTTTCTCAATGAATGGGAATGTAAAAGAAAGCGGAAGCAGAATAATAGAAGTTGATCCTGCTCTTAAAGATATAAGACCCTATGTTACCGGATTTGCAGTTAAAGGCAAAAGCATTGATGAAGCATTGCTTAAGGATATTATCCAGACTCAGGAAAAAATATGCTGGAATTACGGGCAGAAAAGGCGCAGCATAGCAATGGGAATTTACAGAAGCGATCTCTTTACATACCCTGTAAAATATTTTGCAGCAAACCCGGATAAAGAAGCTTTTGTTCCGCTTGGGCTCGATAAAAAGCTAACGTTAAGGGAAGTAATAAAACAGCATCAAAAGGGTCAGGAGTTCGGAGCGATTATAGCAGGGTTTGACAAATACCCCTATCTTGTGGATTCGCAGGGCAAAGCTTTGAGTCTTCCTCCTGTAACCAACAGCAATGATATTGGAGCTGTTGTTGTTGGCGACAAAGAGCTTTTTGTAGAGATGACTGGAACAGATATTTACTCACTTTTGCTTGCAACTTCTATTGTTGCCTGTGACCTGTACGATGCAGGCTACGAAGTTTTTCCTGTAAAAACAGTATATCCTTATGATACGCCGCTTGGCAGAGAAATTACAGCACCTTTTTACTTTCAGCAGCCTGTTAAGGCAGATATAACTTTTGTCAACAAATGGCTTGGTGAGAGCTTTACTGTAGAAGAAGCTGCGAATTACGCGCGAAAAATGGGGTGCAGGGTTGAAGTTAACGGGGAGAATATTGTGCTTAATCCGGCTGAATATAGAAACGATTTTCTTCACTCTGTAGATATAATAGAAGACATAATGATAGGGAAGGGCCTAACTACTTTTGAGCCTGTAATGACAGATGACTTTACAATGGGCAGGCTTACCGATGCAACAATATTTGGCAGAAAAATAAAAAATATAATGGTAGGGTTGGGATTCCAGGAAATGATTTACAATTATCTTGGTTCAGCAAAAGATTTTATCGAAAAGATGAATATCAATGGCAGCCATGTGATAAAAATTGCCAACCCAATGAGCGAAAATTTTGAATATCTCAGACCATCTATTATTCCTTCGCTGCTTAATTCTGAATCAGTATCAGGAAATGCGGTTTACCCTCACAAAATTTTCGAAACAGGAAAAGTTGCTGTAAAAGACCCTAAGGAAAACTATGGAACCATCACCATTAATTCGCTTGGATTTCTATCGGCAGATAAAGATGCTGGATTTAATCTTGTAAGCTCGCAGCTTTCGGCAATAATGTTTTATATATCTGTGGATTATACTCTTGAGGAAGCAGAGGATGGGCGTTTTATAAAAGGGAGATGCGCTCAAATTATATCAAATGGTAAAATTATAGGTATAATGGGGGAAATTAACCCCCAGGTTCTTGAGAACTGGGGCATCAGTGTTCCATGTGCAGCATGTGAGATAAATCTGGATTTGTTGCTATAATGAAGTCTCAACAGGAAAAGATCAAGCAAGATTATAGCTCTGCGGCAGCGTTGCTTGAAAGAGTAATTCCTTTTAGATTTTTGTCTACCCAGGAAAAAAAGAAGCTGGTTAAGGCTTTAAAAGGGTATTCTTTTAACAAGGGCGATGTAATATACAACAAAGGCGACAGCGAAGATAGTGTATATCTTATAAGGAAAGGCGTTGTTGAAACTCTGGATTATAAAGCATCGGGTTCTATAAGAATAAATGTTATAACAGCGGGTCACTATTTTGGGGAAAGAGCTGCGCTTTTTAATCAAAAAAGAATTTATACAGTAAGGGCATTGTCTGATGTTTCGTGCTACAGTGTTTCGGGAAAAAACTTCAGGCAGCTTGTCAACTCTTCTAAAGCGTTCTCGAAAGCCATGAGTACAATACTGCGGGATAAGCAGGGGATTTTTTCGGCATTTGACAGATTTAAAGCAGAAGTTCTTCAGGGGATAAACAGGGGGCATATAGAAATACGGCAGCTTATTCCATTCTACAAAGACATGGAGCCTGCCATGCACAAACTATTATCAAGGGAAGATGAAATTGACACATCTGTGCTTGATTATGCTGTTAAGCGGCTTCCTTCAAATGTTACGGAAAATTTTGTTTACATTCTTACAGATGAGCTTTATGCGCATATACCGGAGCCGTGGAAGCTTTTTGACCCTGTTCCTGCTCCTGCACGGCGCAGAAGAAGCTGGAAAATGCAAAATGGTCAAACAATGATGCTTTACAGACCAGGCATAACTGATCTTCTTGACCTCATTACATGCCTCTGCGTATTTGTAGTGGAAGCAGAAAAAATACGGAAAAAACTTTCGGAACACCGTATACTGCTTGCCATAAAAAATCACATATCAAGAAATGAATTCGAAAAAGATAAAAAAAAGGCAGATGCAGTTTTTTTAAAAACCCTTCCGTTTTCGCCAAGAGAGCTTGCCGGGCTTAAAACTATCTGGCCGGACGATACTGTAAAATATATTTATAATGTTGCGATTCACAGCGGAATTTTTAGCCTTGTTATAAAAAAGCAGGTTGACCTTTATAATACAAGAAGAGCAGAGATGTGGCTCTCGCAAATAGGGGATGCTGTAAAGAATCTTACAGGGTACAAAGTAAGTGAGCTTCCAGAGGATGTTAATATTCATGTTATTAGCAGCAACACCCATTCTGTGTTAAACTGTCTTAACCACAAATTAATTTCAAGAATAGACGAAGTTATTTCGTGGGGAGAAAAAACCCAGCACCAGGCGTTAAGCCAAAAGTGGTTTAATAAATATGACTTGCTTTATGCTCTTTCAAAAGATTATATAAACGAAAAAGATGAAGATGGTACGTTAAAACTTGACAATAACGATGGGGTCATAAGAGTTGAGAGAACAGCGTCTACGGGAATTCAGGTACAACTTTTTAGTTTAAATAAGCTTAAAGATAAAATAAGCGATCCCGGGCTTCCGCCAATCCCAAAGAATTCAAATGCAATTATTCTTAATATTGATTATGCATTTGGTCAGCAAGCAGAAGAAATTATGCGAAGCCTCCTTCTTCAGTTTGGACAAAGAATAAGCAGCATTAACATTATAGGCAAAGCAGGCGCTCTTGTTGGCAAAAGAGGAGATATTCTTCTGCCCGATGTTTTTATTGAGCAGTCAGAAGATCTTTTTCAATCTGTAGAAAATAAAGCTCTTTCTACAATTAATCGTTTGCAAAAAAGGCTTGATGGAACTAAAATACATAAAGGGCCCATGCTTACAGTAGATGGCACGCTTTTTCAAAACACCATGATGCTTTCTTTTTACAGACATATTTGGGATTGCATTGGGCTTGAAATGGAAGGTATATATTATTTGCGGCAAATAATAGAAGGAAACCAGCATGGTCTTATACCGCAAAACCTTTTTACCAATTTTTTTTATTATGTTTCAGATCTTCCCGCAGATCCGGGAAGCCAGCTTTCTACAGTTATGGAACTTTCAGAGGAAATGCCTCCTCTCTATGCAGTTACGCGAGAGATTCTGACGGATATTTTTTTGATCGAATCAGGAGAAAAATTTGATGAAGAAAGTTTTAATAATTGATGAAAATGAGGAATTTCGCGACTATCTGCAAAAAAAAATAATAGAATTTGGCTGTCAGGCTGATGTAGCCCTAAACGGTCTTGATGGTTCTTTAAAAATGAGAAAAATTATTCCCGACCTCATTGTAATGGATCATGCTCTTACAAGAAAAAATCTTGCCGAAGTTCTCGAAGAAAAAGAACAAAATCCCAATACTATATCTACACCCATTGTACTGCTTGCAAATAAAATAGATAAAAGCAAGGTAACGCAGCTTGCAAAATATGGAGTAAAGAAAATATATTCAAGACCCTTGAAAATAGATTCTCTTTTAAAAGGAATATCTGAAATTCTTGGAATAACTTTTAAAATTGATGAGACACAATGTATTATCGAAGCAAATTTTAACGACGAAATTATTTTTATTGAAATAGCTCGCGGTCTTAATATTGAAAAAATAGAAATACTAAAATTCAAACTGGAAGAACTTGTTAATAACTATGACATATCTACTCCCAAAATACTTCTTATGATAAGCGGAATAGTAATCGAAAATAAAGATCTTTACAAGATGAGGGCGCTTCTTGATATTCTGATAAAAACTTCTAAGGAAAATCTTGACAGGATAGTTGTATTAACCAATGAAAAGACAATACGTGATTTTATGAGTTCTGTTACCGGATATAAAGAAATTGAGGTAAAAAATAATCTAAGCGATGCTCTTGATTATCTTATTGGGCAAAAAGCAGATAATTTTGCCCAGGACAAAATTGTTGAAGAAAATTTATTGACTCCAAAAGCTATGGAGGTAAAAGAGACAAAAATAGAAATGAGATTTGAAACAGAAGATCTTACAAGACAGCTTGAAGCAAGCGGTAATAATATAAAAATTGCCGTTGTTGATGATGATTTTGTTATAAGAAAGCTGATAGGCGTAACATTTAAAGCTCTTGACTGGCAAATAGATATGTATGAAAACGGAAAACAATTTGTAGATGTTCTTACACTGGAAAAAAAAGAGTATAATCTTGTTTTTCTTGACATTTCAATGCCGGAACTGGATGGCTTTGGAGTGCTTGAATTTATCAAGCAAAAGAAAATTAAAATCCCGGTAATAGTCTTTTCTACTCATTCGCAGAAAGAAACAGTGCTTGAAGCTGTAAAATATGGCGTTAAAAGCTATATGAGTAAACCGCTTAATCCAAACCTTATAAAGAGAAAAACAGTAGAGATTCTTAACCCAGGGTTTTAATAATTATTGGTAGTGATTATGTATGACAAACAAGTATTTGCATTTCTGGAAAATTCTCCTGTTTCAATATTCATTTTTAATGAATCTCTTGAAATACAGGAAGTAAATCAGGCTTTTTGCGCGCTAACAGGAAAAAAAAGAGAAACTCTTATATCCTGCCCATTGTTTACTGCCATAAACAGGGAGTTTTACAATGAGTTTGTAATTATTTTTAATCTGTTAAAGCAGAATAATAAAAAAGCTATAAGCCGGGAAAAGTGGATAACAGTCGCTGAGACCAAGCAATTTTGTTACTCAATAATAATTAACTCAGGACCTATCAATGATGGGGAAAAATTTTATATAAGTTTTATAGAAAATATAACAGAGCTTAAAAATGCTGAAAAAAAACTGGAAGAAGCAAAAGATATTGCAGAGCGGGCTACAAAAGCAAAATCAGAATTTATAGCCAAAGCCAGCCACGAGATAAGAGCACCTCTTCAGGCAATTGTTGGGATGTCGGAGCTTATGCTTGATACAGCGCTTAACGCAGAACAGGAAGAATACGGAACACAAATTCTTTTTTCTGCAGAAGTTCTTTCAAGTCTTGTAAATGATATTCTTGATTTTTCAAAAATAGAAGCAGGCAAACTTGAACTTGAAACAATTGATTTTGATCTTTATAAAACAGTGGAAGATGCCATAACGCTTGTTGCAATGGAGGCGCATAAAAAGGGGCTCGAAGTAATTCTCTCAATTTCTCCAAAAGTGCCTAAAGTAATTAATGGCGACCCTGTAAGGCTTAGACAAATTATTACTAATCTTCTTGGCAATGCCATAAAATTTACAGAAAAAGGAGAAGTTGCTGTTAGTGTGCTTGTTGAAAATCACTCTTCCGGAGAAATGATTATAAAATTTCTTGTAAGAGATACAGGTGTAGGTATTCCCGAAAACAGAAAACATCTTTTATTTGATGTATATTCACAGATAGATATATCTGTTAGCAGAAAATTTGGAGGCACAGGTCTTGGGCTTGTTATATGCAAGCAGCTTGTGGAACTTTTTGACGGACAGATTGGAGTTGAGAGCGCAGAGGGACAAGGCTCTGTTTTCTGGTTTACAATTAAGTCCGGAGCGAGTCATCTGCCAAAAGAATTTCCCATGCCCGGAACCAAACTTTCTCATACTGTAGGAGTTCTTCTTGTAGATGATAATGAAACCAGCAGAAAGCAGATAAAAAGCTGTCTCGAAGAGATTGATATAAAAGTTTTTGAAGCTGAAAGCGGGGCTATGGCTCTTGAATTTTTACAAAATAGCGGCGCTGCTCCCGGAGATCAAATTGAACTTATGATTATTGACCAAAGAATGCCGGGAATGGATGGCTGGCAGCTTGCAAGCGAAATAAATACAAGCGGGCGTTTCCATGATATTAAAAAAATTCTTATGACTCCGATTGGAATGGGCGGCAATGAGGCAAAGATGAAACTTCTTAACTGGTTTGATGGATATATAAACAAGCCAATTAAGAAGAATACTCTTTATAATACTCTCTTTACTGCTCTTGATATAGTTATTGATATTGATGAAGAAGAAAATATTGATACAGAACAGGATATCAAGGTTGTCGAAGAACTTATTTCTTCAAGC
The DNA here is from genome assembly GCA_009786125.1 of Spirochaetota bacterium. Classification (GTDB taxonomy): domain Bacteria; phylum Spirochaetota; class Spirochaetia; order CADAEX01; family CADAEX01; genus WQTU01. Next base: position 13,792 of record WQTU01000081.1, read on the forward strand.
AAAAAAAGAGTTCTTGTGGCAGAAGATTATTATGTAAATCAAAAACTTTTTAAAATGCTTCTTGAAAATTTACAAATTGAAGTTGAGATGGCGGTCAACGGGATGGAAGCTGTTGAGCTTGCTTCGGAAAAAAAATTTGATCTTATTTTAATGGATATACAGATGCCTGTTATGAGCGGTCTTGATGCTGCCAAAAAAATTCGCGAAATGGGAATAGAAACGCCTATAATAGCTGTAACTGCAAGTACAATTGCAAGTGACGCAGAGGCGTTTCTCAAGGCTGGCATGGATGATTATCTTGCAAAACCGTTTAAAAAATCAGATCTGGTGCAGCTTTTTGGCAAGTGGATTATAAGCGAAGATAGTTTTGCAAGTCTGGAAGAACTTGGAGCTGTTGAAGAGCCGAGGCAAAAACATATTCAGGATTCTTCTTTTGAGCGAGCGCCGCAGAGCGAAGCAGATATTGAAACTATTTTTAGCAATTTTCCGGCAGACACGGGCGATGGAATAGAGAATATAGAAATTCTGCTCGAATCTACTGATATGCCTTTAACAGAAAATGAAGAAATATTTAATTATGATGAAGCCCTTGAAGTATTTTTGGGAGAAAAAGATATTGTTCTTGAAATATTAGAAGAGTTTGAAAAAAAAATTAGAACTCAACTTGCTAATATGAAAGCTCTTCTTCAAAAAGAAGATTTTGAAGCATTAAGCAGGGAAGCGCATTCTCTAAAGGGTGGTTCATGGAATCTTGCCATGACAAAGTTTGGGAATGCGGCGGAAAAACTTGAGAAAAGCGCAAAAAGCAGAGAAATAACAGCGTCGCTTGAGAATTTAAAAACTCTTATAATAATGTATCCAAAACTTAGCAGGGAAATTCTCTCTGTTCTCCAAAAAGAACGTTTTAGAAGTTAGCTTTTTCCAAAACAATTTTCAGATAGCATTCTGGCTCCGAGCCGCCGAACAGGCGGCGTAGCAGTTACCGTTTGTGCTTGTTGCACAACAAATTAGTTTTATGTAAAAAATCAGGTCTATACTACGACTGTGAATCGTAAAACTGGTTTCTCAGGCAAATAGTTCCGGATTCATTAATAATTAACAAAAATATAATAAAAACACATAATAAATGACCTGTATCTTCATTGTAATTCTCTTTCCTATCCGGAATCGCAATAAAGTTTGCCGCATATCGTTTATTAATGAATTTCAAAAACTTTTTCAAATTATATGCAAGCGCCGCCATCAATACATGCTTCTTCGCCAAGGCAACTCCTCGGGTGTTAACCAGTTTCATATTTAGCGGTTACTTTATATTCGCTATTCTTATTTAGTTCTTCCGCATATCTTCCTGCATCTTCCATCACTTCTTTTTCCAACAAACTGTCCATTGACGCATTCGCTTTTATTAACGCGCTGTCAATCGCCTGACGCTTCCCTCTTACCATCCCTTTGGAAATACATAATGACAATACTTTCCGGAACAAGGATAAAAAGACTTCTTCTCCATATAGTTGTCTTGTGCGGCTTATCGTGCT
>WQTU01000082.1 GCA_009786125.1 Spirochaetota bacterium
AAGACCCGCCACAATGCAGCATGGATGCTTTTGCAGCAGCTTGAAAAAAAAGAAGCTTTTCAATGGCAAAAAAAATTCAAGGGCAGTTTTGCAAAATCCGATACGACCGGAACAGTTTTTTTAAAACCAGAAGTTTTTATGAATCTTGCAGGAGAATCCGTTGCGCCTGCGCTCTCTTTTTTTAAGTTTCTGCCCAAAAATCTTATTGTTTGCCACGATGATATCGAGCTCGGCTTTGGAACTGTAGCGTTAAAGTTCGGCGGCGGAAGCGCAGGGCATAATGGGCTCAGATCCATAAGCAATTTGCTTGGAACAAATGATTTTTGGCGGTTTCGCATAGGCATTTCGCGGCCTGTTGTTGGTAAAGTAGATGCACATGTTCTCGGCAAGTTCTCGCCCGACGAAGAAGCTGTTCTTCCTGTTTACATGGAGAAGGCCGCAGCTTATCTGGAGACCTTTTTATGCAACCCCGGCAATCCCGCGCTCACAGCAAAAGCATCCGAAGGCGCAAAAACAAAACTGCTGTAATCTGCAATTACTGATTCCCAAACCAGCCCAGCAGCTTGCGTTAACCGCCTTCTCTGGGTGCGGAAGGCGAAACAGGTATCTAATATCAAAACCCCTTGCTGCCCAACTCTCTTACAATTTCCAAAAAAATACCGGGTATATCCATTTGATCTGTTCTTGAGCACCTGTGAAAATCAATAATTTGCTTATGGGAAATACTACCCTCGATTTTTCTTATATTATTTCCCCACCTTGCTGATTTTTCACTTACAAGCCCGTCGTTAGGTCCGCTTATATTATTTATAAACGCATAACTCAAGGCATAAAATAAATCGTCCGTAGGATTTTCCATTACAGAGTAAATGCTTTGAAAATGCACTCTCTCATCCATGAGAACGGTTTTGTTAAATTCCGCCATCCTTTTGGTTGTTAAGTGATAAATCGCATTACCAATATCCGGGTTTGCATCGCCGTATAACACACCAATAAATGCAAGCCGCTCTATCATTCTTCTGGCAAAAGTTCTTCTTTCATCAAATATCGCATCTGCGACTTCTGCACCGCGATGCGGCGTTGATATTGTAGTCAAGCTTGCCACCCTGTCTCCGTAATTATATTTCCAGATAAAATATCTGGAATCGATACCGCCTTTGGAATGCGCTATTATATTTACTCTTTCGCTTTTTGTTTCGTATAATACCCTGTCTACAGTTGCCTTTAATAATGATGCGTTTGATTCTACGCTGCCCCAGGCATCTGTATTTCCAAAAAAGACTTTTATGCCATGTCTTCTTAGTGTGCCAGGAATTCTGCCCCAGGAATGAATGTCCTGCGCTGCAAGACCGTTCACCAATATAACCGGATACTTCAATGAGATGCTTTCTTCATATTTGTTGGAATTTGCTCCAAGCCCGGATGTGCAAGCCAAAAGCAAGAATTTCATTAAAACAAAGCATAAAAAATGTTTGGTTTTCATTTTTTTTAAATATAACAGAAAAACAAAAGAATATCAATTCAAAAAACCTGTTCTATCTGCGTTGATATCACTTTTTGAAACTTGCGGCTGTGTTGCTTGCTATTGCCTCTCGGCTTCACGCCGCAACTAAGTTTCCAGCGAATCCGCGCTCGCTCATGCTTCACTGCGTTCCGAAATCGCTTGCGCGTCTTTCGCCTACGGTCGTGCAAACAGGTGGCGGCCACCAATTTATTTCCGAATAAAGCGAGAGTCGCGGGCAAGCGCAGCTTGCACATGACCGAGCGAATGAGGAAACAAAGGGTATAATACCTTTTATACGATGCTGAGATGCAGCGGAAGGCTGGAGGCTGGTGCGTGAGCCATCCGCAGTGCAACGAGGACTCTGGCGAATCGCAACAGCCGCAAACCTACAGGTACTCCTCTAGAAAAAACAATGGGATTAAAGCGGCAGCCGGCCCTGTATTGAGCGTACAAGCGTAAGCTTGTCTGTGTATTCAAGATCCCCGCCAACAGGCAGCCCGGACGCAAGTTTTGTTATTTTTATCTCTTTTCCCGCAAGAAGTTTTTGAATATATAAAGCAGTTGTATCTCCTTCCACCGAAGGATTTGTCGCAATAATAATTTCGCCAATGTTTTCTTTATCAAGTCGCTGCAAAAGCTGCTTAATATTTATCTGGTCAGGGCCAATTCCATCAATAGGAGAAATATGCCCCATTAAGACATGGTATTGCCCGGTAAAAATACCTGTAGATTCAATAACAGTTATATCCTGGGGCATTTCAACAACACATATAATGTTTTTATCTCGCCCGGGGTTGGAACATATTTCGCAAATTTCGTCTTCTGTATAATTGCCGCAAGTTTTGCAGTTTTTGATTTTTTCAACAGCATCGCAAATTGAATTTGCAAATGCTTTAATGTAATTTCTGTCTGCTTTTAGAAGGTAATATGCTATTCTTGCAGCGCTTTTTTTTCCAATTCCGGGCAGGGAAGAAAGATTTTTTATAAGAATATCTACGGAATTCATCGCCCATCATCACCCGAACGGGAAGCCGCCCGGAATATTCATTCCCCCTGTCATGGAAGAAATCTCTTCATTAATTTTGTCTTTCATTCGCCGCATTGCGTCGTTAAACGCAGCTTTCACAAGCTCTTCAAGCACGCCTGCATCGTCCGCGGAAATAATTTCTTTTGCTATTCTTACATCAAGAACTTGCATTTGACCATTTATTTCTACTTTTACCATATCGCCGCCCGCATATCCTGTTTCAGTAAGCGAAGACAATTTAGCCTGAAACTCTCCCATCTTGCTTTGAATGCCTTGAAAATTTTTAAGTAATTCCATTGGATTAATATTCATCACTATTTTCCTTTTTTATTCGGACTTCCGAAACATCGCCTTTAAAAATTGTTTTTATAAGATCTACCTGAGCATTGCTGCTTAAAATATCTTCCTTGGGTTCTTCTTTTGAAGGAAGAATTAATTCTATTTTATAATTACCTGCTGCAAGCAAATCAAGTTCTTTTTTTAAAGCAGAAATTTCATTTTTTATAAAGTCCAGAGAAAAACTGTCTATGCAGCATATTTTTACGGAATTTCCTTCCCTAGTCCAAAGAGTTGTCTTTGCAAGCGAAGAAGCCAGCATAATATTGCTCTTTTTAAAATTTGCCACTATCTCATCTCTATAGCTGGTAAAATCTGCTTGCTTTTCCGCTTCTGCATTTGCGTCCGCGGCTGCGCCAGCGTCTTTGGCGCCGGAAACTCCTGCATCGCCATGAACAGGAATTCTTTTTATTTCATCTTTGATTTTCTTTATGTTTTCCAGTATCTCAACATCAGAAAGATGTTTTGTTATAAACGAAAGCCTGCTTATTGCAAGCTCTATCTCAAACTGCTGATTAAGCGAGTAACGAATATTCCTGAAGAGATCAAGGAGAAGCGAAAGCGCATATTCAATCTGCTTGACAGAAAGTTTCTCAAGCGCTTTTGCAGAAAATCTTTCTGCAGGAGAACCCAATATTTCTTCTTTTCGAATTCCGTTTTTAATAAACAAAAGATTTCTGAAATATTCAGAAAGCTCAATTACAAACTGTTCCGGAGAAATCCCTTTCTTAATTATCCCGCCTGCAATGCGGAGCGACTCAACGCTGCTTCCATCTGCAAAATTTTCCACAAGCTCGTTTATCTCATCAAGACCCACAAGACCAAGCTTTTCTTTTATTTTATCAATAGTTATTTTTCCGTCGGAAAAAGCGGCAATCTGGTCATAAAGTGTGTAAGCATCGCGCAGCGAACCAGTCGCTTCTTTTGCAATCCACAAGAGCGCTTCGTCTTCTGCTTCAATATTACTTTCTGCGGAAATCTCTCTAAGTTTTGATTTTATATCTTCGAGCCCTATCAGCCGGAAGTTAAACTGCTGACATCTTGATTTTATAGTCGCAGGAACTTTATGAACTTCTGTTGTTGCGAAAATAAAAACAATATAGGGCGGCGGCTCTTCTATTGTTTTTAAAAGAGCGTTAAACGCGCTGTTGGAGAGCATGTGAACTTCGTCGATAATATAAACTTTGTATCTGCTGTTAGTTGGGGCAAAAAGAACTTCGTCTCTTATTTCCCGCACATCGTTTACAGATGTGTTGGAAGCTCCGTCAATTTCAATAACATCAAGCGAATTTCCCCTTGTGATAGAAAGGCAGTTGTCGCATGTTCCGCATGGATTGTACGGGGGGGGACTTTCGCTCGCAAGCGCTTGCTCGGCGCGAGGTTCGGCAGACCAGTTTTCGCAATTTATTGCTTTCGCAAGTATTCTCGCTGCTGATGTTTTTCCAACTCCGCGCGGACCCGAAAAAAGGTATGCGTGGGCAATTCTTCCCGAAGCTACAGATTTCTGAAGGCTTGTTGCTACAAAATCTTGACCCGCAAGCTGGTCAAAATTTGGAGGCCTTTTTCTGGATGCTGTGACTTCATACGCCATATTTAATAGTTATTCCAACAAAAAAAACCTTCAGCCTGTAAGCTTTCTACATCACACTGCTAACCACTTACCGCTGCTACCTTCCGATCCTGACGGGGTTGGGTGGCAGACAATTGCATAGCGCCTAGCAGACTGAAGGAATACGGAGAGATAGGGATTCGAACCCTAGGTACCCGTGAGGGTACATACGCTTTCCAAGCGCACTCCTTCGGCCTCTCGGACATCTCTCCATGTCATACCGGAGAGGGAGGGATTCGAACCCTCGGAACTGAAACCAGTTCAATGGATTTCGAGTCCGCCCGATTCAACCACTCTCGCACCTCTCCCATATGTTCGCACCCACAGGGGGCACAATGTACCCGCAAGGGGCACAATGTACCCAAGTGGATTCGAACCACCGACCACCAGATCCGCAATCTGGTACTCTATCCATCTGAGCTATGGGTACTAGAAACCGATGATTTATTCAATCGAGAATAAATCAGCAATACATTATTATCATTTTTTCGCAGTTTTCTAAATGAAAACGAGAAAAAATTGTGGAATCGATGATTAGAGTCAAATTTAATCATCGATTCCCTTGCATTGCTTTTCACCCCGGTGCTATGACCGGGACTTAGCAAAAAAACGGAGAGGGAGGGATTCGAACCCTCGGTACCCCGTTGGGGGTACAACTCCTTAGCAGGGAGCCCGATTCGGCCACTCTCGCACCTCTCCGGATAAATAGTAATTTTTCGGAGAAGGTGGGATTCGAACCCACGGACGCTCGCACGTCAACGGTTTTCAAGACCGCCTCCTTAAACCGCTCGGACACCTCTCCAATTTCTATTTGCTTTTGTAATATATAGAAATAAAACTGATTTGTCAACCGTATATGCTGCTGCTTTTGCTGCTTTGAACAAGTTTATTGGACGAATAAGCGAGAGACTCGGGCGTGCTTGCACGCACATGACCGAGCGATGAGGAACAAAAAGGGTATTATACCCTTTATTCAGTAAAATCCGGACAAAAAGTGATATGTCAATGAATCAGATATAACTAACAGGCACAACATTCACATCATTTCCCATAGAAATAAATTTGTTCGCCATACAGACAAGCGCACCTTTACCCCGGTTTTCATCAGCAATAATATCAAAATTTTGCGTCATTTTACTATTCGGGCTGGCAGTTTGCTTTATTTCAACAGGATATACTTTTCCCTTTTTATCCAATATCAGATCTATTTCCTTACCTAGTGTCTCGCGGTAAAAATATATGAATGGACGCTCACCATTATGCCAATAGGATTTAAGAATTTCGGATACAACATAAGTTTCAAATAAAGCGCCGCTCATTTGATGATTCATGGCTATATTGCCTGTTGAAATACCTGTTAAATAACAGCATAGACCTGTATCCAGAAAATAAAGCTTTGGGGTCTTTACAGCCCGCTTTGATAAGTTGCGAAAATACGGCGGCACAAGGTAAATCAAACCGGATGTCTCCAGTACAGATACCCAACTTTTAACAGTATTGACACTAACTTCTATATCACGGGAAATGCTGTTATAATTTAAGATTTGCCCTGTTCTGGCAGCAATGACTTTTAAAAATTTTAAAAAGGAATGCTCGCTGGAAATGTTTATAATTTCGCGAACATCGCGTTCAATATAAGTACGAACATACGCAGAAAAAAACAGCGACTGGGGCGTTCCGTCAAACAACTGAGGGAAAGAACCTTTGACAATCGCATCAAAAACTTCCTGTGTTGACCAAACCGCTCTTTTAGTTTGAAACGGGATATCCGGGAGAAAAGCAGGGCGTATCTCATCCTTTGCTTTTTCGCTTTGGGAAAACCCCTGCAAGTCTAAAATAGCCACACGACCAGCCAGACTCTCTGACACATTTTTCATCATGTGAAACTGCTGTGAACCTGTTAGCCAAAACTGCCCTTTTTTATTCGACTTATCCACAATCGCCTTGATATAAGGGAACAAATTCGGGGCTTTTTGCACTTCGTCGATCAATACAGGCGGAGGAAACCGCTCAAAAAAATGAGCAGGATCTTCACGAGCCATCATTAAAGTTTCCATGTCGTCCAGAGTAATGTAATTGCGATCCGGTTCTTTTATATGTTCGAGCAGAGTTGTTTTTCCAACCTGCCGCGGTCCTGTCAGAAGAATAACCTTAAAGAACTCATTGGCTTCTTTTATGGATTTTGAAAGTGTTCGCCTGTAATACATACTATTTAGAATATTGTTTTATTTCACTTGTGTCAATGCGATTGGTGATAAATCTGCAATTGCATTGCAAATTTATCAGGCACCCCCTTTTCTCTTTCCCCAAATGTAAATGCAATATGAATTTCGCACTTAATCTTCGTAAATCTCTTTCCTGTTTCCTATTTTGATTATTCTGACAATATTACCGCTGATTTTGTATATTATCCGCCAATCACCTACGCGCAAACGCCTATATCCAAATAATGAATATTTTAAAGGCTTTCCAAGTTTTATGGGCTCTTGTGTTAAACGTTCTCTTATTGCTGTTTTAATTTGTTCTTTGTATGGCATTGGAATAGCAGGAATATCATTTTTTATCACGCTATCTTCGAATTCTATGGAGTATGCCATTCTATTTCCATATTTTATCGTTATCTTTTATCCATTTTGGGTTAGATTGTTCCCTTTCATCGGCAATTTTAGAAAAGTACATATCTTCCTTTTCCTCAATTGCCCATTCGATTAACTCGAGAGCTACTTTTGATTTGGACTTCTTGTTTTGCTTGGCGACTTTGTTTAGTATTCCGGCAATTTCGCTGGTAACTGTTATATTTATCCTTGGATTTATTGTCGCCATACATGTTCCCTCCTGCAAAGTGATACACCAGTGTACCACTTTTTGCCTAAAATGTCAAGCAATTATTGTGCTGATGGGGGGCGGGCTTTTTACTTAGAATACTGCATCTGTTCTTTACCGTTTTTACTAAGCAGAAAGAAAGAATATACGACAGAAGCATGTTGACAAAAGGCACACATTGTAGTATAAAATAGATATGAGATTTTTGTGGGAAAGTGACAAGAACGACCTGCTAAAAAAGCATAGAAATATCTCATTTGAACAGATTGTTTTAGCAATGGAAAATAAACAAATTGTTAATGTTTTGGAGCATACAAACCCGAAAAAGCATAAAGGACAAATATTTATCCTTGTTGAAAGTAACGACTATGTTTATGTTGTTCCTGCATTTATTTCAGATTCAGGGGAAGAATGTCATTTGAAAACAATTTACCCCCAGCCGTAAATATACAAATAAATATTTAAGGAGCGCGGAATGAAGAAAACAGAATATTTAGATAAAGAAGAACAAGAACTTATAGAATCTCTGGAAAAAGATACATGGAAATCTGTAAAAAATCTTGGAGACTGGAAAGCCACTTTGTTCAAAACAGCAAGCAATACATTAACCAAAGATCAGCGTATGAATATTCGCATAACCAAAAATGATCTCGACAACCTCAAACTAAGGGCTATGGAAGAAGGGTTGCCATACCAAACATTGGTTGCAAGCATAATTCATAAATATCTTACAGGAAGATTAACCGAAAAACAGATTTAAATTTTGCTCACAAATCCTCTACTTCTCCAGCAAATACAAATACTCCTTCACATGAATATCGCGGTTACTCAGGTTTCGGCTTCCCCTGAATGTGTTATAGCGCGTCTCCAACACTTCAAGTTTGCCGATTTTTTCCAGCATCTCTTTCATCTGCTCAACAGTAATAAAACCTTCGGAATTAAACGAAATTATTACATATCTGGCTTTAATATTTTCTACAAGTTTCGTTAGCGCCTGCAAAGCTTCATTTCCCTTGTTGTATAGAGAGCGATTCCAGCCTTTCGGAATTCCGGATACCTTACTTATGTTTTCCGGATATTTGTAATCCACTATTAAATTAAGCATAAAATAATTTGAGCCATAAGGGTGCTGGTTATATGGCGGGTCAATATATGCGACATCAACTTCAGGCAAATTTTTTACTAAATTATTCGAGTCTTCATTATATATTATTGTTTCGCAATTAAAATTACTGAATATTGGAAACAACAGCTCTATGTCGCCTTTAATTCTAAAGAGAGCATCCTGATTTTTGCCCCCGAATTGCCCGACACCGGTTTCTCTGTTTTTGTAAAAGCCTTTAAAAACACCGGAAGTATTGGCGTGTATCGAAGCTTCGGACAACAATGGTGCAAGGAAGTATTTTCGTTCCTGCTGCGGTATTTTCCCTATCAGTTGTCTTGCGGTGTCTATATACATTGCATTTCTCGAAGTGTAAAATACGCGCTCATCTGCCTTGATGTTTTTGTCGTCAACCGGAGCATATAATTCAGATATAATGCCACGCGCCGAACGATATTTTAATTCCTCTGTAATTTCATAATAATATTTTTTTAGTAAAAACAAATTTAATTCATTTTCATTGGATAAATAACACTCATTGATTATTTTGGAATATTTCTCTAAATCATTAACAATAAGCAAGTCAGAAAATTGTTTAAAATAACGGGCAACGATTCCGGAGCCGCTAAATACGTCGAACATTTTTAGCTTATTTTTGTTCAATCTTTTTTGTACTTTTTTGATTCCGTTACCAATAAAATCCAATAGCGCGCGTTTGTTGCCTAAATAAGTAATAAGTTGTTGAGTCAGATATTCTTTTTTTTCACACAGGTTTTCTTCTGCCTCTGCATTAGAGAAAAATTGGCGCTCGCTCATGTTGGCATTTTATCATGATCATTTTTTGTTAGTAAAGAGTCCTCCGCCAGCTCGCAAACCATCAGATACTCTTCTTCTGTTTCTTTGCTGATAGAAAAACCAACATTTTGATACATTTTTACAGCAGGATTATCTTTTTGTACTGATAATGATGTTCTTTTATAGCCGCGTTTTTTCAAAGCACTCAATGCGTATTTCATTAGCGCTGTACCAATGCCTTTTCCTCTGTATTCTTTGTACAAAGAAATGCCAAACTCCGGTGTGTGGCTATCGATGTTGCCAAATCCTCTTACCTTGCCGGATAAAATTCTTGTCCATACAATGCCAATTATTTTGCCCTCGATTTCAGTAACAAAACAGATATCATCAGGCTTTCCAAAATCTTCATAATAGATTTTGATTTCCGGCTGCTTGAGAACATCTCTTGGAATCAAATTTTTCTCATCGCGCTGAAATATGGCTTCATACACAAAGTCCTCAAGCAAATGTACTTCCGAGTTTGCGATTTCTCTTATTCTCCAATCTTTCAACATTACGAGTCACCTCAGTTGAACTGTTGCATAGCTAACAACACTTACAATCAAAAACTAATCTTTTCGGAATGCGGTTCCATTATAGTTGGCAACAAGCTCGTTTTCTTCGTTATACATTTTAACATCATAAATTGCCAACCTGTTTCCGCAGGATACTTCTTCGGCAATTGCTGTAAGCTTTCCTTCTTTGATAGGTTTTATAAAACTTATGGAGCAGCGTATTGCAACTGCCGCTTTTCCTCTTGAATTTGCCGCTGCTGCAAATGCATAGTCTGCCAAGGTAAAATAGAGCCCGCCCTGCACAATACCAAGCCCATTGTAGTGGTTTTCGTTTATAACAACACTTGCAACAGCTCTTCCTTCTTCTATTTCATCAAGGGTAATGCCTATAAATTGCGAAAATTTATCATCCAAAGTCTCTTTTTTTATTTTTTCCAGATTAGTCACTTTCGCCCCTTCGTCCCTTCGGGAACTATTCGTTACTTATGGTTTCAATAAAAAGTTCTTTGAGCTGTTCCTGCGAAACTTCTGACGGTGCATTTGTTAACATACAAATTGCTTTTTGAGTTTTAGGAAATGCAATAACATCTCTTATTGAATCAAGCCCCAAAAGAAGCATTACAAGTCTGTCAAGACCAAGCGCAAGCCCTCCGTGCGGAGGTGTTCCGTAATCAAGAGCTTCAAGAAGGTGGGAAAATTGTTTTTCTGCACTTTCTTTATCAATTCCAAGAATATCAAAAATCTTTCTCTGGATAGTCGAGTTATGTATTCGTATGCTTCCGCCGCCTACTTCGTAGCCATTAAACACAATATCGTAAGCATTTGTTCTTATTGAATAGATATCGCCATCAAGTTTTTCCATATCCTCTGGTTTGGGAGATGTAAAAGGGTGATGAAGAACTTCCGGTTTTCCTTTATCATTTAAGCCAAACATTGGGAAATCAATAACCCACAGAAGACTGGTATCATTTTCAGTATAAAGAGAACATTTTTTTCCAAAATACTTTCTAAGTTCCGAGAGGCAACTACAAACTATTTTTTCTTTATCTGCAACAAAAATAAGAACATCGCCTTTTTCTGCATTCATTTTTTTATACAGGGCAGTTGATTCTTCTTCTGTGAAAAATTTTATTATCGGAGATTGAGGACCATCATCATTCATTCTTATCCATGCAACACCTTTGCCTCTAAATGGTTTTACAAAATCTGTCATGGCATCCAAATCTTTTCTTGCAAGCTGGCTGCTTAAACCTTTAAGATTTATTCCTCTTACAACGCCGCCAGATGAAAGCGCGCCTTTAAACACGGCAAATTCTGTTTTTTGAAACACATCCGAAAGATCCACAATCTCAAGCCCATAACGCAAATCAGGAGCATCGCAGCCATACTTAAGCATTGCATCATCAAAAGTTATACGCGGCAACGGCAGAGCAAGCTCTTTATTAAACTTAGCTTGATATATTTCCTTAAAAAGTCCTTCTATCATGGAAATAATGTCTTCTCTGTTTATAAAAGACATCTCAAGGTCAACCTGCGTAAATTCCGGCTGGCGGTCTGCTCTTAAATCTTCATCCCGAAAACAGCGCGCAATCTGAATGTATCTGTCGTAACCCGCTGTCATAAGCATTTGCTTAAAAAGCTGAGGGCTTTGCGGCAGCGCAAAAAATTTGCCGGGATTCACCCTGCTTGGAACAAGATAGTCACGAGCTCCTTCCGGAGTAGATTTTGTTAGAATAGGTGTTTCAATTTCCACAAAATCATTTTTATGAAAATAATTTCTTATTGTATTTAGAAGGCTGCTTCTGAAAATCATTGCTTTCTGGAGCTTGGGATTTTTAAGATCAAGATACCGATATTTTAGCCTGAGTTCTTCGTTTACAACTGCTGCATGGTACACATCAAATGGCGGAGTTTTTGATTCATTAAGAACTTCAAGTTCGCTTACATAAATTTCAATAAGTCCTGTTGGGAGCTTTGTGTTCTCGGAACCCGGAGGCCGCTTTCTTACTTCGCCTTTAACAGATACCACAAACTGGCTTCTTAGAGAGCCTGCTGTTTCGTGTGCTGCCTTACCGGAAATATTCGGGTCAAAAACAATTTGTGTAAGACCCCATCTGTCATATAGGTCTATAAAAATAATGCCGCCATGGTCGCGATAATTTTCCACCCAGCCGCTTAATTCTACTATTTTCCCGGTATCTTTTATATCAAGATTCCCGCATGTACTGTTTCTTTTAATTTTCATTTTGCTTTCCTATTTTATTGCTTATATATCGATCGCCCAACTCGTTATGCGCCATCATTATCAACACCCTAAAGGGCAGATATTCTTTCCATAACAAGGTCTTTCACCTTTTTCGGGTCTGCCTTACCGCCCGAAAGTTTCATAACCTGACCAATAAGAAACCCAACAGGTTTCATATCTCCTGATTTTATCTGATTAACAGCAGTGCTATTTTCCGCAAGCACTTTTTCCACCACAGGCATAAGAGAACCACTGTCATCCACCTGTTCCCAATCATTTTCTCTAACAATATCTTCCGGATTTTTATTTTCTGTTATAATTATATCAAGAACTTTTTTTGCAGTCTGCCCATTAATTTTTCCTTTTCCCACAAAATCAAGAAGCGTGATAAATCTTTCAATACTAAGCGGGCTCGACAGTATCTCCATTTTTTCTCTGTTAAGAACTTTTGTAACATCGCCCTTGATCCATGCCGCAGCATTCTGAGGGTCTGCGCCTTCTTTACATGCTTTTTCAAAATAATCTGCTTTATCTTTTTCTTCTGTAAGAAATTCAGCGCTATCTAATAGAAGATTATATTCTGATATAAATCTGTTTCTTCTTGTTAGAGGAAGCTCCACAAGCATTGAGTTTAATTCAGATACAAATTCCTTGGTAATAATATATGGCGGAATATCTGTATCCGGAAAATATCTGTAATCATTTGCATCTTCTTTGGAGCGCATACTCTCGGTGCGTTTTTTATCATCATTCCAGAGTCTTGTTTCCTGCACAATTGTTTCGCCGGCTTTTATTAGCTTGGCCTGACGTTGCTCCTCATGATGAATTGCAAGCCTAACGTGTCTTGACGAGTTAAGGTTTTTTATTTCAACTTTTCTGCCAAGTCCTTTTCCAATATAATTTATTGAAACATTTGCATCGCATCTCATTGAGCCTTCTTCCATGTTGCCGTCGGAAACACCCAAGTATCTTATTATTCTTCTAAAGTTAAGAAGAAATGCTTCCACTTCTTCGCCTGTTTTAAAATCGGGTTTTGTTACCACTTCAAGAAGCGGAGTTCCTGCTCTGTTAAAATCGCACATTGAAATATTTTGCTCATGCATCAGCTTGCCTGCATCTTCTTCAAGATGAGCTTCGTGTATTCTTACCCGCTTTATGCTTCCATCAGGAAGAGCTGTGTCAACATATCCTTCTACGCCAAACGGCAACTCGAATTGCGTTAGTTGATAGTTATTGGGGAGATCCGGATAAAAATAGTTTTTTCTTTCAAAAAAAGTTTTTTCATTAAGCTTGCAGTTCATTGCCAGGCAAAGGAGGCACGCTTTTTTTACAGCTTCCTTGTTAAGAACAGGCAGTACACCCGGATATCCAATGCATCCCAGACATATATTTGTATTTGGCGGGTCTCCGAATGAATTTTTGCAGCCGCAGAATATTTTTGTTTTTGTAGTAAGCTGAATGTGTATTTCAAGTCCTATAAATGTTTCAAATATTGTTTTATCCATAATATGGGCTATCCTCTATCCTTATTTCCGTTATCTGCCTGCTGTGCAAATTTCCTCAATTGTTTTAAATCCGGGTGCGTTTGGAACCGCAGTCGCGATCTCTTTTGCAATAATTTCTGCTGCCTGAAATAAAAGTTTTTCTTCGTACTGCGGAGCAAGAAATTGCAGTCCAACAGGAAGATTATCGTAAATGCCTGCCGGAAAACTCAAAGCCGGGATTCCCGCAAGATTCGCTATTGCAGTAAATTTCTCTTGAACACGATTGCCGCACTCGGCATCATTATGCTTACACGCAGTTGTCGGGAACACTGGCAACACAAGAAGATCCACGCTTTTAAAAAGAGAATTAATTTCATCAATAATTTTAGTTCTTATTTTTTGAGCTTTTATAAAATATTTCTCCTTCATGCCGGAACGGAGAACATAAGTCCCAAGCAGAATGCGCAGCTTTACTTCATCCCCAAAAGCTTCGCGCCGCGTCTTTTTCATAAGCTCAAGCGGTGAATCTGTTCCCTTGCTTCTGTAGCCATATCTTATGCCATTGTATTTGGCAAGACTCGCGCTCGCTTCTGCTGCGGCTATTGTATAATAAACAGGCGTTACATATTCGAGTAACGGAAATGTTACTTCTTTTACTCCATACCCTTTTGCTTTAAGTATGTCGATATTGTTTTTATATGCTTGTTTAACAGGCTCCGAAAGTCCTATGTCTCCGCCAAGATATCCGAACACACTTTTTTGAGACAATGATTTTCCTGCCAACGGGTAGCCGGCTGTTGTGTGGTCTTTTTCATCTTTTCCTTTTATTAAATTAAATACTGATTCAACAATTGTTAGCTCTTTTGAAAGAACGCCGATAACATCAAATGATGACGCATGAGCAACAAGCCCATAACGAGACACAGAACCATAAGTTGGCTTTAACCCATAAATGCCGCAGAGCGAAGCAGGTTGCCGCACATCTCCGCCTGTGTCTGAGCCAAGCGCAAAAGGAACAATCCCGGCAGCAACACCTGCAGCACAGCCGTCGCTTGATCTTTCCAAATCCCGCGGATTGCTTGTTGCAGCCAACGCAGAGCTGCTCGCAGAATAGCCCATCGCGAATTCATCCATATTGCATTTTCCAACAGGCACTGCTTCAACCGTATTTAATTTCTCTATTACTGTTGCATTGTACGGAGAAACAAAATCTTTAAGCATTTTTGATCCGCAAGTAAGGCGATATCCTTTTACTGCTATGTTATCTTTAACAGCATAAGGCATACCAGAAATCAGTTGTGCTGCCCTGACTGTCGCGCTCTCTTTTTCCGATTCCAAGACATTTTGTTCGGCGGTTTGTGCCGGAGCCTGTCTGTCCAAGTCAAATTCGAGAAAAGAGTGTATTTTGTTTTCCCACTCATTTACATACTCTGTATATCTTTTTTTATTTTCTTTATCTGATAAAATTTTATTCCATTCCATAAATAATGCTCCTGGCTCGGTTACAAAACATTAGGCACAATTATAAATCTACCATCTCTTTCCGGAGCGTTTTCAATCAATTTATCGGCAATGGAAGTCTCTGCAGGCACATCTTCCCTTGTTCTGTTTTCTGCGCCGGATAAACCGGTTATATGGGTTGTTGGCAGAAGAGAATCAACATCGATTTTATCCATAAGTGAAAAATGCTCTATCATCCGAGTAGCTGCCTGATTAAGTTTTTCAGCTTCTATTTCATCAAGTTCAAGCCTTGCGATGTTTGCTGTAATAAATAATTCTTCTTTAAGCATAAAATACTCTATAAATTATGCTTAAATATGTCAATAATCGCACGTCATATGTCGGCGTTCAGTAGAAATGATACCTGTTTGCGTTCAGTTAAAATGATACCCTGCGTTCAGTAGAAATGATACCTTTGGGTAGCAAGGGGATTATTCTT
>WQTU01000083.1 GCA_009786125.1 Spirochaetota bacterium
GTCTTGTCTTGTCTTGTCTTGTCTTGTCTTGTCTTGTCTTGTCTTGTCTTGTCTTGTCTTGTCTTGTCTTGTCTTGTCTTGTCTTGTTAAAATCATCATAGCTTTGCTCTCTGTTTCCTATGAATTTTACAATATTTCTAAAAAATAATATATAGAAACAAATAAAAATTTCTTGTTAAAAAAGCGGTTTTTTTGAATCAAAATGCAAATTGCCGTGGTTATATCATCAGTACAAAAAATCATCTCCCACTAATTCTCATTGGTAAAAACGTGACTAATACCCTGACCCGCATGATCACAATCACTAAAATCGTACTTGATTTTTGCCTTATTTTAAATTATTATATACTTGGATTCAGGAGAAATTTATGGCAGAAGCAACAATAAATTTAACTTTGGATAATGATTTATTGAAACAATTGGATTACCTCGCAAAAGAACAATCTCAGACTCGCACAGCACTAATAAACAATTCTATAAAAATGTACATTTTTCAAAAACAAAGATTGCAGGAATTATATGCATACGGAGAAAGCATTGCATCTAAAAGTAATTTTACAGAAGAAGATATTATTGAAGAAGTGAAAAATTACAGAAAAAGCAAATGAAAATAGTCATTGATTCTAATATCTTTGTTTCTTCTTTCTTCTGGAAAGGAAATCCGCGAAAAGTATTTGATCGAGTTATCGACGGTTTTGATGAACTATATATTACTGATGACATTCTCGAAGAAATAAAAAGTGTAATGTCCAGAAAAAAATTTGATTTAGAAAAGAATGAAATAGATGATTATTTAAAAATAATTGAAAATTTTTCCCGAAAAATAACCCATAATGACACGATAGAAAACATTAGCAGAGATTTGGACGATAATAAGATATTAAAATGCGGGCTGGAAGCTAATGTTGATTTCATTATAACAGGTGATAATGATTTATTGATTTTAGAATATTATAAAGCCATAAAAATTGTAAATCCAAAAGAATATTTGGAAATTACCGATGAGTTTAGAAATTAGCCGAAAAACACCATAAAAACCGACCAATGGTCTTTTTTTTAATCGAATTTTGGTATTTTTACCGACCATCGACCGGTTTTGTGCGCTAAGTTTCGGAGCTATTCTGCAAATATTCTATTACAGCTTCTGCGACTTTTATAGGAAGCCCTGCTCTTTCGGAGAGCGAATATACATCGCTGTTTTTTATATTATCCATGCTGCCGAACTCTTTAAGCATTTTTTTGCTGCGCTCTGCGCCTATGCCGGGAATCTCTTCGAGCAGCGAAAATGCAATCTCTTTTTTCCTCATGTTTTTATTAAATGTTGTTGCGAATCTGTGGGCTTCGTCGCGCACATGCTGCAATATTCTTAAAGGCATGGTTCCCTCTTCGAGTTTTATAGGCTCATCCTTGCCCGGAACAAATAAAAGCTCTTCCTGCTTTGCAAGCGCTGCCAGGTTAATATCATCAATTTCAAGCGCTTCAAGAACACCCAGCGCTGCATTGAGCTGACCTTTGCCGCCATCAATTAAAATGAGATCGGGCATGGCGAGCGCTTCGTTTTTGAGCCGCATGTATCTTCGCGCAACAGCTTCTCTTATCGAGGCATAATCATCAGTTGCATTGGCGGGTAGCGATTTTATTTTAAATATTCTGTATTCGGGTTTGTCCGGCTTTCCATTATAAAAAGAGACCATGGAAGAGACAGTGTAACGGCCGCCAAGATGCGCGATATCAAATCCTTCGATTCTTAGCGGGATTTTGCTTAGCCCAAGTGAGTCCTTAATTTTTTCAAGAGCGTCGGAATAGGTAAGCTCTTTTTCCATTCGCATGAGTTCGAGCCTGCAATTTTCTTCTGCCATTTTCATTATGGAAGCTTCTTTTTCATCTTCTGGAGCAAATATTTGAAGCGCTACTCCGAATTTTTCCATAAAGAATTTTTCCAGAAGCTCTTTATGGGGAACAACATTTACCAATACTTTTGCCGGCGGGCTAGCTTCGTTCGTTACCGCCGCCTGCGCCTCTGCATCCAAGCATGGGCGCTGCACGCTGCTTCCGTATTGCAGGCTGTAATACTGAATAAAAAAACGACTCATGTTTTCTTCGTTATCCGAATAGGTGATAAAATTATAGCTTGATTTGCCGGAGATTTTTCCTTCGCGCACCTGCAAGACCACTATTACGCAGTTCGTCTCGGTTGAGAGAAGCGCGGCAACATCTTTTTTATCTGCGCTAAAATCTTCTACTTTTTGTTCTTCAATAAAAGTTTTTATAGAATAGAGGATATTTCTGTATTCCGCTGCTTTTTCGTAATTCTGGGCCGCGGACTCCTGCTTCATCTTTTTTTCGAGCTCTTTTTCCAGCGACTTGATATTGCCTGTAAGGATTTTTACAATTGCCTCAATCTCTTTTTCGTACTCTTTTTTGTCTGCTTTTTTTGTGCATGGCGAGTTGCACTGCTTAATGTGATGGTAAAGGCACGGCGCTTTTCGCTGGCGCAAAGGGATTTCCTTGCATTTTCTCAGCTTAAATTGCTTTTTTACAAGCGTGAGATATATATCTATGCTCCGCACATCAGGATATGGTCCAAAATAGAGGGAGCCGTCGTCGATTATTCTTCGCGTCTTGAAAACTTTGGGGAAATCTTCGTTTGTAATTCTTATTACCGGAAATGTTTTGCTGTCTTTTAGACTGATGTTATACCTTGGCTTCCACTGCTTTATGAGGTTATTTTCGAGAATAAGCGCTTCGTATTCTGTTGCGGTGGTTATAACTTCGACAAAATTGATTTTTTTTACAAGATGTGAGGTTTTGAGTTCTTTACTTGCTGATTTTAGAAAATAAGATCTTACTCTGCTGCGCAAATTTTTTGCTTTTCCCACGTATATTACTTCTTCTTTCTGGTTTTTCATGATGTATACGCCGGGGTTTTCGGGTAATTCTTTTACTCTTTCTTCAAGGTTAAGCCTATTTTCTGTTGAATTTTTCATGATTTACCGATATTTATATTATAAGAGATAAGATATCTTACTACAAGGATATCAGTAAAAGCCAGGGTCGGTTATATCTTTTGAAAATAGGTTTTATCTTGTGGGATGATGTACCCATCAGGAGAAAATATCAGTATAAAAGAAAAAAATATAGTGAAAAAAATAGCGGTTTTTTTGTTTATCTTTACAATTCCTCTCGTGCTTCTTTTTCCGCGCGAAATGGAGTTTACTCTTGGCGGAGACAACTGGCAGCCTTTTCTGCTGCGCAATATAGAAATTAATAGAGACGCAGCAGGGCAAAATGCGCTTTTTATTCAGGACGGCGAACACAGGGTTTCTAATTCTACAAATCTTCTTCTTCATTTTAATTCTCTTCCTATTGTTGATGCTGCGGGAAACTTCAGGGTTGTGGAAAGCAGGGCAACGATATCTACGGGAAGAAAGCGGTTTGGCGCAGGTGCGGCGATGTTTAATGGAGAGCGAAACGCTATTGTTCTTGACCGGCACGGAAGAGGGGTTTTTCCGGGCGAGATTTACTCCGGCGATTTTAGTATAGAATTCTGGATTTTTGGAAGAAATTTTTCTGACGGAGAAACTATTTTTTTTATAGACAGCCGCACAAATACTGGCAGGGGTTTTGTTCCTCAGCTTTTGAGGTGTTACATCAAAAACAGAAGAGTTGTCTGGGATATAAGAAACTTTTTTATTCCTCATGGCGCTAACGAACTTGATCTGAAAATTTCCAGCGTGCGGCAGCTTGTCCCGAATGCGTGGTCTCATCATTTGCTAAGGTTCGACTCCAGCTCCGGATTGCTGGAATATCTTATTGACGGCAAGCCGGAAGCTGTTGCATTTGTTACAGCAACAGGCAGGGAGGGCAGTTCTGTTCATCCTCTGCATTCGGGAACTAACGCAAGGATTGTAATCGGAGATAATTTTACCGGGCTGCTTGATGAAATGCGTTTCAAGCTTGAATGGGTTGATCCGGACTCATTGCCGCTGCTTGGGAGCTACAGAGGTGTTTATATATCAGAGCCTATAGATTTGGGGAACAGCAGGTCTTCTGTCTTTGCGATTGAAACGAGAAGTATAATTCCGGCTAACACAGATATTTTGTATTACTATTACCTTAGCGATTCACGAAGAAGCCCTTCGGAAAACAGCAGCGGCTGGAGAAAATTTACTCCGGGGAATGTCAATACAGCCGGCGGGCGGTTTTTAAGCATTAAAGCTATACTTCTTTCTGACGGAGAAAGAAATGTATCCCCGTCTATTTCAAGAATCAATGTAAGATTTAATCAGGTAGGCAGCCCTCAGCCGCCAAGAATTGTAAGGGCAGAGCCCGGGAATGGCAGCGTAAGGCTCAGGTGGTCGGATGTGAGAGACCCAAATATTGACGGTTTCTATGTATTTTTCGGAGAAAGACCGGGGAGATATTTTGGAGCTTCCGGAAGCAACGTTACTTCCCCTATAGATGTTGGGAGAAATACCGAGATAGTTATAAGCAATCTTGAAAACGGCAGGATATATTACTTTGCTGTTGTTTCGTACATAAGAACTGCAAATCGTTATGGAACTGCAATAATAAATGAAGGCGGAGATTTTTCTGTTGAAGTAAGTGCGAGACCTCTTGACAGGCACGGAGACTTAAGGTGAAAAAAGAGGCGCTGTTTGAAAAAGCTCTTAGGTTTATAAAGCATAAGGAATATGACAGAGCCGAAGATATTGTTAAGCAACTAATTAGAGAAAACCCGGACAAGGAATCTCTGCTTCTTACTTTGGGCAATATACATTTGTTTAAAAACAAGACGAAGCAGGCTCTGGATGCTTATGAAAGAGCTTTGCAGATTGCTCCGGAAAATCCCGATATTTACACTAACATAGCTCTTATTTACAAGCAGCAGGGTAATGCGGATAACGCTATTTCGTTTTTGCAGAAAGCTCTTTCTTTTACAAAAGAGCGGGCAGACATTTACTATAATTTGGGTAACGTCTATAAGCAGTCCAAAAACTATGATGATGCGGAAGAGGCATTTTTGGAAGCTGTTGAGCTGAATCCGGAATTTGCCAACGCCTATAATAATCTTGGTTCTCTTTATATAGAAACAGGCAACCTTGAAAGGGCAAGGGAAATAATAGAAAAAGGGCTTTCTGCAGATGAAAATCATCCCAGGCTTTTGTATAACCTTGGGGTTATAAAAGATTTGCAGGGAAAATCCGAAGAAGCAATAGAATCCTATAAGCGCTCGATTATAACTCAGCCGCTTTGGGTTGAGAGCATTAATAATTTGGGTATTGCGTATCATAAGTCGAATATGCACGGAAAAGCGATAAAAACTTTTAACAATGCGCTTAATGTTGAACCGGACAATTTTGTGGTCAAAAATAATATTGCTACTGCATATAAAACAATTGGCGAAGAAAAAAAGGCAAAAGAATATTATAGAAAAGCGCTTTTCCAAAACCCCGAATACGTGAAAGCTTCGCTAAATCTTAGCGACCTCTACAGGGAAACAGGCGACTTTGATAATGCGCTGCAGGAACTAAGCAGGATTGAAACTTTAAAGCCGGATGACGGGGAAATAAAAATTCATAAGGCGCATGTTTATTTTGACAAAGGTGATTTCGATAACGCAGAGGAAATAATAGCTCGCTCCGCAGAGAATGATTCCAATCCGGCTGCGTTTGCGCTCAAAGCGCTTTTGAGCATAAAGAAGGGAAACCAGGAAGAAGCAGCAAAATATATCGAAAAAGCAGATGCCCTTGAGCCGGGAAATCTCTCGCTAAAAAATGCAAAAGCAGAACTTTACAAGCAGCAGGGTGATTTGCAAAAAGCGGAAAATGAATTCAGAGATATTCTTTCTTTAAACAAGGGAACCCTGAAAGCTTCGCTTGAGCTTGTAAAAATTCTCAAAACCCAGGAAAAATTCGATGATGCTCTTTTTGTCCTGAATTCTCTTGAAGGGGATTATAAAAGCTATAATGAAACAGTAGCAGAATATTCTGATATTTACAAAAAATCAGGGCAAACAGAAAAAGCTCTTGAATACTCCAATCAGTTTCTTTCAAAAATGGGAAAAGATGATTCTCAAATTGATATATCTTCTTTAAACAAAGGAATAGAATTATTTGAAGAAGCATCAAAATCTTATGAGCTTTTGCACAATCCTAAAATGGAAGAACGACTTTCGGATTTTGTAAAAAAATATATTAAAAGCGAACAGGATAAAGTTACTCCTCAGGATGCAGTGAGTTTTCTTGTGGGCTCTATAGAGGGGCTGAATGATGAGCAGGTTCCAATAATCAATATTGGCGGAATAGAACCTGTAATAGAAATAAACGAGGAAGAAGAGATACTTGTTCTAAAAGAGCAGGAAGAAAATTTTGATGATGAAGAAAAAGGTCCTGGCTTTTACGAGGAAGCAAAGGAAAAACTTGAAAAAGAAGTTCTCGAAAAACTGGGAGTAGAAAAAAACCTTGCTTCTCACTTTTTTCCGCCGCAGGGCTTGAATTTTCCTGTACCTCCTAGCGGAACTCCTTTTTTTCCGGCGCAGCCTCAATTTGCACGCCCTTCGCCTGCTGCCCAAGCTATGCCAACAGCAACCCTGCCTCCTTCGCAGCCCCATGAGGCACAATCAGACTCATTTCCGGCAACGTCAGCTAATGCAAAGCAGTCCGCGCCGAAACCAAGTATTTCTGCGCCTAACCCGCCTCCTTCTTCCAAGGCACCCCCTGCACCGCAAACGCACCCTGCGCCTTCTGCAAAACAAGCAACGCTCGCTTCTCAGCCGCCTTCTGCAAAGCAAGCAGTGCCAGCTTCCAAGGCGTCGCCTGCACCGCAAACGCACCCTGCGCTGCCTGCAAAACAAGCGGCGCCCGCGTCTCAGGAACCTCCTGCACCGCAAGAGGATTTGCCGGGAAAACATGATGGCGCCGAAAAGCCGGAAGGAGATTCTTTTACAAGCCCCAAAAAAAACCCGGAATATGTAAACAAAAATATTGCCAATTTGCTTGATAAACTTGGCGGGCTTACTGATTATCTCAATGACGGCAAAAAAGATACATATGAAAACAGCATAATGAAGCTCAAGGTAGAAGCATTAAAGCGCAAGCTTAATGGAAACAAAGGGCTTTGGGGCACTCTTAAAGAAATAGAGCCCGAAAAGCGAAGCAATAAAGACAGACGTAACGAAACAGATAGGCGCAACGAAGAAAGAAGACGCGAGGCAGACAGGCGCAGTAAAACAGACAGACGTAACGACGAAACAAAAAAAAATATTACAAAAGATGAGCTTGAAAACACATTCACCTATATAAAAGGGCTTGCAGATTTTTTGCCGCAAAAGGTAGGCGGAAATGTTTTAAAGCATAAAATTAAAAATTTACTTGAAAAAATAGAAAATGAATAACAATATGGATTTTCCAAAGCTTAACAAAATGCTCATTGACGCAATTGAAAAATCTCTTGAGCAAAAATATGAAGAAGGAGAAGCAATTCTTCTTAAAGCTCTGGAAGATTTCCCCAAAAACTATCTGCCTTATTATAATCTTGGTGTGCTATATGTAGAATCAGATCAGCCAAATAAAGCTATTCCGATTTTATTAAAAGCAGAAACACTAAAACCTAATGACTGCGATACCTATATAGAAATAGCCTTTGCTTATAATCAGTGCGGAGAAAAAGAAAAGGCGCGTGAATATTACGATAAGGCTCTCTGTTGTGCAAGCTCAGGTTATTCAAAAGCTATTATATATAACAATATTGGTTCGCTATTTTTTGCAGAAAATGATTTCTTTAAAGCAAAGGAATATTTTAAGAAAGCTTTATTCGAAGAACCCGAAAATATGCTTGCCGGAGAAAATTTGGTATTGGTAAATACTTATATAGATATAATAAACTAATTATAAGTCTATAATAACAGGAACGCTGTTATCAAAATAATCTTCAAAATATTTTTTCACGGTTTCCTCGTATTCATCCTTTATGCTGCCAAAATCCATGCTTACTCCTGCAATCCTTATTTCGTTGGCAGATATTCTGGCAAATGCGCCGCCTGATATATGTCCCCTGTCAATATGGTTTGCATCTGCAATATCTTTATGGTAAAGAGAGCCTTCTCCGTGTGTTTTTTCAAAATTCACAAAAAGCTCGGGATCAAAAATTACTTTTCCCTGCGCAACAATAAATTTTATGGAAACAGAGCTTTTTTTAAGAGAATTATAATCCATCTTTAATATTTTTTCTGCAAAATCTTTTACTGATATCCCCATGTTCAGTCTCCTTTTGTTATAGCTTTGTTCAGCAGAAATGGAACTCTAATAGTATAATATCTTTTTTAAAAAATAACAAGAAAGAGTTGTACAGAGTTTACAAAATGTAGCTTTGCTTGCCTTGACAACAATATCCTCATATTTTACAATGATTAGCGTCAGACTTGGCAAAATAAAATTAATATTCGGGATTAATTGTGAACAATATAGAAAAAAAAATTGGAATTATTGGCGGCGGACAACTTGGTAAAATGATGATTCTGGAAGCCAAGAGACTTGGCTTTTACGTTACCACTCTTGATCCAACTTTCGACTGCCCGTCACACAGCATTTCGGACGAGCATATAGTTGCTGATTTTCACGACAAAAACGCGATCTTTGAGCTAGCGCAAAAGTCAGATGTCATAACCTACGAGTTTGAGCATATTAATGTGCAGGCGCTAAGTGAACTGGAAGAGCAGGGGAAAATCATCTACCCTTCTGTAAAAAGCCTTAGAACAATTCAAAACAAATATTCTCAGAAGCAGGCATTGGCAGAAAAAGGAATACTAGTGCCCAGATTCGGTCTGGTTTGCAAAGCAGAAGACATATATAAATACGGGGAAAAGTTTGGCTTCCCCTTAATGCTTAAAACCTGTAAAGACGGATACGACGGAAAAGGAAATTATTTAATAAAAACAAAAGAGATGGTTCAGGCAGGCTTTGACGCTCTGTATAAAAACAATGAGCTTATGGTAGAAGAATTTATTTCTTTTGAAAAAGAAATTTCGATTTTGGCTACAAGGGGAATAAACAAAGAAATCGTTATTTACCCTGTTGGGCACAACATACACGAAAACAGTATCCTGGATACAACAATCGTGCCTGCAGGCATTAGCGCGCAGCTTGAAGAAAACGCAAAGGAAATCGGCAAACAGGTCATGAATGTATTTGACGGGGTTGGTACATTCTGTGTTGAGATGTTTGTAAAAGATGCCAACACCATATATGTAAACGAAGTTGCTCCGCGGCCGCATAATTCCGGGCACTATACGATTGAAGGATGCAGGGTAAATCAGTTTGAAAACCACATAAGAGCTGTTGTTGGCTTGCCGTTGGGCGACACATCCCTTATTTGCCCTGTTGTTATGATCAATTTACTCGGGCAGGAAAAAAACGGCAAAACTAAAGTAATCGGGGTTGAGGAAGCATACAAAATCACCGGAGTTAATGTTCATGTATATGGAAAAAAAGAATCCAAGATAGCAAGAAAAATGGGGCACTTTACTGTAACAGGCAATAGCGCGGAAGAGGCTCTGGACAAAGCCAATAAAGTTAGAGAATTAGTAAAAATAATTGGCTGCCCAGTTAAAATTGCACAGGATGGAAAGTAAAATGAAAAATATAGAAATCGGCATTGTAATGGGGAGCGACTCAGATTTAGATGTAATGCAAAATGCAGCGAAATTTCTGGACAAAGTTGGAATTGGGTATGAGTTAACAATTGTATCTGCGCACAGAACGCCAGACAGGCTTTATCAATATGCGAAAACCGCCAAAACGAGGGGCATCAAAGTAATCATTGCGGGCGCAGGCGGCGCTGCTCATCTGCCGGGAATGCTCGCATCCATAACTGCTGCGCCAATAATAGGCGTTCCAATTAAAACAAGCGCCCTAAGCGGAGTTGATTCTTTATATTCTATTTTGCAAATGCCAGCAGGAATACCTGTCGCGACTGTCGCTATCAATGGAGCAGAAAATGCGGGGATTCTTGCAGCTTCCATAATCGGCGTCGAAAACCAGCAAGTGTTTGACAAAGTGCAAAAGCACAAAGAAGAGTTAAAAACGATGGTGGAAGCTAAAGCAGCAAAGCTTGAGAATTTAGGCTTTGCAGAATACCTGAAACAAATCTAAAAGACCCGGTCTGCAAGAGCGCTCGCACATTTCGCTTTAGGTATACGCTACGCCGACGGACAGGCGGCGCAGCGTATACCGTTTGTGCTTGTTAGGCGATGCTTGTCCGTTTCTCAATATATTTCACCACAACAACCAGCGGTAAGTAATTGGAATTGATATACTTAAAGAAAGTATAGCTTCATGATGGCTATTATTGAAATTATTTATTACAAAATTGTATCTAAAAAAATAATTAACTATTATTATTCCCAAAAAAAAGTGAGCCCCAATTGCTGGAGCAATTCCTATATCATTATTACTTATATTGTAAAAACCACCCAGCCCAATGCCTGCTCCATGAAAGAATATAAAACGAGAATGTGTATAATTAATTCTAAATATAGATCGGCTATCATTTTTATTATTTCCACGCTGATATTCTAGCCCAAATGTATGCATTCTAGATGTCATAGGCATACCTTTACTCGGAGTGAACCACAATGATACATCTAATCCCAATAAAAAGTTATTATTTTCAAAGAATGTTTCCCAAAAAGAATGTCCTATTCTAAAATATAATAAAGTGCCGTTATACTCAAAAGTGAATCTATTCCCAGTCTTGTCATTATTGTTATTTATTTGTATATCAGATTTTGATTCTTCAATAATATTGGCTTCGGTTGAATATAATGAGAAAATTGTCAACAATCCAATACACACAAAAAACACTAACCTCATATTTATCTTTAATAGTATTTTAGCATAATATTTACAAATTGGAACATATATTCTCATTATTTTTTGAAGATCACAATAATGATTTTTTCAAATTTAAGATAAATGGCGTATACTGTTTATTAAGTGAAGTGCGACTGTTTTTACAATCATTTATTTCATTGCAACCTCATATCTCAATAGTTGAATAAGCTCGCCGATAAATATTACGTCTCTTTCTATCCAAAAACCCATATCATATGGATTTACTTCTAAAACACGCGTAAGGTAATTTTGCAAGTCCACTAATCGTGAAATTATGCCTTCTATCCTCTCGGGGACATTAACGGGGAAACTTGGGTGTTGACGAATTAAAGATATTCTAAAATTGTCATACATTTGCATTATTTCCAAGAAGTTTATTATTTTATAAAGCTGTGGGTAATCTAATCGCTTATCACCATATGCAATTGATTTTGCTGGTTCGATAAAACGTTCTTCAGCAAATGTGGTTAAAATAGAAAGTGTCATCAAAGAGCCTATCGCTTTCCGATGAAAATTCCTCGTATCTTGTCCATCAGAGCCGAAGCCTAATTCATGTAAAGCGGCATTTAATAATAAAAATGCCTCTCCTCTTAATTGAGTTCGACGTTTTCGCAATTCCTCACGGCTGGTATCCGTACGCCATATACTGAGATTATGTCTATCGTTGAAAACTTCAATAAATAAGTCTATTATTTGATCGCCGACAGGATCACCTCTACGGTTTCTTTCCATGTACTCAATTATATGTGATGACAATCTATAATAAAAAGACTGTTCAATATTTTGTGCGTTTAATTTAGAGGCAAAGCCAAAGGAAATGATTAAAAACAACAAAATTTTACGAATAAAAAAATATTTTCTATGCAAAAAATCCTCCAATAATATTTTCTAAGTATAAATTATACTGTAATTTTCGATAGAGTTCAACATATCTATCCATTCAGTCGCATTTTATTTAACATCAGTATAGAAGAAGAACGTATTACCCTGCTTGAGCTTTATTTCATCTTGTTGATATTTTGCGTCTTCTGCAACAGCAAGCACCAAATTGGCTTTGCGACAATCCGTTCAAAGCCATTGCTGCAATCTATTAACGGAACAACATGACCTGCATTTGCATAAGAAAACCTGCGTGATGGAATATCCAAAATCCCCATAAACGTTGTTAGAAACATATTTTCTTTATTTACCGACGAAGCGAGAACCGCGGACAAGCTGCCTGGCGGTCGCTTTGCGCGTGCGTTGCACGTATCGCGCCCCGTAACAAGTCCGGGATAATAACATCCGTGTCGCTGCGCCAGACACAATGTCCATGTTGTAGAGCTTGCACATCCACCGAATAAGTGAGAGTCGCGGGCGTGCTTGCACGCATATGACCGAACGATGAGGTGGACAAAGGAGCTGTGCCCCTTGTGTGTCGAGCGAGGAGGTAAACAAAAGGTCCGCGTACCCCGCTGCTTGCCAGCGGAACCCGCTCCAAAGGCGCAGTGGCAGCAATTCGGAATTTGGATTTTTTCTCTCGAAATATTACCAAAATTGATGAAAAACAGGTGGTTGCTCATCTGCAGCCTACGATTTTATGTGTATTTCGGGGTATTTCGAGCGAGCCTTTTCTAAATTCCGAATTGCTGGCGCGGTGGGCGCATGGCTTGCCCTGCTGTATAATACCTTTTATTGTTTTCGCGCAATTGATTATTAATAGCCTCAAAAACTTCTTTTATTTCTTTGCCTTGCTGAGCATTGCTTTTTATAAGTGTTTTTGCAGAAACCATGAACAAAGCAGCCGGAATCCCCGGTGAATTTTAGGGTGAAATTTTCACTGGTTATTGTCAGAAGATATCTACTCTACGCTAAACTTTATTTCTGCAGATTCAGCGCCGCTTTGAACATGCAAGGTGTGCTGCCCCGGGATTCGTTCGAGAAAGAAGACAAAAGGCCGCTCAACAGTAAAAGTGCGGTTATTAAAGCTGACCAATAACTCATCTTCGCTGCCTCCAATAACTTCAACAGGAATTTCGCCCCTGCCTATGCCGGGGTTGTAGAAAAAAGCAAAGCCATCTCTTGGTCTGACAATTTCCAAAACACGGGAGCTGTGGTCAAGGAAGCCCTGTCTTGCCGCAGCATTAAACCATGCCTGGTATTCTGCAGGGTATATTATTTTGATCTGCCCGTTTATTATTTGGTGCCAGGTGCAGGGGCTGCCTTCTCTGCCTGGGAAAATATATTCGCTGATTATTGAAAGGCAAGCTTCTGTGGGACTCATGCCGGAGAGTGCGCAGATTCTCCGGGGTTCCCATTGCTGCGGAGCCAGAAAAGCAGGGCCGCCCCTGCTGTGCGAACCATGTAAATAAACCAGCGCATCTCTTGCAATAGCCGCAGGCACAGAACTGCCTGTTCTGCCGATAACTGTTTCTCCGGTAAAGTTCCCCATCCATACTCCTGCTGTGTACCTTTTGCTGGCTCCAAGCGCAACAATGCTCTGAAACTGATTGGCAGTTCCTGTTTTGAAAATTACAGGAAACGGAGCCCTGAAATTTCTGGCAGCGCCAAATGCCAATACGCGGGCATCTGGATCAGAGAGAATTGAGCAGATAATGCGGGAAGTATCCGGAGAAAACACTTGCTCTCCAAAAGCCGGCCACTGGTCGGGAAATTCTAGGTTTTCCTGTGCTAAAACTGTGCCCTGCGAGAACTGCGCCATCTCCCATGTCAGAGGTATGTACACGCCATCTCTGGGAAATACACTGAATGCCCGGACAAGTTCTTTCAAACTTACCGGCGTATTTCCCAGCGCAAGACCCAGCCCCGCAGTCTCTGCAGAGTGTTCGATTGAATCAAAACCAAGTTCAAGAAGTTGATTGGTAAAATTCTGTACTCCTAAACGATAAAGCAAATAGACTGATGGAATGTTCAGGCTGGAAGCCAGAGCTGCGCGAAAAAGTATTGGACCATTAAAACGGTTATTGAAATTCCTCGGTAAGTAGACTTCTCTTTCCCCGAAGATCATCGGAATATCTGCCAAAACATCATTGGGCAGAAAACCCCACTCAAGCGCCATTGCAAAAAGAAAAGGCTTTAAGGCGCTGCCCGGCTGATTCAGAGCCAGCACTCCGTCGATCTGCCCCGCTGCCTCAACGTTATGAAAATCTTCGCTGCCTACCCAGGCAAGTATCTCTCCGGTTTCATTGTCAATTACAAGACCTGCCCCGCTTGTAACGCGCGAATACGCATAACGCGCCACAGTCCCTGCAATAGCTCTTTCAAGATAGCGCTGCAAGCTAAGATCAATGGAAAGATGTATTTCGTTCGGGCGCGCAGGACCGCGGGGCAGACCGGCATTGATGTGCCGAATAAGATGCGGCAGCTCAAATGGATATACAAAGCGCTGCCCGGAGGTTGCTGCAAATTCCCACGCAGCCTGACTAATGTTTGCATAGAGAGGCCAGGCAGATGCAAGTTTTTTATTTGCGCTGAATCTTGCCTGCAGCTCCATTGCTGCTGCAAGATTTATTTGCGGATTATTCAGAGGGTTGTATAAGCTTGGGCGTCTTGGAATTATCGCAAGACAAAAAACCTGTGCAGGCGAAAGCATGGAAAGCTCCGAAGAAAAGAAAGTCCGCGCTGCAGAAGCTACTCCTTCGGTGTTAAAACCAAAGGGCAAAGAATTAAGATAAAGCTCAAGTATTTCGTCTTTTGAAAGCCGCGCTTCAAGACGCAGGGCATTAAAGATTTCGCCTATTTTCCTGATAATTCCTTGCCCCGGTCTGCGCCGTATTTTGCGCTCGGATCTCTGCGCTGCTTCGGCTTCCAGGGAGATAAGCCGGGCAAGCTGCATGGTTATGGTCGACGCGCCGCTGACCATTCTGCCGCCACGAATATTCTGGTAAAAAGCGCGAAGCATGGCAAGACCATCAACACCAATATGGCGATAAAAGCGGCGGTCTTCTGCGAAAATAAAAACATCTTTTATCTCACGCGGAATGGTTTCCGCCCTCTCCCGGCGCAAACCTTCTGCAAGCGGCGTTACTTGCAGCAAAATGCCGTTGCGGTCAAAGTAACGCACACTGTTGGGGCGCGCCTTAAAAGCCTCAAGCTCAGGATAAGGAGAAAACCGCAATATAAGCATTGCCCCAACAGCCAGGACAAGCAAAGCTGCTGCTGCCAAAGCAACGCAATGCCGCTTATTCAGCCGTTGCAGCCACAGCACCCACTTATTCAATAGTATAAAGAAGCCCTTGACTGCGCCCAAAAATTTCCGCTTCATACATCAACTCCGCCTGAACCGGCGGCGTAGGGAAAACACCCCTTCTTACCGCACGAAAAAGAAAACTCACTGTTGAATCTCCCCTGTTAAAATTATCCCAGAAGAACTGAATCTCATTGTCCAGAATAACCTGATGACTCACAGGAGAACCGCGTTGTCCGCCCTCGTCCGCGCGCCCGGTAACGCCGCCTCTGTCTGCAAAAGCAGCAGTAGTTACAAAAGTGGCATCGAGAATTTCCGCGCCCGAAGGCACAGGAACACGCAGCGCAAGAAATGTGCGATTCCTGCTCGAAGAAACCCTCACCACACCGCGATAGGTTCTGCCGCTTACAAGCGCACTTCCGCTTATTTCCTCGCCGGTACTTATATCAAAAATATTGAGAAAAACCCCAATTCCTTCGTCTCTAAAAGACTGAAGTTCCGAGGGTATAGCATACCTGAGGGAAACAGTGTAGTAAATATAACCTGTGCCTTGCCGCCTAAACTCAAGAGCCTGCATACGATCCCTCGGGAGATTGGCTAACACCGGCTCGCGAAAATGGAAGCTCTCCATAACAGGTTTTGCCCCAAGTCCCCTAAAGCTGCCCTG
>WQTU01000084.1 GCA_009786125.1 Spirochaetota bacterium
CCGCTGTGCCGCTGTGCCGCTGTGCCGCTGTGCCGCTGTGCCGCTGTGCCGCTGTGCCGCTGTGCCGCTGTGCCGCTGTGCCGCTGTGCCGCTGTGCCGCTAAAAGCATATCGTGTATTTTTATAAGTAGAAAATTATTTTTCACTTCAGAAGTATAAATTTTTTCCGAAATTCATGTCAACAATTATTTACAAAATTGATTTCCATGACAAATTTTATTGGACGAATAAGCGAGAATCGCGCGAAAGCTGCCTGGCGCAACGTCCATGTTGCAGAGCTTTCGCACAGGGTCGCCTTGTGTACCCTTTATTGTTCCTGCAAAAAGTTGCCATGTTCAAAAGTAACCCCGGAATCGCTTACACGAACTCTGAAAAAATTTCCGCCCATAGCCGTGCCCGGGATAATAAATTTAACATTGCCAATTTCCCGAACAGAAGGACTGTGAACATGCCCCATAAACATAGCTGCAGCGCGATTTTCAAGCATTGCCAAAATTCTTGCTACTTCGCGAACATCAGACATTTGCATAAAATTCTGATGAGCAAAAACAAAGGTGTGCTTCCTTGCTGTTCTCATTTCCCGCTCAAGCCATTTGTGCTGCTGGTGACCAAAAATGCCTTGAGCATTGTCAAGAATAAATAAAGATGCAGTGCCGGAATCTATGCGATAAATAGTGGGACCAATAAATTCTCTCCAGTGTCTGCCTCTGCCAGTTAAGATGTCGTGATTGCCAATAACAGGAAAAACCGGTATTCCTTTCGCGGCAAAAATCTTTCCGGCTTCATACAAAAAAAATCCAAATTCTTCCCTTCTTCCGCTATTTGTAACATCTCCGGTAATAACGATAAATCTATCGCTGCCGATAAGTATATCTTCTATTCGTGCAAAGCTTTCAGCCATGCCCTTGCCGCATATATGGGTATCACTCGTTACAATAAATGAAAACGACGTTTCAAGCTCTGGGTCAAGCGATCGATTCGCTGGATTAAGCGCCGGATTAAGAGCATCATAACGCCATTCGAACCTATCAGTAAAATCAATATGATAATAAGGATCGCAGGACAGCATTAAGATGCAAAAGAGCAATGCAAGAAATGTTAGCCGACCCCTGCTTCGCGGGCAAAGTCCAGCGTAAGCCGGGGCAAAGTCCAGCGTAAGCCGGGGCAAAGTCCAGCGCAAGCCGGGCAAAGTCCGCAAGTGCTTTACCATTTAAAAATTACTCCCGCTCTGTAGGAAAGACCATAAACCATAAAACTAAAATCAAAAATA
The DNA here is from genome assembly GCA_009786125.1 of Spirochaetota bacterium. GTDB lineage: Bacteria > Spirochaetota > Spirochaetia > CADAEX01 > CADAEX01 > WQTU01. The sequence continues at coordinate 1,270 of WQTU01000084.1, forward strand.
TACCCGGTTAATTCCAGTTTCATTTCATTGCTGATAGAAACAAAATCGGAAATCCTAAATCTGTTAAAGAGTGTTACAGCAGCGAAATCAATATTGCTGGCAGCAAAATCATCAAAATTTGCCGCGCGTATTCCAATAAGAACATCATCGGTTTTGTAAATATTGACGGTTACTTTTCCCGCGAAGATATGTTCTGATAAAGCATGGTTTCCGGCAAAATAAAGAAACCTAAATCTGCAGCCAAGAGAAGCCTCAAAGTGGCGCCAAGTAAACACAGCCAGAGGAATTATTGTATGAACATGGGTTTTATAAGCAGGCAAACCATTGTAGATGTACGCTGTCTTGAGGCTTAACGGAAAATGGTCAAAAAACGGGAGCCGGTATTTGGCAGACGCATGGGCGCTTACAATTGCATTTGCCCAGCTTTGACCCAGAGCAATGCCGCTTCTTAAAACCAGCCGGTCGTTAAGTTCCAGCATTCCGATTACAGCAATATCCCAAGAGTAGTAAAGGTTTAAATTAAACTCCGGGCGGAAAAAGATACCAACTTCTGCGTTGGTAATTTCCAGAAAGGAACCTTCGCTCGTAGATGTTTGCTCCTCTGGAAATTCCGGATCCGCCCCATATATATTCTTCGAGATTATTAAAGAAAATAGGAGCAAAACAATTTTTAGAAAATTCCGGTGCTTTTTCATACTACTTAGCCTAATTACATCATTTTTCCCGACCATTGGTCGGGTTTGCGTACACCTGCGATTCATGCTTTTGTTTATTTACAAAGCCCTTTAAGCTCATCAACCTTATCTGTTTTTTCCCAGGAAAACTCACTCCGCCCAAAATGCCCGTAAGTAGCTGTTGCCTGATAAATCGGCTTTAAAAGATCCAAAGCCTTTATAATTCCCGCAGGAGTAAGGTCAAAAATTTCTTTTACTGCTTTTTCGATTTTTTGCTCCTCGACTTTGGCTGTTCCAAAAGTATCTACCATTACAGAAACAGGAAAAGGCACCCCAATCGCATAAGCAAGCTGAAGCTCACACCTCTCGCAAAGCCCTGCTGCAACAATATTTTTTGCAACATACCTTGCCATATACGCCGCAGACCTGTCTACCTTACTTGGATCCTTACCGCTAAAAGCGCCGCCGCCATGCCTGCCCATGCCGCCATAAGTATCCACAATAATCTTTCGGCCTGTAAGCCCCGCATCGCCGTGAGGCCCGCCAATTACAAACCTGCCGGTCGGGTTTACAAAATATTTTGTTTTTCCATCGAGCAAGCCAATAGGCTCCAAAACAGGCTTTATAATTTTCGAAACTACTTGCTCTTTTATATCATCATAAGAAATTCCATCATCATGCTGATGCGAAACAACAACTGTATCTATTCTTTTTGGAACATGACCTTCGTATTCCACTGTTACCTGACTTTTCGCATCCGGTCTTAACCATGTAAGCTCTCCGTTTTTTCTTACTTGAGAAGCGCGCAAAAGTATTTTATGAGCAAGTATTATCGGCGCAGGCATAAGTTCCTCTGTTTCGCTGCACGCAAACCCAAACATCATTCCCTGGTCGCCTGCTCCCTGCTCTCCTTTAAAAAGACCTGTTCCGGAAACACCCTGCGATATATCCGGCGACTGGGAGTGTATTGCATTTAAAACAGACATGGACGCAAAATCGAGCCCATATTCTGCCCTGTTATATCCAATTCTTTTTGCAACCCCGCGTGCAACTTCCTGCACATCTACATAAGCTTTGGTTGTTATCTCTCCGCCAACAAGAACCATTCCTGTTGTTGTAAATGTCTCACAGCCAACTCTCGAATAAGGGTCTGCCTTAAGGCACTCATCAAGTACAGCATCGGAAATTTGGTCGCATATTTTATCCGGATGCCCTTCACTTACAGATTCTGATGTAAAAAGATAATTTTTTTTATTCATATTTTTTTCCCTTAAAGTAACGCAGCTTTATTCTCGATTGAATAAATTAGCGGTTTTTATATCTTTAATATCTATAATGATCGTTTTTATATGGCCCTTCTACTGGCACAGAAATATAATCAGCCTGTTCTTTTGTAAGTTTTGTAAGCTTTACGCCGATTTTATCAAGGTGCAGCCTTGCAACTTCTTCATCAAGTTTTTTAGTAAGCCTGTAAACTCCGGGTTTAAGCGTTGCTCTGTTTACCCACAAATCAATCTGCGCCAGCGCCTGGTTCGTAAAAGAGTTTGACATTACAAACGAAGGATGCCCTGTTGCGCACCCAAGGTTTACAAGCCTGCCCTCTGCAAGAAGATATATTGCATGTCCTTCCGGATTCTCTTTTGTAGGAGGAAAAATAAATTTATCAACCTGAGGTTTAATATTTACTCTTTTTATTCCCGGAAAATTTTCGAGCTTTTGAACTTCGATTTCATTATCAAAATGGCCGATATTACATACAATTGCCTGATCTTTCATCTTTTTCATGTGTTCGATTGTAATAACATCTTTGTTTCCTGTTGCAGTTGCATAAATATCTCCAATTCCAAGAGTATCTTCTACTGTTGTTACTTCATATCCTTCCATTGCTGCCTGAAGCGCACAAATAGGATCTATTTCTGTAACAATAACTCTGGAGCCCATGCCCCTGAATGATTGCGCAGAGCCTTTTCCCACATCGCCGTATCCGCAGACTACTGCTACTTTTCCTGCTGTCATTACATCTGTTGCTCTTTTTATTCCATCGATAAGAGATTCTCTGCATCCATAAAGATTATCAAATTTGCTTTTTGTAACAGAATCATTAACATTTATCGCAGGCACAAGAAGTTCGTTTTTCTCCGCCATTTTATAGAGCCTGTGAACCCCTGTTGTTGTCTCTTCGGAGACTCCTTTCCAGTCCGCAGCAATTTTTTGCCATTTGTTTTTACTTTTTTCAAAATCACTTTTAAGTTCTTTTAACAGAGCTATTTCATCTGTGCTTTCAGCTTTTCTGTCAAGAATAGATGGGGCTTTTTCGCCTGCAACTCCTATGTGTATCATCATTGTTGCATCGCCGCCATCATCTACAATAAGCTCAGGCCCTTTTTCATTCGGAAAAGTGAGAGAAAGATTAAGAAGCTGCCAATATTCCTCAAGTGTTTCCCCTTTCCAGGCAAAAACCGGCACTCCCTGCGGATTTTCCGGCGTGCCTTCACGGCCAACAACAATTGCTGCTGCTGCATGGTCCTGGGTAGAAAAAATATTGCAGCTAGACCATCTTACATCAGCCCCAAGGTCTACCAAGGTTTCTATTAAAACAGCTGTTTGAATAGTCATGTGCAAAGAGCCTGTTATTCTAACGCCTTTAAGCGGTTTTTCTTTGCCATACTTTTCTCTTATAGCCATAAGACCCGGCATTTCTTTTTCTGCTATTTCAATCTCTTTTCTTCCCCAGTCATACAGGGAAATGTCTTTTATTTTGTATTCCATCACTAATTTTCTCGCTTATGGATAAACCTATTTATTATTTAATATTTTAATGCTAAACTAAATGTCTGAAATGAACAATATTATATTGCTAATAATAATAAGCGGAATAGCTTTAATTATAAATTTGGTTGTAACTCCTTTTTTAATATCCCTGTCTCATAAAAAAAGCTGGTATGATATTACAAATGACAGAAAAATTCATCGCGGCAATATACCAAGAATTGGCGGAATAGGCATTTTTGTTTCTTTTTTGCTTGCAGTATTTCTGTTTGTTGTTATCTGCAAATATACAGATATTAGGCTTAGCACAATTTCAAGATATCACTACCTTGCTTTGGCTGCCGGATTTCTTATTATTACTTTTTTAGGTATAGCAGATGATTTTTTTAGTTTAAAGGCATGGCAGAAACTACTCATACAGATTACTGCCGCGCTTATTGTTTCTGTTGCCGGCTTTAATCTGGAATTTTTGTATATTCCTTTTCTTGAGCAGAACATTTCTTTTGGCATTTTTTCGCATCTCATAACTGTTTTTTGGATAATTAGCCTCTGTAATGCCATTAATCTGATGGATGGAATGGATGGGCTTGCGGGCGGTATTGCTTTTACAGCATCTCTTTTTTACGGCATAATTTTTTTTATGACACAAAATTATACAGCAGCCGGGCTTTCTTTTGCTCTTCTTGGCGCTGTATTGGGATTTCTTGTCTTTAATTTTCCGCCGGCAAAAATATTCATGGGCGATTCCGGCAGCCTTTTGCTTGGATTCAGCCTTGCGGTAATTCCCTTAATAAACAATAGCGACGGCGGATTTTCGCAAACAATATTTATGCCTCTTATTGTTCTGGTAATACCTGCAATGGATATGATTGCTGCTATTTTAAGACGCCGCAGGCGAAACCTTTCAATTGCATCGCCGGACAGGGAACATATTCATCATAAACTTATTGATTTTGGGTTATCTCAGAAAAAAATTCTTTTTGTTATCTACTCTTTCTCTATTTTGGCTGGCTTGGCAGCTTTTTTGTACTCTCTTCTTGAAGTAAGCAAACCTAACTCCGGTCTTCCGGTTTTTGCAGCTGCCTGGTGTTCATGCATTGCTCTTTTTCTTGTTTTGCACTATAAAAACAAGGCCAGAAAGAAAAAAACCGCCCAAAACTGAGCGGTCTCCTATTTGATCTCATGTACACTTTAATCCGAAGGGGTGCCAGAATGGCGAGGCAGGTGATTTTTTATAACCTTTTTTCCACTACCCCGTCTTTTACACTTCGTGTAAAATCCACCCCTTCGCCAGCCAGCAAAGGGGATTTATGCCTGCACGCGATCTTCGCTCCGCCGGTAAATTATTCTTACTTGTTTAAAAAGCCCTTCGCCGTCGCTTTTTGTTGCAATATCGTCCATACCATTAAGAGCTGTATGAACTACTCTTCTTTCAAAAGGATTCATCGGCTCAAGAAGTTTCGACCTTCTGCTTCTCCTAACCTGCTCTGCGGATTTTATTGCCAGCCGCACAAGACTTTCTTCTTTTCTTACTCTGTAGTTCTCTGCATCAATAACAATTCTTGGGGCTGGTGTTCCGGAAGATTCCTCAAAATTGCCGGCATAAACATTTAGCAAAAGCTGAATCGCATCCAGGTTTTTCCCTTTTTTCCCAATAAGAATACCTGAATATTCAGATTCTATTGATAAGCCCAATTTATTGTCTTCCTTAAAAGAAATAAAAACTTTTCCGGGAAGACCCATTTTTTCTAAAAGTGTTTCAAGATAATCTCTTGTCTTTTTTTCACAATCTGTTTCCGGTTCATATTTTTTTGTTTCTCCCGGCTGACTATTGCTATTAAGATATACTTTTATTTTTACATTTCCTTTTTTAAAAAACCCTTTTTTTGAAGTTTCAACGATTTCAACATCAAATTCATCTCTTTCAAGCCCTAATTCTGCTATAGCTTTCTCTATAGCTTCCTTCTCTGTTCTTCCATCAAATTCCATTACCATATTTATATCTCCTTGCATAAAATCATGCAGATTTTTTCCTCTTTACAACTCTATTAACAATTATCTGCTGAATAATCGTCAAAAAGTTTGTCATTGTCCAGTAAAGCAAAAGCCCTGACGGCGCATCATAAAGAATAAAAAGAAATATCGCTGGCAGCATATACATCATCAGTTTCATTTGAGCATTGTTCGCCGACGCCGGTGTCTGCATAACTTTTGTTGAAAAAATCTGAGTTACAACCATAAGAATAGGCAGCATTCTTATATCGCTTCCAATAAGAGGAATTGAAGCAGGCGCAAAGTTATAAATGGAATCCGGTGCAGAAAGGTCTGTTATCCAGAGCATAAAAGCAGCACCGCGCAGCTCAAAATGGGTGCTTAAAAGCCCGTACAGTGCTATAAAAATAGGCATCTGCAGCAGCAGAGGAAGACATCCTCCTAAAGGATTTACTCCCGCGGTTCTGTATAAATTTGACATTTCTTGATTCATTTTCTGCGGATTGCCTTTATACTTTTCCCTAAGCTCTTGCATTTTAGGAGACAGCGCTGCCATTTTGCTCGATGCTTTAAACGCTTTATGAGTAAGAGGAAACATTAAAAGCCTTACAAAAATCGTAACCATAATTATCGCAACGCCATAATTCGGAACTATTCCATAAAAGAAATCCAGCAAAACCTTAAGTATTTCCTGCAGCCAGCCAAGCATTGGTATTGTATCAAGAATTCGCTCAAGATTAAGATCGCTTGTTCTAAATCCATTCCTGTCCGGGTGATTATGCGATCTTAGGATTTCCGCGCTTTTGGGTCCAATAAAAAATCTAAAAGTATCCAAAGTCGCAGAACTTCTTATTACAGGCCGTGAAAAGAAAAGCCTTGAGCCTTCTTCAAAGCCATCTATAGCCCTGTTTGAAAAAACTGTTGTATATAATGTGTGATCAGGTATTCCTATTACTGCAAAATATCTGCCGGAAATAGCTGCCCAGTTTATCCTTTCATGTACTTTTACTTCCGTCTCATTACGAGCCGGTGAGACTTCTCTTCTTCTATCTGTGTTGATAAGAAACCTTCTAAATTCTCTTCTTCCGTCTATTCGCTCAAATCTCGGACCTATCTGCGGTCCAAAACCCAAGGTGTAAGCAAAACCATTGTTATCCAGCGGTATCATTTGATTATTTCTGTTTATAATCTGTATTTGAAGCTCTATCATATAGTCTGATGGTTTAAAAATATATCGCTTCATTATAAAAAGCGGCGTGCTTTCGCCGGTTATGGAAGGAATCTCTATATCTTTTGTAAACTCTGTTATTGTGCTAATGCCCTGGGTGAATACCCTTGTGTCAAAATACACATTCAGGGGATCAGCGGTAAAATCTCCCATATAAATATTAAAAGCAACCATATCGCTGTTTGTATTAATCATCTCAAGCATTTCATCGCCGTCAAAATGGTTTCTAAGCCTTAATGATTTTATTGTTCCGCCAAGATTTGAAAATACTACTTCAAAAACCTCTGTTTCCAGCCTTACTTCCCTGTAAAGATCAGGGTCTATTTCCCTGCTGGTCATCGCAGATACTGCGGTAAGATTAACATTTGCCGGATCTCTCATCATTTGCTCTTGACTTATGTCTCTGCCTGTTTCTATTGGTCTTTCTGGTACCGGAGGAGGAAACAGGACGGTTTGAATATAAAATCCCAGCGAAATAATAATAATTGACAGGATTATTGCATAAATAGTGTTTTTTTCCATAATTTATCTCCTCGGATTATGGGACAGTGTCATATCCGCCTTTGCTAAAGGGATGACATCTTAAAATTCTTTTTATGGAAAGGAAACTGCCCCTAAGAGGTCCATATTTTTTTAAAGCCTCAAGAGCATATGACGAACAACTTGGATAAAAAATACACGACGGCGGAAGTGCTGGTGAGATAAGTTTTTTATATATAATAACCAAAGCTATAAGTATAAAATTAAATAAATTTACCAGACGCATCCATAAGTCCTGCTCGTTTAAAAAGAGAAACCATAATTATATTAGCAGCTTTGTAATTAGTTATTTTATTAGTCAATAAAAATATAAAGTCATACCCAAGAGGTAAACTGTTTTTCATTTCCCTATATATTTCTTTTATTACTCTTCTTGCCCGATTTCTCTCTACAGAATTGCCATATCCTTTCCTTAATACAACAGCTATTCTGTTCCAAGTAAAACTGTTTTTATAGTATAACAACCTTATACAGGATATTTTTATACTTTCTGATATTTCAAAAACCTTTGAAATATCTCTTTTCTTCATCCTTTCTTTTTTAGTAAGGCTTTTTCTCATCAGATACTGATAGTTTTTTTCTTCCCTTCTGCCTTCTTCGCATTAAAACAAGTCTTCCGCCAACTGTCTTCATCCTGGCTCTGAATCCGAACTTTCTGTTTCTTTTTACCTTGCTTGGCTGATAAGTCCTTTTCATTAAAGAAACTCCTTATATTGTTTCTAACCTAAGTTAGAGTTTTTAGCTTGAATTTATAGTGAGAATCATAATTTATTATACAAATGAAGTCAATTCTTAGCTCTGGTTATTCTGTTTTTTTAGTATAACTTTTATTTCTCTTATTTTCTTTTCGGGAAATTTCTCATTTATCTTTTTCAATATATGATCTTTTTTAAAATTTATTATTTGAATCCAGCCCGGATGCTCTGTTTCCAAAGAAATTGTCTCGTTTTTTATATCAATTACTTGTGAATTATCCGCAATTTCTTTTCCTGCTATCTCGTGCCAACAGGAATATATATTCTCTTTTTTTTCTGCTGGGATTCCCAAATTATTTAAATAATTTTTTAAAAGATCTCCTGCTTTTTTCATTTACTCGCAATCCTCGCTCCGTCGGCGAATGGTGCCATTGTCAACAGTATAAAATATACCTTCTCTTTCCGGAATAATTTTTTCCTCTCCTGGCAAAAAAGTAAAAAACGCTTGCTCATATTCGGGAAATGATTCAATAAATCTTGTTTTTTTTACTTTATCCAGCTCCAGGAGAGCATCATCAAAAAGAACCAAAGGTTTTTTTCCTGTTTTTTCCTTGTAAAACTCTGCTTGAGCTGTTTTTAAAGCAAGAGATATTAGCCTGGTTTGCCCTGTAGACGCTATTTTTGTAAAATCTTTTTTATTTATGTAATAATAAAATCTATCTCTGTGCGGTCCGGAAAGTGTTGTGCCCAACGCTGTTTCTGCTTCCTGTTTTGATAAAAGTATTTTTTTTATTTTATCTGCATCAGAATCAAGACCCCATGATGGCTTGTAGACTATTTTTATTTCTGAATCTATATCCAAAACCTTTGAGATAACAGAAGAAAATGTCTCGTTAAACTCTTCTGTTATTTTTTCTCTTGTTTTTATTAGTTCTATTCCTTTTTCCGCAAGCTGTGTGTCTAAAACAGAGATTATTTCCGAATGAAGCGAGTGTCGCGACGTGCTTGCACGCTCATGACCGAGCGAATGAGGAATCAAAGGATTTAATACCCCGAAGTCCGAGGTATTAAATCCTTTATACTCTTTATCATTATTTTTTAAAACAGCATTTCTGTTTCTTAATATTCTTTCGTATTGTCTTAAATTATCAAGATAATTACAGTCAAAAAGGCTTATTGTCTGGTTAAAAAAAATTCTTCTTCTGTCCGGAGTTCCGTTTACAAAATAAACATCATCATGGGAAAAAACAACGCACGGAATATTATAAATTATCTCTTTTCTGTCTTTTATCTTTTTCTCATTAAGGATTATTGTTTTTTTTCCCTTAACTATAGACAGAAAAATGGTGTTTTTAATGCTTTCTTCCTGTTTTTCTTTGTAAATGCCTTTTACAGACATCTCTTTTTCATCTTCTTTTACAAAAAGAGAATCTATTTTTGTTCTAAAGGAATTACCAAAACATAAAACATATACTGCTTCGAGAAAATTCGTCTTTCCTTGCCCATTTTCTCCTATGAGAAATACATTTTTTGCATTGGTGTCTACTTGTGCATTTTTTAAATTACGAAAATTATATGTATTTACAGAAAAAAAACTCACTTACACCTGCATTGGCATAACAATATGAAAATAATCTTGCTCAGGAACAGGGACTAATGTTACAGCTTTTGTGGGGTCTGTAAACTTAAAAGAAACATCTTCTTCTTCCATAACTTTTATTGGTTCCAGAAGATAAAGGTAATTTATTACTAATACGAAATCTTGTCCCGAATATTCACACGGAAGTGTCTCTTTTGCATCGCCAACTTCTGTTTCTTCTGTATATATATCAATAGCGCCTTCATAAAATTTCATAAAAATTCTTTTTGACTTCTGTTCAACAAGAACAGAAACTCTTTTTAATGCAGAAAGAAAGTCTTCCTTTGAAAGAATTGCCACTTGTTCCTGTTTTTCCGGTATTACTCGCTGATAATTTGGAAATTGCCCTTCGATAAGATTCGAATATATCTTGTTATTATCAAATTTTATAAAAAATGTTTTATCGGAAATTGCAATAAGAAATTCTCCCTCTCCTGTTGCAAGTTTTTTAATAAGTCCAAGTATTTTTACAGGAATTATACTGGTTTCCATATTGTCAGGAACAGAATCAAACTCTTTTTTTACAAAAGAAAGCCTTCTTCCGTCTGTTGCAACCATTACTAAATTATTTTCTTTCTTTTCAAGAAAAACTCCATTCATAAAATATCTTGTTTCATCGTCTGATACAGCAAAACTTGTTTGAGTAACCATTTCTACAAAATCTTTCTGAGGAACAGAGAAATAACTGTTTTCTGAAACGTTTTTAAGTGCCGGGAATTTATCAGCTTCAATAATTTTAAGCTGAAAGATAATATTATTATTCTCTGAGCTTATAATAAGTTTTTGTTTTTCTACAGAAAAAATTATATCTCCTTCAGGCATTGCTCTTAAAACACCAAGCAATTTATCGCAAAAAACTGTAGTACTTCCGGGTTCCTCAACAGATACAGGTATTTGGGTTTCAAAACCAATTTTAAGATCAGTTGCTTTTATTGTAAGAAGGTTATTATCTACATCAAGAAGAACATTAGAAAGTATAGATAATGCATTTCTTGAAGAAATAATATCCTGAGTAATTGAGATTTCATTTAAAATTGAATTTTTACTGCACTTAAACTTCATTTTATTCTCCGTATCTTTTAGTTCTTTATAATTATTATATTAATAAAATTTAATAATTATAATAATAAGCACATATAATATGTGTAAAAGATAATTATTTCTTTTACTTATAAGGAATAACCTATGTTGATAACTTTTAATACTTATTAACATTTATCCACATTTATCAACAAGCAGCAATATAATATCATAATTTTATATATTTTATACACAGGTTGTTACTTGGAACTTTGTTCTTTAATAGATCTTATTATATTATTTATTGTTGCTTCCATTGTGGGGTCTGATTTAAGACTTCCCTCTATTTTTTGTATACCATGTATTACTGTTGTATGATCTCTCCCACCGAAATCTGATCCAATTTCTGTAGTTGAATATTCTGTAAGTTCCCGTGTTATATACATTGCAATTTGCCTTGGAAAAGCTATTGCTTTTGTTCTTTTTCTTCCGCGAAGATCAACATGCGAAAGATTAAAATATTCAGCTACTTTTTTTTGTATAAGGTCTACAGATATATTACCTTGTTTTGATGTTGTAAAAGAGTCTATAAGCTGCTTTTGAGCAATCTCTTTTGTTATTTTTTTATTAACAAGCTCTGTATATGCAATAAGTTTTTTAAGAGCAGATTCCAAATCTCGTACGTTTGAAGTTATATTTTGCGCCATTAATTCAAGAATATCGTCTGCTATTGGTGTTTCAAGAGATTCTACTTTATTTTTTAGTATTGCTAATCTTGTTTCAAAAGCAGGTGGATTAAGTTCCATATTAAGTCCCATTTCAAATCTGCTTTTCATTCTGTCTGTAATATTTTTAAGTTCAGAAACAGGTCTGTCGCATGTAAAAACCATCTGTTTTTTTGCTCCGTAAAGAGCATTAAATGTATGAAAAAGCTCTTCCTGAAGTCCCTCTTTATTCTGAAAAAAGTGAATATCATCGATTAAAAGTAAATCAAGGGATCTGTATTTGTTTTTGAATGTATGTGGTTTGTTTTTTTGCAAAGAAGTTATAAATTCATTGGTAAAATTTTCTGCTGTAATAAAGACAATTTTTCTCTTCCCATCAGAGTTTTCATGTACAGCATGACCAATTGCCTGGAGCAGATGTGTTTTTCCAAGACCAACACCGCCATATATTAAAAAAGGATTATAATTGCTTCCTGGGTTTTTTGATATTGAAATAGCAGCATTTGCTGCAAAAGAGTTATTTTCTCCAATTACAAAGGTCTTAAAAGAATAATCTTCTCTTAAATCAGGGTGTTTTTTTATTTCTTCTATATTATTTTGTTTACTGTTTTCTTCTTTAATATTTTTTTTTGTTACAGTGAAGGATATATTAATTTTATCTCCGGAAAGTTCTCCCATAGTTTCTTTTATAAGAGGGAGATACCGTTGTTTTACTTGATCCATAAAAAAATTTGACGGAACAGAAAGGACTATGGTGTTTTCTTCTGAAGAACAATATGAAATATTGTTAAACCACATAGAAAATTCTTCTTTTGATATAGAGTTTTTTATCTGATTTAACATTTCTTTCCAAAACACTTCATAATTCCAGGAATTCATTAAGCACTCCATAAGTTATCAACAGCTTGTACACAAAAACAAATAACAATATTTTGAAACTTTGTTTCCGGCAAACATGAAAACAATATTTTTTATGATTTAATTCCTTATATTACAAGAAATTAGATATTTTAAAACTATCAGCAACACGTATTTTTTGCATAATGTTTAAATAGTATTAAAAAAACTGTTTTTCCACAGTAGTTATCCACAAGTTATTAAAATAATTTTTAACTTACGATATACCTCTTTTTACTAATCTAGGAGCCGAATGTCGCGGGCAAACGTAGTTTGCACACAAAGTACCCCTTGTGGGTGTGACCGAGGCGACGACGGTTAGCAAAGGGTCGCGAAGCGTACCCCACAGCTCTGCTGCGGAAAGCCGCCAAAAGCGACGAGTGGCAGAGCTGTGCCCTGCGGTTGCTTTGCGCGTGCTTGCACATAATACCATTTATTGTGCAGCTATCATCTTATTATAGCTTTGCTATAAATGAAAGTATCTTTTTTAATTCTTTTCAAGGGTTTAAAGGGGCGGTTTATTGCTATTTATGGGATAAAAAGGTATACTTTGGAATAATTTGCATTAAATTTATATAATATCAGGTAAAAAAAGAGATGGAAAGTAAATATTCGGCCCAAAGTATACAAGTTCTTAAAGGGCTGGAAGCTGTTCGAAAAAGACCAGGCATGTATATCGGGTCTACAGGTCCGGATGGTCTGCATCACCTTGTTTATGAGATTGTTGATAATAGTATAGACGAAGCGCTTGCTGGTTTTTGTGATAGAGTAGATGTAGAAATAGAAAAAGGAAACTCAATAAAAATAACAGATAATGGCCGCGGAGTACCTGTTGATCATCACCCCGGAGAAAACATAAGCGCGCTTGAAGTTGTAATGACCCGCCTGCACTCCGGCGGAAAATTTGAAAAAAACAGCTACAAAGTTTCCGGAGGACTTCACGGAGTAGGGGCAGCTGTTGTAAATGCACTCTGCGAATGGATGTATGTTGAGGTGCACAGAGAGGGGAAAATCTTTTTCCAGAGCTATAAACGGGGTGTGCCGGATAAACCGGTAGAAGTAATTGGCGAATCAGAAAAAACAGGAACTATCGTAAGATTTTCCCCGGACATGGAGATATTCGAGACAAATCTCTATAGTTTTGATGTTCTGTCAAACAGACTGCGGGAACTTGCTTTTCTTAATAAATTAATAACAATAACCATTAAAGATTTCAGGCTGCCCACAATAAAAGAGCACGAATTTTGCTTTGAAGGCGGAGTAAAGTCTTTTGTAAGTTATCTTAATAAAAACAAAGGGACTCTTGATAAAGAACCAATTTATATCTTTGGAACTAAAGAAAATACAGAAGTAGAGCTTGCTCTTGAATATAATGATGGCTACAACGAGAATATTTTTTCTTTTGTAAACAATATAAACACCAGGGAAGGTGGAACCCATCTTGTTGGTTTTAAATCTGCTCTTACAAGGGTTTATAATGAGTTTCTCAAAAAATCCAAATTTGTAAAAAAGGTTGAAGAATCTCTTTCCGGAGAAGATGTAAGAGAAGGACTCACAGCCGTAGTTTCAATCAAAATTCCGGAACCTCAGTTCGAAGGTCAGACAAAATCAAAGCTCGGCAATTCTGATGTCAAAGGTATCGTAGAATCGCTTGTAAACGAATCTCTTACAGCTTATTTCGAAGAAAATCCAGCGGCTTTGGATAAAATACTGGACAAGATAATAAATGCTGCAAAAGCGCGAATAGCAGCGAGAAAAGCAAAAGAGCTCACAAGGCGAAAGAATTTTCTCGAAAGTTCGGGAATGCCCGGAAAGCTTGCGGACTGCAGCGAAAAAGACCCAAAGAAATGCGAAGTTTACATTGTAGAAGGGGATAGTGCAGGGGGCAGCGCAAAGCAGGGCAGGGACAGGCAGTTTCAGGCAATTCTTCCGCTTTGGGGCAAAATGCTGAATGTTGAAAAAACACGCATCGATAAGGTTGTTTCAAACGACAAACTTACGCCAATAATAAATACTCTGGGAACAGGCGTAGGCACAGGGTTTAATCTCACAAAGCTGCGCTACGACAAGGTTATAATCATGGCCGACGCTGATGTTGATGGTTCTCATATAAGGACGCTTCTGCTTACTTTCTTTTTCAGATATATGAAAGACCTTGTTGAAAAAGGCCATGTTTATATTGCAATGCCGCCGCTTTTTAAGGTCAGTTACAATAAAGTAATAAAATATGCTTATAACGAAGAAGAAAAAAACAATTATTTAAACGAGATAAAACAGCAGCTTAATATTTCTGAAGAAAAAATAAATGTGCAAAGATATAAGGGTCTGGGAGAGATGAATCCTGATCAGCTTTGGGAAACAACAATGAATCCGGAAACCCGATCAATAATGCAAATAAAGCTTGAGGATATTGTAGAAGCAGAAACTGTTTTTACAACGCTTATGGGAGAGAATGTTGAGCCGAGACGAAAGTTTATCGAGGAAAATGCTCTTTCCATAACAATGCTGGATATATGAGGAATTGATTTGCTGACGATACGAATGTGGTCGTTGTGGCTGGAGGCTGCGCTGTCTCGCCAGAGCCTCGTTGCACTTCGGCACGTCGCAACGAAGTTTCCAGCGTGGGCGCATCGCAGCCTCCAGCCATCCATAC
>WQTU01000085.1 GCA_009786125.1 Spirochaetota bacterium
CTTGTTCGGGGCTACAATACCTTATTTCCGAATGAAGCGAGTGTAGCGGGCGTGCTTGCACGCACATTACCGAGCGAATAAGGAAACGCAGCTTTGCTGCGGTATCCTTTTTTCTCGTTTTCTGCAAAGAAAATGAGAAAAAATGTGGAAGCACTGATTAGAGTCAAATAAGAACCTACTATTAAATTTTAAAAATTATAGGTTCTTAATCAGTGCTTCCCTAAAAATGTTTATTTAACACTTTGTCTGCGGCGCTTCCAGCGTCACAGACAAAGAGTGCTTTTTTCGCCACATAAACCGGTTACACCTTATTGTACTTTCCTGATTATTATTGTAAACTGTACCTTCCATATTGTTGGGAGTAAAATATTGAATATAAAAGATTATGCAAACAGCGGTATTCTGGAAATAAAAGAATATATACCAGGAAAATCGATAAAACATGTGGAAAGGGAGCTTAACCTTTCTGAAATTTACAAAATGGCTTCCAATGAAAACCCAAACGGCGCATCTCCCAGAGCAAAAGAAGCTTACAGAAGCCTTGGGGATCATCTCCATAAATACCCCGAAATCTATAATCCTGAACTTATGGCAAAATTTGCACAAAAACTAAATCTAAAACCCGAAAATATTACCACAGGCAATGGCGGCGACGGGGTTATATATAATTTTGGAATGGCTTTTATTAACGATGGCGACGAAGCCATAATTCCGGAAATAACATTTCCCGTCTACGAGACAATTACAAAAATTATGAGGGGCATTCCTGTTTTTACAAAAATGAAAGGAACGCTAATAGACCTCGATGATATTTACAAAAAAATTACAAGCAAGACAAAAGTTATCTATATTTGCAACCCCAACAACCCCACAGGCGAAGCCATGCCTGTAAAAGAGCTAACGCAATTTATGCAAAACATTCCCGAAAAAACCATACTCTTTCTGGATGAAGCATATATAGAATTTACAGAAGAAAAATATAACCCCAATGCGCTTGAGATGATACGCAAAGGCGTAAAAAACCTTTTTATACTCCGCACTTTTTCCAAAATTTACGGACTCGCCGGCGTACGCATAGGTTACGGCATAAGCAATCCAGAATTTATAAAGCTTGTGCAGCTGGTAAAGCCGCCGTTTGATGTTTCTTTAATAGCAGAGAACCTTGCGATTTCTGCCTTAGACGATGCGGATTTCTTTAATAAGACGTTAGATGAAACCAATATAGAAAAAAAATATTATTACTCCGAACTGGACAAAATGGGTCTCAAATATTATAAAAGCCAGACCAATTATATCCTTATAGATACAGGCATTGACGGAGTTTCGGTTACAGAAAAACTTTTAAAAAAAGGAATTATTGTGCGTTCCGCTAAAAGTTATAATTTCCCTTCCTGTATAAGGGTTACGATAGGCAGAAAAAAAGAAAATGAGCTGTTTTTTAAATATTTCAAAGAAATTCTCGGCAAGTAAAGCAAAAAGTATGCGAAGCAAACCTTTTATTTTGCTGGCTCTTTTGCTGTTAGCCGCTATATCTCCTCTTTATTCAGGACAAGTCGGAGAAGCAAGAGAAGTAGGAAATATCGGAGAGTTTTTTGTTGAACCGCGCTTAACAACATGGGGCGGCTATATAAATTTTTGCTTGCGCCTTAACCGCGGTCTTCTCGAAGGCAGAGATACAATTTTTCGCATTAGTTGCGGGAGTGTCATAACATGGATTGGCTATTACAGAGATGAAGATGATCGTTATACAAAAGACAGAAATTTAAACTTTATTTATTCAGAATTACATTCAACCTGGGGACTTGGAATAGAGCAGGGACTGCTATGGAACCATAAAACCAACAGAAACCTTCTTTCGCTTTTTTTAAAATACAGAACCATGCGTGTGTGGAAATTCGATGCGCCCTGGCAGGAGTCAAGTATATTGTTTGACTCTTCGAGACCAGACAGGCATGGGGTGCTTTATAATACTTTTATTGCTTCTCTTATATATGATAATATTCTTTTTTCCCGGGAAACCGGGCTTTTTAAAGGACTTTTTGCAGAGCTCTCAGCAGAAATAGCTCCGCCCTGGTTTTTTAATAATATTGTGGGTATATCTGATTTTACAAAAATATTTGCGAATGTCAGATATTTTCATCCCATTTATGAATCACGCGCTAATACCCCTATACGCGCCATCTATTTGGCGAATTCCATTGGGCTGGATTATTCTTTTGGAAATAATATCCCGTTATATGTCAGACAAACATACGGCATCAACAGGCACATACCCGCAAGCGGCGGTATGGTAAGAGGCTTTGAAAACAGGCGTTTTGACAGCGAAATAAAAATAATAAACAATTTTGATATAAGATTTATAATGCCGAAAGTAAAAACCGCAGCCGGAAGAAAAATATTGCGACCTGGATTTCTTGCTTTTTTTGATATTTGTTATTTTGACAAACTTGAAGGATATGGAGATAGCGATTCCGGAGTGCTTATGTCAGCAGGAATTTCTATATTTACAGAAATTCCTTTGTTTGGAAATATTTTATTAACCGCAGGGGTCCCTATTATAGGCGAAAGAATTGATGAAAACCCTGTTGCTGTTTCCATTAACCTTGGGTTTCGTTTTTGAGATTCAAGTTTGTCTATAGCAGGAAAAAATATGAGATTATTCATTGCAGCGCAAATTGAAAAAGAAAATAAAAAAACTATTCATGAAATCCAAAAAGAATATAGAGCTCAATCAGTTAAAGGGACATTTACAAGAATTGAAAACTATCATCTTACATTAAAATTCCTTGGAGAAACAGAAAAAGAATTAATCCCCAAGATTATATTTGTAATGGATAGGGCTGTTGAAGAAACAGCTTCTTTTGGTTTTACCTCCGGTAATGCAGGCTGTTTTAGCAGAAAGGAAGGTTTTACCCTGTTTTTGGGAGTGGATAACGGAGCCGATGATTTGTGGAAACTCTCGGCGCTGCTCGAAGAAGAGCTTTTTAAATCCGGCTTTAAAAAAGAAACCAGAATATTTACTCCGCACATAACTCTTGGCAGAAGAATCAAGTTTAAAAGCGACTTTAATATTATTGCAGAAGAAATTAGTTTGCCAAAAATGATTTTTAATTGCACCTCAATTTCTCTAATGGAAAGCTTTATGGAAAAAGGTATTTTGTGTTATAATCCTTTATATAGCGCAAAGCTTAAGGAGAAACCTGCTTAATCATGTTCCATCCAAAAATGGTTAAATTCGATGAAACACTCAAAAAAGTATTTGATGAAATCGATGATTATCTCGAAGATAATTACGGCGATCTTTATTCCCTTCACCCTTCCAGGCTTCCAAGGGGAGAAGCCAGCAACAAAGCGCAGGACGGGCTTTTTAATGTAGGTGCAAGCTATACAGCAGGATTTGGTTCTATATTCGGCAAAGGATATGCAATAGAAATAAGAATGGTAACCCTCGAAAAAGTTGATCCTGCACACACAAAAGAAATCGAAGAAAAGGTAAAGGAATTGCTGGAACAAAAGCTTGCAGAATATTTCCCGGATAGAAAACTTTATGTCAGCAGAGATATCTACAGCCTTAAAATTTACGGCGACTTTAGTCTTGGCGCTCTTTATGACACAGCATAAATAGTGTATAAATTGCCCGCTGTATCAAAACGACGCGGCGAATAATCAAAAAGTAATCAGTGTATAAAATTGACACACTCGAATAGAAAATCATTTTACATCAAAAGATAAAGTAAACGTAAATCCTTATATTATAAAGAATTAAAAAATAACTTCAAACTTGGCATGAAATTTGCATATATAGTTAATAAAAAAATAAAAAACAAATAAAAAAAATAATTTTAGGAGGAAGGATATGACAAAAATAGTAAATTACAAACCTTATGGAAGAAATCTTAGCCCAATGTGGAATAGTTTTTTTGAGGATTTTTTCGATATTACCTCTACTACGCGCGATGATTTTCGAAGACCAGCAGTTGATGTTATAGAAAAAGAAGGCAGCTATGGTTTTGAAATTGAGCTTCCCGGATTTACAGATAATGAAATTGATGTAAGAATCGAAAAAAATGTTCTTACAATTAAGGCAGAAAGAGAAACCAAAGAAGAAGAAAAGGGAAAAAATAAGCAGATTATTTCCGAAAGAGTAGAGAAGTATTACAGAACTTTTACGCTTCCGCAAAATGCAGATGAGGAAAAAATCGAGGCAAAATTTAATAACGGTGTTCTGGCTCTTGAGGTTTTCAAGAAAGACAAAAAAGAACCCAAAAAAATCGATATTAAGAAGTAAAAATCTGCGGCTCTCTCTGCCGGCGGTTATTTACCGGCGAAGCGAGAACCGCGGGCAAGCGCTTGGTCGCTTTGCGCGTGCTTTGCACGTAATACCTTTTATTCACAACAACGCTAAAAGCTGTGCAAAATTGCACAGCTTTTTTTTCAAGACAGCTGACTCTTTGCTCCCCGTGCAAGTTTTAGGGTAAAAGTAAATCAGAAAGTTATAGGGTCCAGGGCTTCTTCGGCTGAAATACCGCGGCGCTTTGCCATCTCTTTTCCAAGCCCTACATATTTCTCCGCACTTTTTTTAATCTTTTCTATATCCGAATCTGTGAGCTCCCTTATTCTTCTGGCAGGCGAGCCAACTATAAGGGACCTCGGAGGAAATATTTTCCCTTCTGTTACAAGCGCCCCTGCACCCACAACAGAACCTTCTCCGATTTCCGCCTTGCTTAGAACTATAGCGCCCATTCCTATAAGACATTCATTACCTATTTTAGCCGCATGAACTATTGCGCCATGCCCTATAGTAACATTATCGCCGACTATACATGGCTTATCAGTTTCTACGTGCAATACAGAACACTCCTGAATATTTGTGTTTTTTCCGACAACAACAGGAGCTATGTCGCCTCTCAGAACAGCGTTAAACCAGACAGCAGAATCTTCGCCAAGTGTTACTTCTCCGACTATATCAGCGCTATTTGCTACAAAAGCAGCTTTCCCGATATCCGGGGCTTTGTCTTTAAACTTGTAAATCATAGATACTCCAAAAAATAATACACATTATATAGAAAAAATTACTAAATACTATTAAATTTTTATACTGATTATAGTATTATGTATATATGCTGAACAAAAAACTCTCTGTTTTTTTCCTGGGCGTGCTTGTAGTTATTGCAGGCGGAGTAGTCTTCAAAGTTGCAAGCTCTGTTATTATGCCAATGCTTATAGCATTACTAGCCTCTTTTATCCTTTTTCCGGTTATAAAAGCAATGAAAAAGATTAAAATTCCAAACACTCTTGGAATTATTATAATTCTCTCTATTTTAGCTGGAGTTATTTATCTTCTTGTAATGATTTTATACAACACCATTAGTATTTTTACCCTCCAGCTTCCGTGGTATATGGAACAGCTTAAAGGAATATATCGGGACATTACTCAGCAAATAATGATGAGGTACTCAATTTCAACAGCAGATTTTTTCCTCGAATATGATTGGGGAAGACTGGTTCGCGGCTATCTTGTTTCATTTGCAGATTCAATAACAAGGATTGCAGGATACAGTTTTATAGTTCTTATATACCTTTTGTTTTTGCTGCTTGAATATCCGGCTTTTACAAACAAGCTTAATCGCGCCTATCCAAAAATGGCTAAAAGAATTATTATAATTATAGGAAAAACTACAAGAGGCGTAGGAAAGTATCTGGCTGTAAAAGCATTTATAAGCGCCATTACCGGTTTTTGTACATGGATTATCCTTACTATAATAGGACTTGATTTTGCACTACTTTGGGGAGTAATGACGTTTTTCCTCAACTTTATACCTTATGTAGGTACAATGATTGTAGTTACATGCATTGTTCTTCAGTCAATAGTACAGTTTTATCCTTCTCTTGGAATGGTTCTTTTGGTTACCATTTCAATATCAACATTGCAGTTTGCCCTTGGAAATATTATAGACCCAAGAATGCAGGGCGGCAGGCTTAAGCTAAGCGTTGTAGTAATACTTTTTTCCCTTGCTTTTTGGGGCTGGATATGGGGAATTATGGGAGCATTCCTCGCAATTCCTATTACAGTAACTATAAAAACAATATGTTTGAACATACCTGTTCTTAGACCAATAGGAATTCTAATGGGTAAAGATTTTGTCAAAGAAAAAATAAAACCTGAAAATAAAATACCTCCTGCCGGGGATAAAGACATGGATAAATCTGATGGATAAAAAAAGAATTTTAACCGGAGACAGACCAACAGGAAAGCTCCATCTTGGTCATTATGTGGGATCTCTAAAAAACAGAGTGGAGCTTCAGGATAAATACGATTGTTTTTTTATAATAGCAGATTTGCACATGCTAACCACAAAACCAACAAAAGAAGATATAGAGAGCATAGCAGTCAACTCACGCGAGCTTGTTCTTGATTATCTTGCGTGCGGGATTGATCCTTCGAAATCAGTTATTTATCTTCAGTCTGCTGTTCATGAAGTGTACGAAATGAATTTGTTTTTTGAAATGCTTGTAACAGTTCCGCGTTTACAGAGAATTCCAAGTATAAAAGATATGGCAAAGTCTGCGAATCTTTCGGAACTGCCTTTCGGCTTGCTTGGTTATCCGATTCTTCAGACTGCCGATATTCTTATGCCAAGGGCTAACCTTGTTCCTGTAGGAAAAGATAATGAATCCCACATTGAGCTTACAAGAGAAATAGCAAAAAGATTTAATACCCTGTACGAAGAGATTTTTCCGTTACCCGATTCGCTAATAGGAGATGTTCCGTCGCTTATAGGAACAGACGGCAGTGCAAAAATGTCCAAGTCTTTGGGTAATGCAATTATGCTTTCCGACACAGCCAAAGAAGTTGAGAAAAAAGTTGCCGGAATGTACACAGACCCGGCAAGAGTAAGAGCAGATATTCCCGGCAAAGTGGAAGGCAATCCTGTTTTTATTTACCACGATGCTTTTAACCCAAATCTTGAGGAAGTGGCGGATTTAAAGGCAAGATATACGCAGGGCAAAGTAGGGGATGTAGAGGTTAAGCAAAAGCTGGCAAAAGCGCTTAACAGTTTTCTGGACCCAATAAGAGACAAGCGCTCCGGGTATGAAGCGCAAAAAGGGCTTGTGGAAGAAATTTTGTTTGACGGCACAATGAGAATGCGGGAAGAGGCTGCGATAACTCTTAATCTTATGAAAAAAGCAATGGGCTTAGCCGGCGCATGGAAAAAAATCGCCAGGAAAGCCGAAGAGTATAAAAAAAGCAAAGCAAAAAACAGCTAAAAATACCACTACAGTAAAAAAATCATATTTTCCATATTGACAAGTTTTTTATAATCTGTTTAACTAAATTTATGTTTTTCATGTTTGATTCTGATTACTTCTGTTACCGATACACATATCTTAGCCCCTCTAATTGAGGGGCCCAAGTCCGATTTTTCTTCTTTGCCGATGGGTTTGCGGGCAACCACGATGAAAATCTGGGTCAGCACATAACCATAGGTAAACAAAAGGTTTGCAAAGCATCCCTTTTACTCAATTTATTTTAATTTTTTTTATATTTATAGGAGATTTATTATGCCTAATTTAAAATTCTTTTCCGGTGAAAATATTCCATTGGAAATGCACAAAGTACGTATGGTACAAAAAATTAACCTGCAGCCGGTTGAAAAACGCCTGGAAAGCATGAGAGCCGCGGGGTTTAATACATTCTTGCTTAAAAATCAGGACATATTTCTTGATATGCTGACAGACAGCGGCGTTAATGCCATGAGCGAAAAGCAGTACGCTGCGATGCTGGAGGCAGACGACAGTTATGCCGGGTCTGAAACATATTACCGCCTGGAAAACGTTTTAACTGATATTTTCGGAATGAAGCATTTTCTTCCTGCGCATCAGGGACGCGCGTGTGAACACATCATTTCGCAGATTCTCGTAAAGCCGCAGACTTTTGCGCTCATGAACTATCATTTTACAACAACCAAGGCTCATATTACCCGCATGGGCGGCGCCATCGAAGAGCTTATTTCTGATGAAGGGTTCAAAATCCAGAGCACTAATCTTTTCAAAGGAAATATGGATATTGACAAACTTAATGCAGCTATAAAGCAGCATGGCAAAGAAAAAATTTGCTTTGTGCGCATCGAAGCCGGAACAAACCTTATTGGTGGGCAGCCTGTGTCCATGAAGAACCTGCGCGAGGTATCCAAAATTTGCCGCGCAGAGGGAATTAAGCTTGTATATGATGCGAGCCTTTTGACAGACAACTTGTATTTTATAAAAATCCGCGAACCAGAATACAAAAACACCGAAGTTAAGGAAATTGTACGCGAAATAGGCTCGCTTGTTGATATTATCTACTTTTCTGCGCGTAAGCTTGGTGCAGCGCGCGGCGGCGGAATTCTTACTTCCGATAATGAAATATTTCACAAAATGCGGGAATTGATTCCGTTGTTCGAAGGCTTTTTAACGTACGGCGGTATGTCGGTGCGCGAGATGGAAGCAATGGCAGTAGGCTTGCAGGAGTCTATGGACTTTGATGTAATCAGCCAAACGCCGATTTTTGTTGAGGCTCTTTGTAACGAGCTGCTGGCAAAAAATATTCCTGTTGTAACGCCGCCGGGCGGTCTTGGCTGCCATGTGGATGCCAAACAATTCTGTTCGCACCTTCCGCAGGCTCAATACCCTTCCGGAGCTCTGGCTTCTGCTATGTTTATTGCGGGCGGAATCAGGGGGATGGAGCGCGGTACGCTAAGCGAGCAGCGCAATGCAGACGGCACAGAGCGGTTTGCAGACATGGAGCTTTTGCGTCTTGCGTTTCCGAAGCGGGTATTTACTTTGTCGCAGGTTAAATATATTGCAGACCGCATTATATGGTTATACCAAAACCGCAGCTTAATTGGAGGGCTTAAGTTTGTTGAAGAGCCTAAAGTATTGCGCTTTTTCTTTGGCCGCCTGGAGCCGATAGGGAATTGGCCGGAACAACTGGTTAAGAAATTCCGCGAGGATTTTGGCGATAGTTTGTAGAGTTTGCAGTTTTCCCGACCATCGGTCGGGAAAATGCCACAAAAATGCGCCAAAAACATACCAACGGTCAGTAAAAACCCATAAATAGCGCGGAAAATAATTTTCATAATTCGCCATTTTCATCGAACAAAGGCGCAAAGAAAAAGCTGCTGCGGCTGCCCGAAGGCTAAAGACGTGCGTGCGATTCGCTGGAAACTTCGTTGCGACGTGAGAGCGAAGCGAAGCATAAGGGCGCGCAGGCGTGCCCTTTATTCATCTGCTTTTTCTATCATTTCGCGCTGCCACTTTATGAGAAAGCGCTCAAGAGGATTGTTTTTTCCTTCAATATCAGCCATTACTCTAAATACAGGCTCTGTTCCGGAGCCTCTCATCCAGATAAATCCTTTCTCCGCACCTTGCTTATCTTTAAAGAGAATTTTTAGTCCGCCCTTTGTTCTGCTGCCTCTTATCTTGCTCCCCATTCCCGGAGCAGCATCGGTTTGCATATAGTTTATCTCTTCCCAGGAAACAATACCTGCTTTTTCTTCGAGATATTTCTTTTTTAATTCCCACTCACCGAGAAATATTTTTTCGTATCTGGTTTTGAGAATATCGTGGTCTGCTGTTTTAATTTTCATTTTTGCAAGAGGGTCGTCTGTCTCTGTAGTTGTAAACTGCGGCAAAGCTTTTAATAATGAATCTATAGATTTAGCTTTTAGCGAAGCGTACCCTAGCTTTGCAGAGAGCAGCCTTGTAATAGCGCTTATTGTGTTAAGCGGGTCCCGCACAGTAGCAGGCAAAGTTATGCTTCCGCCGTTTGAGCCTTCGCCAAGATATCTTACATAGACTCCCTGTTCTATAAGTTTTAGCGCAAGATTTACCACATTTGCTTCCCCAACTTCTGCGCGATGGACAGATGCGCCAAACTGATGCGCGATTTTTTCGATTCTGGTTGAAGTTGGGTCATTTACAACTACAGCAATTTTTTTGCCTTTAGCAAGAGCTGATTCTGTTATATACATAAGTTCGGCGAAACAGGTAAGTGCAAACAGCTCCTGCGCCTTTAAAATTTCTGCGGCACCCGAAGAACTGATATATACAAGGTTTCCTCTGTCTCCATCGTTGTCTGGCATATAACCAATAATAAATGAGTTATCTCTTTTGTACGCTTTTTCAAGCGCTTTTCTGCATAAAGAAAGATTTTCTCCTTCCGGAAGTATTGGGCTTTTTATCTTCCCTGGGACTGTATTAATGAATTTGCTTTTTATCCCAAGTTTTTTAAGAAAATCTTTGTCTATGCTCGTGCACCTTGCGCTGCCATTAAGGTCTGCTACAATCCCTATGTTCTGGTGTGCGTTCTGGCTTGGGGTTTGCTTTGTGCTTTCCTTTGTATTTTGCTCTGCGCCGCACCCCGTATTCTGCCCTGCGCTGCTTCCAGCGTTCTGCTTCGCACCCTGTCCTATGTTCTGTTTCGCGCTTTCCCTTGCGCTTTGCGCTGCGCCGCACCCCGCAATTTGCAGGTTAAAAGCAAGGTACGAAGCATAAGATGCTTTTTTCCAAACCTGTTGTTTTTCTGTTATACCGGAGAGCTTTTTAATATCAGCGCTGTTAAGAAGCTGCACAATCGCTGTAATTTTTTCTTTGTTGCTAATCTCTTTTTTAAAACTATTTATAAGAAGATCAGAATCTTCTCCGCCGAGAACCGCGCCTGTCTCTGCTCCAAATTTTATTCCGTTATATCCTTTTGGATTGTGGCTTGCAGATATATAGATAAATCCATCAAGCTCTTTGTTCTGCTTTACATAAGCCATTATTTCCGGCGCAGCGCAAATGTGAAGATACTCTGCGCTGCAGCCCAAAGCGATTAAAGTTCTTATAACAGATTCTGCTGCTTCGGGACCCGTAGGCCGGGAGTCAATTCCCACAACAATTTTTGGGTAGCGAGGCGTAGCCGGAAGCTCTATGTAAGAATTTATTTTTGTTCCGGAAATTTCTTCCGGCTTCCTTCTTTTATCCCTTGCTTTAATGTAATTAAAAAATACTTCCGCTGCCAATGCGAAAATAACTTTGTCTTGTTCTTTCAAAGTTATGCTATCGCTCTCCTCGTTTTCTCCAAAGATTTTTCTCCAGCCAGAAGCAGAGAGAATCATCTTGTCTGCAGCAGTTTTTACGCTTTCATCTTTAAGAAAATTGGGATTCACAAATCTTTTTTTATTCGAAAATTGCAAGTGTAAATTCATCAGAATACTCCATCTCTATATTTTACCATTATGTTTATTTTGTGAAAAGAGTGTTTGTTTCAACTATAAAATCAGATTTAAGCATTATTGCAAATCTAATATTGATTAGATTTGGTTTTTATTTTACAATTTTTCTATGGAACAGATTACTTCAGAAAATTTGCAGGAAAAAACTGCAGAAGCAACAAAAAGCAGAATAAATATACTGATAGAAAATATCAGAAAAGTTATTCACGTAGATAAATTAAAGCTGGAATACATTATAGCTTCCAAAATCGCAGGGGGGCATGTAATTCTTGCAGATACGCACGGGGTTGGCAAAACTTCGCTGGCAAGAGCTCTGGCAGGCTCGATTGATAACAGCAACCTTAAATCTCCGGATGCTGAAATAAAAATAGAGCCTTTTAGCAGAATCCAGTGTACTGTGGACTTGCTGCCTCAGGATATTATTGGCTTTACACGAATCGACGGCAAGGACGGCAAATTTATATTCAACAAAGGGCCTATTTTTGCAAACTTTGTTCTTTGCGATGAGATCAATCTTCTTACCCCCAAGACGCAGGGTTCGTTTTTTCAGGCAATGGAAGAGCAGAAAGTTTCTGTTGAAGGAAAGACATATTCGCTGCCTTCTCCGTTTTTTATTATTGCTACAATGAATCTTGAGGGAGCCCATCTTTTCCCGCTTCCTGCTCCGCAGCTCGACAGATTTATGATTCAGGTTTCAATGGGGATTCCTGGTTTTGAGGATGAGAGAAGTATTGTTAATCAGCACAGCAGAAGTGACGGCTGGCAGACCTTTGAATCTGTTCTTAAAGGCGAAGAGCTTATTTTGTGGCATGATATGATAGATAAAGTAACGATTCATCAGGAGCTTGTTGACTACATTGTAAAAGCAGTAAGGGCAACCAGGGAAAATCCCTATATCCTGAATGGCGCAAGCCCGCGCGCAGGAGTCAAGCTTTCCAGGCTTGCAAGAGCTCTCTCGCTTGTGCGGGGACTAAATTACGTTACTCCTGATATAATTAAGGAGCTTTATGTTCCTGCGATAAGTCACAGAATTGTTGTTAAAGAGAATGCAGGAGTTCCGATCGATATTCTTGCAGATATTATTAATTCAATTACAGTTGGAAGATGAAAAAGTTTACAGAAGCTTTCAAAAAATATTATCCTTTTACGCTTCCCGGGAATTTGCTTTTTTATTTTTCGGTCTATTCTCTGGGAAGAGGGTTTGCAACTCATAATTTTACGGCAATATCAATATCAATGTTTTTTCTGGTATTTATTTTGGCCATGTGGGGCTGGCTTTTTTTCTGTTCAAGAAGCTCCAGGGTCGAAAGAATTATATGGAAGTCCGAAGGTTCTATAGATTCTGCAACTTATTTGAATAACAGACAACTTATAAATGTTGAATGTTCGGGGATATTAAACAGGGGAAGAAATGCCGAGGGCAAAGCTTATTTGTTTTTGCGTTACGCGATGATTGTAAAGGGCAGCGCAGTAACAGCAGGCAATATTAATACTTTTTTTTCAAGAAGATACAGGTCAGACAGTAAGGGGCTCTTTGATTTTAGTTTTTATTTTCCGTATCCAGGAACTGTTTCCGGGAAAATAGCTCTTTATATCGAAGACATTTTTTCTTTAACAAGAATAAATGTGTTTAATGAAAATTTGAAAGATTTTACAGTTGTGCCAGGAGTAAAGAATGATGTTGTTACCGATAACAAGCTTCTTGTAAAAGATGTAATAACAAAACAGCGCAAATATGACAATACTATTGAAAAATATCTTATGCGGGAATATGTGCCCGGAGATTTGTATCGGGATATTAACTGGAAGTCGAGTTCCAGAATAAATCAATTATTTACAAAAATATCTCCTGGCGGAAAAGAAGAGGCAAATATTTTAACATTTATTTATTTAAGCAGTTCTTTAATGCAGCAACGGTATGAATTATTGGATAATGCAGAAAAAATATTCGGGAAGTTTGTGCTTGGAAAATATTTCAGGGAATTTTTTTACACTTTTATTCACAGGATTAAAAAAGACGCGGACGCGGGCAGCGATTGTGAATTAAGAATACTTGTAAACGGAGAAGAGTGTATTGTAAAAGAGTTTTCGGATTTACATAAAGCAGGGCATTTGCTTGCTGTTTGTGCATCTCAGTCTGCGAATAGTAAGGCTGCTGTTGATCTTGGATTTTTAACAGAAATACCAGGCGGAAGCACTGTTACAATTTTTGCAGAAAACTACGAAATAGTTCAGGCAGCGGTTGCCAAGCTTTCTTCGTGCCATATCTCTGCATGTTACATCCCCTCTCTTTCGTATAAGTACGAAGATAGCAAAAATTATATAACATGCAAAAGAAGCAGCTTTGTTTTTTCTGCTTTTTATAAGCCTTTTTTATTTTATATGGGCGCAGCCGCCTCTTTTTTTTATTCTGCTTTTTCCGGATTAAAAAACAGTTATTACACCAGGAGAATCGGGGATTTACCCTGGGGCAGCGTAAAAAAAGTAGAAATAAGAATGAGCTTGCTGGATTCTCTTGTTAAAAGCGGAAAGGAGGCTGGCAACTAAAATGTTTAATAAAAAAATCTACTGGCTGCCGCTTGTTTTGCGGCTGGCTGTTTACTTTGTTGCAGTTACTGCGCCTTTTCTGTCTCCCTCAATCGTTGTGCGATATGATCTTCCCGGATTTGTGTTTTGGTTTATTTTTGTTCCGCTTCAAATTTTGATAACCTATAGTTTTTCAAAGAGCTTGCTGCCTGAATCAGCGTCGCCTGCATGGATCAAGTTCGGCAAAAGAATAGGTGTTTCGCGTAATTTGTTTTTTCCAGCGCTTATTTTTCTGCTTCCTCTTTTGTTTTGCATTTTTCCAGGATTTTTTGAAATACTCCTAAGAGCATATATTTTTACCATAATAATATTTGCTTTTAATATTCTTGTTTTTAGGGCAGGAGTTGTTGCTCTTATTTTTATTGAATTGGGTTTTATCTATTTTATCTTTTACAGGCTGCTTGATTTTTCAAGAGCTTCTGATTCTGTTTGGCAAACTTCATCCTATATTCTTCCTGTTTTTTATATTCTCTTAATTGTTTTGTATCTTTTTCTTTCGATTATTCTTTACGGAAGCAGCGGCAATAAAAAACTTGGGGATTTTAAGAAAGAAGTTATTGTCTTTTTTGTTATAATAATACCGCTTGTCACTCTTGCAGCAATACTTATTCCTGCAGATTATCTTGTAAATGATTTTATTTTTAACTTTAGAAATGAACAAGTTTTTCCTATCCCAAGAGATGTAGACAATGGAGATGACCCCAGAGATTTTGGAGACGGAAGCCTTTCCGGAATTCCTGCAGAAAGATGGGGAAGACGAAGCCGCTCATCTTTTTCCGGAAAAGACAGGCAGTATGCAGTTATGATTGTGTCTACAACCGCATTTGAACTTTATTCTGCAACAGAATACTTTGGTGGTTTTCATCCTGTGCATGGATTTGTAAATATGTATAACGAATATACATTCGGTGAAATTAGTGAGAGAAGCCTTAATATGTTAACGAGGCAGAGATTCCTGGAAACATGGAGAAATCCTTTTGTAATACCGGATGAAAACAGAGTGGAAACAAGAGCTTTCTATTTATCCATAATACCTGAACGCGTAGTTCCATATTTGCCTGTTATGATTGAACCTACAATCTATTCCATGCAAAGATATCCTTTTTTATTCTCTTATAACATTGTTTCACTGATTTCTCCGCTAACTACTAGCCAGCTTGAATTTGTGGAGCTTGATTATTTTCCGCAAAGGGAATTTGAAAGAATGACGCAATACCTTGCACTGCCTTTGTCTGACAGACATATGAGAATACTTGATGATTTTCTGGAAGCAGCAGGCGTTATAATTCCCGAAGGAGGTTATGTTAATGACCCTGCCAGGTATATAAAAAATATAGTTGCAATCCTTAATGGTTTTTCCACTTTTCAATATGAGCTGGGTTTTGAAAATATCACTTCTGTAGAACATATAACAAGATTTCTTCTGGAAAACCTTTCGGGGGATTGTGTAGAATTTTCAAATGCAGCAGCCATGCTTGGAAGAAGAGCAGGAATTCCTTCCCGCGTTGTAGTAGGGTATCTCGCGTCCAGAGCGCTTCAAACACCGCAGCATAGACAAGCTCTTGCAGAACTACAGCAAAGTTTAGATATAATAGCTGACATACCTCTAAGAAATCTTATGTTAGTTACTACTGCACACCGGCATTCGTGGACTCAATTTTTTATACCGGGAATGGGGTGGGTAGATATTGAGCCAACAAGCTTTGCCATTCCTCCGCCATTTGATTTAAATGATGCAAATATTGTAATCCCCATTATAAGACAAATGGGTGATAGATCTGAAAATTTTGTTTTCCCATGGCGATTCATCTCTTCGATTTTGCTTATAATTGCTGTATTGGTAATAACTTTTTTATATTTATATAAATTTATTCTTATGACAGTGCTTTCTGTTAAATCATTAAGACCTGTTACAGTTTCGTTTGAGAGCAGATACAAGTATATACTCCACAGGTTTTTTCTTTCCGGATATCCTTTAAAAACAAAATCAATGACTCCTGTTGAATATGGTGGTATAAATAGCGAAGCGCTCTTATTTACAGAGCTCTTTACAGAGCTGCTCTATAGAAATGTTTACAGCAGCGATGAGTATGATCATGTTACAAAAAAATTCGAAGAAGAATATTTTAGATTAAAAAAGCTTACAAAGCCAAAAGGATTTTTGAAATATGTAAAAAACATTTTTAGCCTCAGAGGAGTATTCTACTAATGACGAAAAAAAATGTAAAGTATTTCATATATGGCATATTGATTATAACTCTGATGCTTTCCGGCTGTACTGGCAGAAGCAGTGGCGACTGGGTTGTTTTTCGCGGACAAAGCGGGCAGGGCAATACTTCCGAGAGAATCTTCCCGCCAATTGGCATTAAATGGCAATTTAAGCTTCAGGAAGGAGGCGTTAGGGAGAGACGCTTTAACCCTCCTGTGGTTTTTCAAGATACGCTCTTTTTTGGCTCTTCGGACAGCAATTTTTACGCCCTTGATCTTAACACAGGCTTTATGAGATGGGTATTTAAAACCAGAGCGCCTGTGAATTCTGTTCCATATGTTGATAGCAGAAAAGTTTTTTTTGGCTCCACTGATGGTTATATTTATGCAGTCTACCATAGAACAGGCACCCTTGCATGGGAACATTTTACAGGCGCTCCTGTAAATTCCACGATAGTAGGGCATAACGATACAATTGTTTTTACCACAGATCTAGGCGCAACCCATTTTTTTACAAGATATGGCAGGGAAATTAAGGCTATACCCAATTATGTATGGTTAAGCAACAGCTTTCAGATAAATAACGATGTAGTTTATTTTATGCCTGGACCGCCGGAAAACCCTTTTAGCCTTGCGGCTTTTCATATACCCACACAACGCTATATTTGGACGTTACCCACTGTTGGCAGGCAAATCTGGTACTCTTTTCCTGCTATTTCCGGAAATATTCTGCACTATGCATCAGTCGGAGTAATGGGCAACTACTTTACTTACATATTTTCTGCGCTCGACAGAAGAACAGGCGAGCCAATATGGCAGGTATTTGAGCGCAGCAGCCTGTTCGACA
>WQTU01000086.1 GCA_009786125.1 Spirochaetota bacterium
TTCAAGACGTTAAAAGTGGAATTAGATTGTCTGGATGGGAAATATAGTCCCCGCCAAGTGAAGACAGCAATATTTGAATATATTGAAATTTATTATAACCGCTGTCGTAGATTCGGCTATTGGATATGCTATACCAATAGCATTGACAAATAATTTTGTGGCTTAAACTGATGTCCATAAAAGCGGGGGAAGTCCATCAGGCACAGGCTTACTATGTTACAACAAGTAGTTTTAATATACGGCTTCTTGCAGCTCCAGAGGATGCCCGCAGATAATACTACGCGTTCTTTAGACATTGAATCTAAAATGCATTATGTCTCCGTCTTTAACTAAATACTCTTTTCCCTCTACGCGGAACTTTCCGGCTTCTTTAATTTTCTGCTCTGTGCCGTATTTCATTAAATCATCATAGTGATATACTTCGGCTCTTATAAATCCTTTTTCAAAATCTGTGTGAATAACAGAAGCAGCTTTGGGAGCTTTGTCTCCATCGCGGAAAGTCCATGCCCTTACCTCAGGGTCGCCGGCAGTAAAGTAGGTGCGCAGCCCCAAAAGGTTATAGCCGCTGTGCATAAGTTTTATAAGCCCCGACTCCTCAAGACCTGCTTCTTTCAGGAACTCCTCGCGCTCTTCGGCTGTTTCAAACAAAGATATTTCTGCTTCCAGTTTTCCGCAGAGCGGAATCGCAATTGCTCCCTCTTTTTCCGCATGGGCTTTTACTGCATCTATATACTTACTTCCTGATTTTAGTCCTCCTTCATCAACATTGCAGATATATATCTGTTTTTTCATTGTTATAAGATGGAGATCGCTGATAAGCGCTGCCTGCTCATTTGTAAGACCCAAAAGGCGCGCCGGGATTCCGTTTTCAAGCCCTTCTTTAAGCTTTTCAAGAAGTTCGATGAGGTCTTTTGTTTCTTTCAAAGCATCCCTGTCTGATGTTTTGCGTATTTTTTCCAGTCTTTCTTTGCGATTTTCTACTGTTTCAAGATCCGCAAGAGCCAGCTCAATATTTACAATTTCTATATCTGAAAGCGGATTTAGCTCGCCGGTTACATGAACTACATCTTCATTTTCAAAGCATCTTACAACATGGGCAATTACCCCAACTTGCCGTATATGAGAAAGGAATTTATTCCCCAACCCTTCTCCCGTAGAAGCTCCTTTGGGAAGCCCTGCAATATCTACAAACTCAACAACTGCTGGCACAACTTTTCTGGGTTTAAAGATTGCGGCAATTTTATCGAGCCGTTCGTCCGGCAGATTGATAATGCCAACATTTGGTTTTACAGTAGAAAACGGATAATTTGCTGCTTCGGCAGGCGTAGAAGTTAATGCAGAGAATATAGTGGTTTTTCCTACATTTGGCAAACCCACTATACCACAATTTAGTCCCATCAGTTTTGTCCTTATGAATTAGAATTTTGCCGCCGCACGGGTCAGCTGTTTTATAGTTTCATGCTATTAAAGCTTTATAAAAGAGTCAATCTATGGCACGGATACCATGTCCGGCGCACCATATCCGGCGCGCTGCAATGGAGTCAGAATTATTTTAGCCCGTCCTCAAACTTGTCGATTATAAGCACATCTTTAAACCCCTCTCTGCGATCAGGGTATTCAACTGTTGCGACAAGGTTGGCTATTACAGAGTCTGCTACAACATCTTCCGGCGGTCGCTCTCTGTTTCTTTTTAGGCAAGTTGCAATATCGGTGTTTATAAATATTGCAGAAATTGTTTTTTTGTTTTGCTTTGCCAATGTTATATAATCTTTTCTTGATGCAGAAGAGATGCTCATATTATCTATAAGAATTTTTTCTCCAAGCTGTAAAAAATGTTCTGCTGTTTTTCTCTCAAGATGTTTTACAAGGTTTTCATCAACAAGGTCGAATTTATCATCTGACCATTTATCGCCGAAAGTAAGCATTTCATAAAGATATTGCCTTATGTTTTTTCTGCTTACTCTTTTGCACCCTGATTTTGCAAAATACTTTTTAGCAAAATAAGATTTGCCGGACCCAGGTAATCCGCACACAAGTACAATATCAGATTTTCTAAACTGCTCCAGAGTCATTTTAGCCTCCTGTTAGACTTAGGGAACCGCTGATTTATTCAATCGAGAATAAATCAGCATTACCTTATTATCCTTTTTTCGTAGTTTTCTGCCAAGAAAACGAGAAAAAATATGGAAGCACTGATTAGAGTCAAATTTAATCAGTGCTTCCTTAGACTGCGGCATCGAAAAGCGCTATCTTAATATAATTATCGGCTAAATAGTGATTTTAAAAATGAAATTCGCAAAGTGCGCAAAATTCCTTGTATTAAAGCAATTCTATTCCTGTTGCGAGGATTTCCCGGACTAAAAGATTATAGCTGCTCTATTTCAGATGCTTCAAACACGATAGGCTCTCAAATCCTATCCGGCTGACAGCTTCGGTATATATAGCCATTTTTAGCGCAGACTCCTTATTCTTAACTATGGCTGTGATCTCAGCATTTTACGCTTTTTTTCGCCTGTGTCATTAAATGTGAGTTTTACATATTTGTCATCTAATTCGAGTTCGCGCAGCATATTAAGAATTCCGGTTAGATTCTTTTCCGTATCAGTTATGCCTGGAATCAAGGGAGTTCTTGGCACGACTTTGATGTTTTCCCTGGATAAAAGATGCAGATTTTCGATTATTATTTTATTGTCTTTTCCAGTGTATTTTATGTGTTCAGCAGAATCAATCAATTTTATATCATAAAGTATACAGTCAAAGTACGGCAGTAAAAGCTTTTTAAATTCATTAAAATCAAAAAAGCCGCTGGTTTCTAAAAAGCAGGATACCCCGCTCTTTTTAAGCTCCAGGGCAAGTTTGCCAAGATATTCCATATAAAGCGTTGGTTCACCGCCGCTGAAAGTAACTCCGCCGCCAGATACTTTATAAAATGTATTGTCTTCGATTATTATAGCCAGCAACTCTTCTATGCTGTAGTTTTTTCCAATGCGCCTGAACGCCCCCGAAGGGCAGTTCTCTGAATGTTCTTTGCAGCTAATACAGCGTTCTGGATCGAAAAAATATTCAGCTTGCGGGTTTATTGACTCTGGGTTATGACACCAGAAGCAGTTTAGCGGGCAGCCCTTAAAGAAGATTACTGTCCTAATGCCGTCTCCGTCATCCAGGCTGCCCCTTTTTATATCGAAAACCAGAGGCGTTTTCACGTTATGCTTTTTTTACCGGAGCCAGTTTTTCTGCCATTAACTTTAGACGCATTGCCATATATGCGAACTTGTTAAGGTAATTAAGGTTGCCGTTGAAATCAACTTCCTGATTCAATATCGCGTTAAGAACATCTGGCGACTCGGATAAAAGCAGTTTAAAAAGCGCCTTGCCGTCTTTAAAAACAAGCGTAAGATTTGGATCTGTAACGCGGCTTTTCTTTACATTAAGCTTGTTGTTTTTAAAATGCGCAACAATGTATAAATTTTCAGATTTATACATAAAAACATACCTGGCATCAAAATTTTCCACATTCTTGCGGAATTTAGGATCAACAAGGATAATAAGGCTCATTAGGTTAAGCAAAGTGAATAAAAAATTTTCAGATGTTTTTCCTTCAAGGCATAAAATAAAATCATTAAAAACACGATTTGCCCTTGTTTGCCTGAAAAGTATGCGATTAGTCAGATTTTGAATAATTGGTAGTCTTTCCATTATAGTACCGCCTTTCCGTTTCTTATTCCGTATTCGGTACGGGAAATAAGCTCGTCTTTCATGCTGTCGCTTAAATCTTTGAAATAAGCTGAGTAACCCGAAACACGTACCAGTAAATCTGGATATTTTGCCGGGTTGGTCCTTGCATCTTTAAGCATTTCACGCGACATTATGTTAAACTGAACCTGCTGCCCGCCGTTAATAAAATATGCCTCCACAAAATCGCCAAGCCGTTTTATATCATCGTTATTCTCGATCATGGTAAACTTGATGTTAAGCGCTACATTGCCTGGAATATATTCGCACCCAAGCGCTGCTACGCTGTTAAAACACTCGGTAAGGCTTTTTGCCGCGTTCGATACCGGAGTAACCCCGCTTGCGAATGTTTGTCCTGCCTTGCGCCCGCTTGGAAGCGCATGAGTTATTTTTCCCTGGCCCGAATGATTTGTCATACTCCAATAAGCTGGGCGGTAATTTCCGCCGCGGTAGTTGATATAACTTTGGTATGTATCGTACAGGAGCTTTACCAATTCACGCGATGCGCCATTTTTGGTTTCTTCTGTAGTTCCGTATTTTAAAGTGTTGTTTAAAAGGTATTGCCGCATTTCTTCAGAACCGTCAAAATTAGCTTTAACCGCGTTTACAAGTTCTTTCATTGTATACCGCTTATCTGCAAACAGGGATTTTACTGCATTAAGCGAATCCGCTGTATCAGCAAAACCCACATGTGTTGCACCGGAAGAATTATATTCTGCTCCTCCAAAAATAAGGTCGCGCCCTTTTTCCAAAGGACCCTCAAACAGCGCAGAAAGTATCGGAGACGGCAGTAAACGCTGATGTACTTTTGCCATTTGTTCGTTTAACGCAACAGCCTTTTCTATCAGCCATGCAGCTTGCTGCTTAAAGGCTTCCCAAAACTGCCCGTAGCTTGTAAAATCACCGGCTTCTCCTGTTTTCGGACCGAACTGCTCGCTGCCTGTTTTATAGCGCCTGCCATTGTATAAAGTCATTTCAAGAGGCGCAGATAAATTAAGGATTATCGAGCTTGAAGCATCATAACTTCTGCCGGAAACTGCAAGTTCAACGCATCCGATAATCGAATAATCCCGTGCATGTTCAAGTGTTACGCCCTGATTCATCAGGGTTTTCATGTTCGCATCATCATTATGAAAAGCAGGGACTGCTTTGGTGGCTGCGATAACCTCGGCTACACGGTCGCGGTATCTTTTTTCGTTTTTCTCATAATTAAAACGAGCATTCATGTTTGGTTCGCGCAGTTTTAACAATTCGGTTACTCTTAGCATAATGTAGGTAAGGTCGTTTACAGCGTCTTCTCCATTTTTATCAATGCCGCCCAGTGTTACTGCAGGCGCAGTACCTGCTCCTCCGAACAATTCTTCCGACACACTTGGCACAAGGTTTACATTATCGCCCATTTTTAGCCAAAGGTTTCCGGTTATTTCAACAGCGTCTGCAACGGAAATCGCGCCCGATTCAATATCTGCTTTATAATAAGGATAGAGAACCTGATCAAGCCTTCCAGGGCTTATTGCCATATTCATGTTTTCCGCATGGATTGCGACAAGGCAAAGCCAGACACAGGTTGCTGCTTCATAAAAACCAGCAGCGGGTTTTGCCGGAACATTAGCGCAAGCCTTTGCCATGCGTATAAAACGCGCTTTGCTTTCCTCGTTTGAGGTGTTGTCCGCCAAACGCTGCGCTTCTTGTGAAAGATTTTTGGCGTAATCCAAAATCCCATTCAGTGCAATAATTATAGCATTATAAAAATCTTTACTTTCATTTTCTTTGCCGGCTTTTTCCTTTGCCTGTTTTATTATTTCATCAAAACCTTGGGCCAAAACCCGCTCAAACATGGGAACAGTATGCGATATACCCCCTCCTTTTCCTGATATATAGAAAATAATTTTTTCGAGTAAACGAGTAGACATACTTTCGCCGAATTCTTTTTTGGTTGCGCTTAAAACATCGCGATCCATCCAATATGGAAAAATTTCAAAATTTAATTTTTTTGCGTCTTCTTTTGATAGATGCTGGGGATTTTTTTTGCGGGTACTTATCGTGTCAAGTTCCGACCATATCGTAAGCCCGATAAGTTCCGGATATACTGGCGCAGATTTTAGCTTTGAACCAGTAGTTCCCGGGATTATATTCCTGTCAGGGAAAACGCACTTTTTATTGGAAAGGTAATGTGCCACGCTTCTGGCGCGGAAAAGCAACGGAAATTTTTCCTCTTGCGCATGATTTTTCATGTAATCGGTAATATACTGCGCACGCTCAATGCAAACTTCAACCGGAGAATTTAATAGTCCTTTCCGCAATTCAGCAAGCCCCTTAATATTCTCAATGGTGAAATTACGCAAGGTAATATCTTCTAATGTTATGGGCACATTGCGCCTCCTTATTTTAGTTTATATTTTTTAAAGCACGCGCATGGTAATTCGATAACTTGTCATAATTACCGGCAGAAGCATACTTGCCGGTAACTTTGCGAACATGCTCATAAGCCAGCTCGTTATACTTGTAATATAAATCGCTGACATTTGCAGCAAACATAAAACTAGCTGCACGCGCTTGCTCGCCCTGTTCTGAATAAATATCTTCAAGATCGCTTTCACCAATTTCAAGTTTATCCATTACTTCCTTGTCAGATTTCAAAGTTTTTAGTTTTATGCTAACATATTCTTTTTTGCTGTAATTATACGTTATATCAGGGAAAACCTGCGCCCACTTCTGTTTATTTGCTGTTTTCTTGAGCTGCCTGCGGACATTTTGAGCATCTGAAAGTTTTTCCTGCAAAACTTTCCATTCATCATCTTTTAATAACGGCTTTTTGTTAACTTCGCAAAGCATATTGATTATGCGCCGCGAACAGCCGGCAAAAAATTCCGAGTTATCACGTTCTATAAAAGGCTCCATTTTGCTGTCTTCATCTTTTTTCGCGTAAAGCACAATGCTGCATTCACAGTAATCGGGCGCACTCCCGACATTGCCATGCCCTATTGATGGCAAATTGCGGAAAAACGATATTTCTCCGGGACTCATGGCATCGTGGGGGTCCTGTTTGCCCAATATTTTTTCTTTTGCAGTTCTCCATGCCCTTGTAAAAATATTTGGATTTTCTGTCCGCGGAATTTTATGCTCCATTTTTGACACAAAAGATTCATTTTCCCAGCCATGAAATCCCGAAAACCCGCAGTGCGCGTATGTGTCTGCATAGGTGTGCAGCAGCATTCCCAAAGCCATGAGTGAAAATTTATCATTTACATCTGTTTCCCGCACTGTTTGTTTCATAAGGTTATTTATTAAAAGTGAATCACATTCGTTAGCAGCTACACAGCGTAAACTGCTTCTGTTGGAAACAGTATTGTACAACTCATCTTTCGGCTTAGACATAATAAAATGAAAAGGCATTAATGTATAAAGCTGATTGTTATGCGAAATCGATTTTATAACATTGATTCCTGTGGGGCATGGGAGGAATACCCACTTGTCTTTATTGAGCTCCAATGCCAGCCTGTTTTTTATAAAAAAATCCGGTGGTTTTGTACCGGTAATAAACGGGCTTCCCATAATATAATCATCAATCTGCTGCGAAAAATATGCTATAAACTGAGCGGTTTTGTCGTCGAAACCAGCATGACAAGCCAGTGTTTTAATGGTGTAATAGTGATAATTAATATTCATTTTATTCCGCCTTTTTCTTTTATATGCCGTATTATGTTTATATGATGTGTATTATGTTGAAGATTCCAGAGCAGTGAGTAATCCTAGCACAGGGCAGCAGCGAGGTCAAGAAAAAAATTACCTTGTAACAAAAATACGATCCAGTCAGGCAAAAAAAGCTTCTTCGAAAACGGTTTTTTCTATTACAGGACGCAGGGTTCTTTTTAAATTAGGCATTTTTTCTCCGCCTTTGTATAATTTGGAATTATACTCCAAATTATACAAAGGTACTAAACCCTGTCAGTTGCTGATGTTAAAAAAGCTGTTCGTTTGGAAGAAGTCCGTTCGAACTTTATAGCACACAAAAAAAATTTTAATTAAAGACTAAAACCATAACCTATGCGAAGACTTAAAATATTTGCTCTTGTATTATCCCTTACCGGATCAGTATTAGTAAGGCCTGGTGGTTCATCTCCAGCATTCCACCAGCCTGAGCTTGTAAGTGCTCTTCTGTATCTCAAGCCAAAATTAAAAGCTCCGGGACCAGCAGGAATAGAATAGCCAACGCCAACAACACCCGCTATTGTTACAACATCTCCTCCCTCATAGTAGTCAGGAAAACCAGTTTGAGAGTATTTAGCGAAATTCCCTCCTGTAAGGTTTATCATGAATGAAGGACCTAAATAAATAGATGCTCTTCCGGGACCTACAGCAAGATTACCTTTTACAAGTACAGGAAGTTCCAGAAAAACGTTTGTTCCAATCCAATTGTATTCCTCACCTTCGTGTTCAAAGTTTACTCGATTTCTTAGCATCAAAAAATTAATTTCCGGCTGTATAGAAACAAAATCGTTTATTGCTATTTCCCAAAAAAACCCTACTTCGAAACCTGCGGCAAATCTGCTTTCGTAATCAGGTTCTCCGGGAGTATTATTTTCAAGTTGTGCGTCCCAGTGGCTGCCAGTATTCCACATATTGTTAAATCCAAAAGCAACACCTTTTGTAACATCTATTGCAAATACAGATGCTGGAAGCAATAGACACATCATAATAATCAAAATTTTCTTCATAAAAAAATCTCCTTATAAATATATATAACTCCTATGGAGCTATTTCCCTAAAAAGCCGGGCATATCGGATTTGATATACCCGGGCAAGAAAAATGAAAAAATTAAAACAAATCCCGTCTCTCTCTCGTGATTTGCTCTGCTTGTGTTTCAATTGATATATTTTATATACTAAAATATATCAATTGCCATATTTATAACATCTGTATATAGCAATGTCAATATTTTAAAACAAAAAATATTAAAATTGTGATATTTTTTGTTTATGGAAATTGAATTTAGAAAGAATTTAAGGTCTGAACTTGATTACCATGGTTTAACTGTAAAAGAATTAAGCGCTAAGTCCGGTATTGTTAAGGGAACTTTAGATTGCTATTTGGGAGCGCGCGCTTCTATGCCGCCTGCAGATATAGCTGTTAAAATCGCGAATGCTCTTGGAGTCTCTGTTGAGTATCTCGTAACTGGAACAGAAGTAAAAAAAGAATATTCTCTGCAATCACTTGGTCATAACATACGAACAATTCTACAAATAATTCTTAACCTTAATGAAAAAGACATTGAAATAATGCTTGGCTTGGCAAATGTCTTAAAAAAACAAGCCGAGAAAAACAAAAACTAAAATCCTTTTGCTCAGCCAAGTATTACTCTCAGCCCTATTCGTAAACAAAGCGTTTAGAGCAGCGGATTGGTACTCCTTCATATTCTCCGGCAGAACTGAATA
This sequence comes from Spirochaetota bacterium, assembly GCA_009786125.1. Lineage (GTDB taxonomy): Bacteria > Spirochaetota > Spirochaetia > CADAEX01 > CADAEX01 > WQTU01. Next base: position 9,169 of record WQTU01000086.1, read on the forward strand.
AATCCAGAAGTCCGTTGGGAATCACTTCTTCGGGCACATCATCTGATATAACAAGCTGCCCGGGTTCGGCTTTCTTTGCTCCCAGATGAAAAATATAATTCACGGACTCGGAAATAACAGCGCCGGTTTTTCCGGGCGTCTGGTAGGCTGTTTGACCATAGTGCATGGCAATTGTAAAATCCACTTGAATTGGGAGCAAGAGTTTCTCCATACCAATAAGGCGGCTGTTTAATATTATTTTCAAGGCTGCTTCAATAACAGCCCTGCCTTTTTCTACGGTAGGCGGAACTAGAAACAGGCTTGTTTCTTCTGTTTCCATCCAGAGCAGGGCATCTGCTTCCCGAAGATACTGCTGCAATGTCTCCCTCAGCCGGTTTTTTATGCCAACAAATGCAGCTTCTCCTACCATGGATCGAATATCTGATTTTCCCGAGAGGGAAACAAACAGAAAAAAGAAAGGATTTGTTGTTCCGGAGCGAATCGCTTTCCAGCCTCCGAATTTGCCGGCAGGCAGTGTTTTACCTTTTTTCTTGCCTGCATCCTCGGTCTTTTTCGTACTATTTTTTTCCGCTCCTCTGCCTGTGCTCCAGGAAAGCGCTGCGGCAAAACGCTTTTTGTCAAGACCAGCTTTAACAAGTAACGGTCCGATATAATCAATAGCTCCGCTAAAAAAGTACAATGCGGGATCTTCGGTTGTGCCTTTTGGGTCTATAATGCCCCAGCAGACAAAGCTTTTCTTGAGCAATCCAAGGGCTGTTTTTAGTTCTCCGGGAGTAAGTCCGGAAATATCGAGATATGCTTGATCTGTTGCTGCAAATTTTTGCCTGGCTGATATTTGCGGCAAAATTTCGAACCAATCAGTTTTTTTATTGCTGACTAGGGCACGGCGTAAAGCAGCTTCGTTTTTCGATGAAAATATATAAATCATTTTTCAATTCCCATTTTATAAAGACGGTATTTCCAGCCACGGGCTGTTTTTTCACTGCTAAAAAGGTCTGTGATATGTTGTTCCATAGGAGCATACATAGCATAAGATACGCATAATGTGTTGTTTCCTGCCAATGCTTCAAGGACCATCGCTTCTTTGACTGTCCCATTCTTTATTCTTTCCAACTCGCTGCTGGAGTATCGAACCTGACCAACGTGAGCGCCAAGTCTTAGATTAATTGGGCTTTTTAGAGGATTCCAGACCCGATTGTAAAAAAAGAGTTCGTGAAGTATCTCCATTCCTGCATAAATTGCCATTCTGTCTGCAGAGCCAAAGAGAAAGGCGGCAAAAGCGCCATCCCCTTCCCATGACCAGAGTCTTCCAAGGCGGCTTGTTACTGCCTGGTTTACAATATTTCGTAAGTCATTATAGGCTTGCTCGATTTTTTGGCGAGGATTGTTTTTTACGAGCGTTGAATTGCCTGCGATATCTATTCGAAGCACAGCCATTTTTCGCTCATCCCCTTCCTTCAGCCTGCCCCAGTTATGGCTAATTTGCTTCTGCTGATTTTCAAAAAAGAGCCCCGATACCTTGTCAAAGCTATAGCCCTCACTTATAAGACTACTCACCACATTGCTTAAACCCTTTAGCTCATGCCTGCGGCCCATGAGACCTTCCCGGTCAACCCGAACCAGCGCTTCCACAAAGTCCACATAATATCCATCTTTAACCATATCAGCCACAATTCGTTCTGCAGCATTTTGATTTGGGATGGGCATACCTTCTTTAAGCCCGGTTCGTTTGTAAATATCATAATTGGGGTAAACCAGTTGCGCAAAGCGGATCATCATTTCCACTGTCAGGGAAAGCTGCAGGCATTTCCTGCAGCAAACAGTATTTGCGTATTTTATATTCATATTGGCAATAATGCGACAGACAAGGGAAAAAAACAATACCTCCCGCAGAGCATTATGAGAAGTTTCTAGTCCTCATAAATCTTTCGTGCGAAAGGAGCTCTTCTGGCTGGTCCAAATGCTCTTGGGGAAATCTTTAGTATAACAGGAGCCTGAACTCTTTTAAACTCTGCCTTGGCAACAAGCGAAATTACAAAGCTTACTGTTTTTTCATCGTACCCTTTTTTAATAATCTCTTCTTTTGAAAGATTTTCTTCTATATATAATTCCAATATTTTATCGAGAATATCGTAGGGCGGGAGCGAATCTTCATCTTTTTGGTCTGGTCGCAACTCTGCGGAAGGCGGCTTGGAAATTATGGACTCCGGGATAATTTCTCCGTCTCTTTTGTTTATATGCCTGCACAATTTGAAAATATCAGTTTTAAAAAGATCGCCAATTATATCGAGTCCGCCTGCCATGTCGCCGTACAATGTGCAATAGCCAACAGAGAGCTCGCTTTTATTTCCTGTTGCAAGAAGAAGCGAGTGGTGCTTGTTAGAATAAGCCATCATTAGGGTGCCGCGTATTCTTGCTTGGAGGCTTTCTTCTGCGAGCCCGAATGGGGTGTCTTTGAAAAATGGTTCGAGATGGCTTAAAAACTGCTCATATAGGTTTTTAATTGGAATGGTTTCCAGCTTAAGCCCAAGGTTATCTGCAAGCTTTTGAGCATCTGTAATGCTGCCGGGCGGAGAAAACTCCGAGGGCAAAGCAAAAACTTTTACATTTTCGCTTCCTATGGCTTTTACTGCAAGGTAAGTAACTATGGCAGAATCTAGCCCGCCAGAAAGTCCAAGGTGAACTTTTTTAAAGCCGCACTTTGCAAGGTAGTCTCTAAGCCCCAGAATTAAGGCTTTTTCTATATCGTTATAATAATCTTCTTTAAACTCAATAGTCTGATATTTTTGATCTGTATCATAAAATATTATATCTTCTTCAAAGTCTTTAGCAGCGAGGATAAGTTCGCCGTGTTCATCAATAACCATTGAGTTTCCATCAAATATAAGACTGTCGTTGCCTCCTATTAGATTAACATATATAACAGGCACCGAGTTTTTTTTGCTTATTTCTCTTATTGCCTCGAATTTTGCTTTTTGTTTCCCTGCCGAAAAAGGTGCAGCGCACGGGGCAATTATAAGCTGCGCGCCTTTTTCGGCAAGCTCAGTTATTGGGTTATTTTCATGTTGCTTTTGGTTATTGCTACCCAGCTCTGGATGCTGTGTCCCTGTTGTTGCCCCGCACGCAAAATCGCGGCATCCGTGCCGCCGCGCGGGATGCAACGTCCATGTTGTTGCCCCGCGCGCAAAATCGCGGCATCCGTGCCGCCGCGCGGGATGCAACGTCCATGTTGCATCTTCGCAAATTGCTATTCCAATTTTTAAACCTTTAAATTCGAAAATGTTGCGACTGGTCGCAGGCTGAAAATATCGCGTTTCATCAAAAACATCATACAGAGGGAGGGTTTCTTTAGCCTGACTAAATACTATTTCTTGCCGCAGTATAACACTTACGCTGTTGTTATATTTTTTTTGCCCTTGTGTGTTATGGTGGATATTTTTTGATACATGACCAACCAAAACAGCAATATTATCCGGAATATTTTCTTGCAGCCAATTTAGGGATTCATTGGTTTTTTCATAAAAAATATCCTGATCAAGGAGGTCATGCAAAGGATAGCCGCACAGAGCGAGCTCCGGAAAAACAACAACATCTGCTCCATTGTTCAAAGCTCTATTTGTATATTCAAGAATTTTTTCCCTGTTGCCGCTAAAATCACCAACAATTGTGTTTATTTGTGAAATTGCAATTTTCATCTCAAAATAAAAATACATTATTAACTCAAAAACAACAACAGTTATAATGCGCTTGCCTCAATGCCAAAATATTTATAGAATCATTTTACTATGGAAAACTCTGTTTTTGTTATAACTCAAGGAACCCGGTGCGGGAAAAAGATTGTCGATAAGTTTTTAATAAACAACTATAAGGTACTAAAAACAGTCACAGAGCAGGAAAATGACACTTTGGAAGCAGAAGAAGCCGAAAAACAAGCAATGCTTACAGAACTTGCCTGGAATTATCAGTCTGTTTTTTCTTCCAAAAATATTATTCTTAATCTTAAGAACTACCCTCATATAAGAAATTTCATTATTATATACTCTGCGCCGCAAGCAGAAACTCCAATCTACAGACAGGACCCGATAGAAATTCAAAAAACAATTGATTTCTATATTAAAAGTCAGCTTTCTATTACCTGCGAGCTTTTAAATGAGCTTTCAAAAGATGATACTTCGTCTAGTCTTTTTCTTGCCCTGGAATACTCTTTAAATAATCCATTCAGAGATTTTTTTAAAAATTTCATAAACACTCTTTTGGACGATACTAGTTTGACTGTAAATATAAATGCCTTTGAGGCAGGAAAAGAGACTCCCGAATCTTTTGCAGACTATGTTTTTTCAATAGTTCAGGATAAAAAATTAAAATCCAAAGGAAAATGGTTTAAACAGTTTCGTTATACCCTTTTTTAGTTTTTTTAACAAATCAATATCTTTGGATAAAAGAAAGCAATTGACTTATAGCCGGGAATTCTATATTGTTCTTTTATGAAAATATGGATTAAATATCTTATAGGTCTAATACTTGGCCTTATCGCCGGATTTATTTTTTCAAATAATCCTGCTGCTGCCGCACAGGCAGTAAGACCTTTCGTTGATATCTTTATAAACATTGGACGGTATACTTTTTATCCGCTGATATTCTTTTCTTTGGCAATTGGCGTGCATGAACTCGTTCTTAACAGTAAATTTTTTAGAGTATGCAAGAATGCCATAATGGTTATGGTTGCTGCGGTATTTGCCTCAACAATAGTAGGCGTGCTTATAGCGCTTATTTTTTCACCGCACAGAATTCCTATTATCCTTGAAAAGAAAACAGTCGAAGTGCTGCCATCCTTTCTCGAACAGTTTCTTGCAATATTTCCTAAAAATCTTTTTAGTGTTTTTTCAGATAGCGGTAATTTCATAATTCCCACAGTATTTCTTGCTTTACTTCTTGGACTTAACTTTGGCTTTGATAAAGTAATAACCAAACCTATTGTAACTCTTTTTGACTCATTTAACCGCATAATGTACAATATTAATAGCTTAATAATGGAAGTAATGGCTCCTGCAATGGGATTTCTTTCTGCATATTTGCTTTTTTCAATATCTTCTGTAACTCAAATAGCTCTCTATAAGCAACTTTTTTTGATTCTGTTTATTGCATCTGCTTTTATGATTTTTGTTGTTTTTCCTGGTGTTTTATGGCTAATTGGACTTAGAGATAACCCATACAAGCATCTTTATGCTATTCTAGGCGCAGGTATTGCCGGATTTCTTTCCGGAGATAATTATTTGGCAAATAATGTGCTTATACGGCACTGCCATAATAATCTTGGAATATCAAGACCAACAGGAACTGTTTCAATTTCTCTGTTTTCGATGTTTGGAAGACCCGGAACAGCAATGGTCACAGCAATCTGCTTTATAGTAATGTTAAAATCTTACACAAGCATAGGAATAGGATTCGCACAAGTTCTTTATTTTACGTTTCTCATTTTTATAATTTCTTTTACTCTTTCTACTGCTCCGGGAAGCGGCGTTTTAGTGCTGCTTACAGCAGTATGTGCAGCTTACGGCAGCGGAATAGAAGATGGTTTTTTGATTTTTAGACCAATACTTCCTCTTCTTTTAAGTTTTGCTGTTCTTGTGGATGTTATTGCAACCGGCATCTGTGCGCTTATAATTTCTCACCGCAGCGGGGATTCCATAAATGATCCTAGTATCAGGGAATTTATCTAGCCAAGAACTGATTTTTACTCTGCGCCAATCTCTGCAACCTGAGCAGAAGATTGTGCAGCAGCTTTTTCCTGCATTGCCCTTCTGGTCTTAAAAGAAAATGTAAGACTTCCCCTTATTGACAACTGCTGGGCAAGAGGATCATTGTTAAAAAGATTAAAAACAGGAAGCAAAGTATCAATCCTTACTGTAAGTGAGTTTCTTGGAGAATGATCCCACTTAACAAGCCCCCCGGCTCCAAGGAAAAAAAATCTTCCGGCATAAAAGTAGGTCAATATATCTGATCTATGCTCTTCACCGGCGCCATGCGTTCTTACAGGAAACCTTAAAATAATAGTAGGCGCAATAAACCCACCCAGAGTTACATCGTCATTTATTCTGGTTTTCAGCACAAAAGGGCAATCAATAATAAAATTCAAAAGCAAAACAGCATCAGCATATTCAATCTCTGCAGGCAATGCCATTCTGTCATCTTCGCTCCAGAAATATTCAGCCAAGTTAAAAGTAATAGAAGGGGCAAGATAGAAATTATTACCCCTTGGGATATAGGCTTTTACCCCAAGAAAGGGCAAAACCGGAGATGGCGCGCTATCTTTATGTGAATTTCTGATATACATAATTCCGGCCTTTATGCCGTATGATTCAGGCGCAAACCCATAAAGTGACAGGGCAAGGAAAAACAAAACTAAGAATAAAATCGCTTTTTTATAAAACATCTTCTCTATTAAATTACTATTGCGGGATTTTATCAACCCTTTTTATGTCTATCAAAGTAAGACCCGATGCACCAGTAAGAAAAAAGTTCTGCTGCTCCCAGGCAGCATAGAGTTTATTCCCGGATGCATATAATGCAGTGTACCTGAATCCATGCGGAAGTTTTTCAACACCGGATAAGAGATATAAATTATCATTTTCAATAAGATATATCTTGCCATTGTAAGAGATAAAATATCTTCCCTGCGCCGCTGCAACACATATTTTTTTATAATATCTGCTGTCGTCTCCCGCTGCTCTCAGCAAATATGTCATAACAACCGGATTATTTTTGCTTCTCAATTTAAGTTCAATAACAGAATTAGTATTTGCTTCATTTTTTATAACATTTGAGATGAATTCCTTTAATTTATCAGAAAAATTACTCTCGCTTAAAGAGCGGTTAGCAAACCTAAATCTTGTTTCTGTTATTTCGCTTGCATTTTCTCCCACCGCGCTGCTGTGTGTAAAGTATTTAAACATTGTTCGGGTAGCATCGCTTTTTTTCCATGCAGAATACCACTCATTATTTACTTTTTTAAGATCTATAAGCGAAAAATTATTTACAGCAGCAGGATAATTATGTTGGCTATATACCGCATTTCCTGTGAGCACCGCACCATTTCTCATATAATCAAAATCTATTTTGATAAAAGGAGAAAACGGAGGAACAGGGTTGTCAACAAAAAAACTGTCAACAAATATATGACATAAAATAGAATTGCTGCCTGCGCCCAAATCTGTGATTATCTTTCCTGATGTATAGCTGGAAAGGCTTTCGTGTGTTATTTTTGATGAAAAAAGCAGGCTGTTATTAGTTACAGCCGCCTCGTTGACAACAGCAACGCCTTTTTTATTTATTAAAATGACTATTGTTCCATTTTCTGTTTCTGCTATGTCCGAAACCCTCACAGCCTGAGGCCAGGGAACAAACTCCCTGTCTTGTGCAGCGACTGCCGAAAAGTTCTTTACCCGGGTAAACCACACCTCTTCAGCAGCAATACCGACCATTGGTATTTTTTGTTTGCCGGCAGATAATAAATAAATTGAGACAGGGCTTTTGTATTCCGCTATTTCTGATTTACTTGAGCATCCTGTTTGCAGATAAGAAAAAAGTAATATCAGAATAAAAATACTCAAGTTAGGGAAGCAGTGATTAAATTTGACTCTAATCAGTGCTTCCACATTTTTTCTCGTTTTCTTGCAGAAAACTACGAAAAAAGGATAATAAGGTATTGTAGCCCCGAACAAGTTCGGGATGCTGCG
>WQTU01000087.1 GCA_009786125.1 Spirochaetota bacterium
GAACCGGAAAATTACCAAAGGGGAAAAGTAGCTATGGTAACATTTTCTATATGAGGCAGCCATAACTTTCGGTAACATTTTAAAATGAGGCATCTCGGTATGCGAATTGCCTCATGAAAAATGTTACCCAAAAAAGCAAATGCCTCATTTAGAAAATGTTACCGCAATTGACAGTAGTAATTAAAAACATGTCTATAACCTATATAGCGAACCGCTGAATCTAACGCAATGGTATAGTTTCCCAGATTGGAGATGGCAAGTTTCTCATGCTTGGTTACAGGACTTCATTTTCTGCCTCCACCACACAGAATCGCAGAATGCTTCCAGTCGTGTTTCGATCCCTGCAGTGGCTGTATGTTCATCTATCATCAACAGAAGGTAAGGGATGTTGCGACTCCGGCAAATACGGCGATACTTGTCAACCATAACCGAATCCGGACCACAGTTAAATGTACTAATCTGGATAACCCCGGCATACTGGGACAGATCCAACTCCTGAAGCCGGTGGTATATGCTATTAAAAGTACACCACCGCACCGGCGATGGTTCTTTTGGCCCCTCTCCAAAAGTCATCAGTTCTACAAAAATATCCAAGGCTTTGAGTTTTCTCTTTATAGAACCAGAAATAAAATCATCCTCCAAAGTATAAGAATGCCCAAGAAGTAAGAATCGTTCTGTTGATGGAATATTTCGCGCTTCTGTTTTTCGTTTTTCTTTTTCTTCTGCCATAGCGGTTAAAGCTGCTAAGACACTATGCAGTGCCTTGTCCTTGTTCGCTCCAAGATCTTTGGCTAGGCGGATTAGTGTCCGTTTTAATGGTTCCTTGTTTTCGTCAAGCTCTGCTGAAATTACCGGAATGTGTGCGGCCGCACCCACACGGCTGGCATCAGGGAGAGCACCGAATTTAGCACAGCAGATATGCCGTTTTTTTATGGAAAGCAGTCGGGGAATAAATACCGCATCTACCCGCCCCTGGAGAGACTTTAGATGTCCGTCAAAAATTTTATGAGCCAAACAATGTTCGCTTTCGGAACATGAAGCCGCCAACTCAAGCGTCTTTGGGGAAGATTCTCCGGATAGCACTGGTTCAATTCCTATTCCGCTGAAAAATGCCTCCCATAGTCCTGGGTATATATAATAATAAAACCCCCGAGGAATTCCAATTCGCCGGATATTCAACATGATTTTTACGTCAATACTCCTTGCAGAAATATTATGTAAAAAAAGAAAAACTCTGTTTTTCTATATATTCCAGCGCTTTACGGAGATCCGCTTCCAGAGGACGGTCGTCCTCAAGAGATTTAAAAAAAACAGCTATTTCATTGTAGGTTTTCTTTGTTGCTCCAAAGTCCTGCAGCGTGAGTTCGCCGTTTTTTAGCCTAAGATCAAGAGCTTGAAAAACAGCAAGCAGTGCGGCTGCCATTACCTGAGCTGCCAGCTTGTTTGTCCTTATACAGTCGCGGGCTGCAATTGTCCCCATGCTCACTTTATCCTGATTGTGACACTCTGTAGAACGGGAGAATATACTCATTGGCATACTGGTTTTCAAGGCTTCGGCAGTCCAGGCAGAAACAGCAATCTGCACAGCCTTAAAGCCATGATTGCATGAAAGCTTACCGAGATTTCCCGTCAAATTGGGCGGAAGCCCGCGGTTGTATTTTGCGTCCACCAGCAAGGCAAACTGTCTGTCAATCAGGTCTGCTATATTTGCTATAATGTTTTTAAGAGAATCCGCTGCAAAACAGATATGCCCGCCGTAAAAATGTCCGCCGTGATATACAGATTGGGTCTCCGGATCAATAAGAGGATTATCGTTAGCACTGTTCATTTCGATTTCGATATAATTCCTGAAAATATCGCAGGCATCATAAAAAAGCCCTATAACATGAGGTGCACAACGGATTGAATAAGAATCCTGTATGCGACCAGGCACAGAAGCTGCTGCCTGACTTTCGACAGGCAGCGCTGTTCGTATTTTTTCCGCTGCCAGAGCTTGCCCAGGATGAGGTTTCAACTCGAAAAGCCGCTTGTTATAATGACAGGAATTGCCTTTGAGGGCTATGGAATTCATTGCGGTAATCCGGCAGGCAAGGTCAGCCAGATATTCGGCCTGGGAAAAGGCAATGGCTGCGACAGCGTTCATTACCGCAGTTCCGTTCATTATTGCGAGTGCTTCCTTGGGACGGAACTGATACGGCGGTCTGCCAAGTTCTGCCAAAATTTCTGATGAAAGACGGATCTTACCCTGGTATGTTACCTGCCGCTCTCCAATGAGTGCGCCAGCGAGATAAGAGAGAGGAGTGAGATCGCCCGAAGCGCCAACTGAGCCTTCCTGCGGGATAAGCGGAAGAATATCATGTTTTATAAAAAATTCTATAGAGCGCAACAGCTCCATGCTAACACCAGAAAACCCTTGAGCCAGTGTATTGAGCCTGACTATCATGATAGCTCTAGTTATTTCGCTGTCAAAATAATCTCCCATACCACAGCCGTGGAAACGGGTTAAATTAACCGGCAAATCACGGTAATGTTCGGGGCTAACCTTCTCTGTGCAAGAATCACCATAGCCTGTAGTAACGCCATAAATTCCACCGCGTTTCTCGAGCACCTCATCAAGAAAAGCAGCTCCTGAAGTAATTCTCTCTTCAAATTCAGCAGAATTACATAACTGCACTTCAATTTGTTTTTTTGCTGCAGCAACAAGGTTTTCGATTGTAAGCCGATCCCGGCCAATTTCCAACAGCTTATGATTCATATCCAGAACACGTCTCCTGACTCATGATACTTTCCAAGTATTTTGTCAAAATCATACATATTAGTCAATCCGCGCATTTAAACTTTATTAAGCAGACCTCGATTTGTCTCGAATAAATTATAAAACAAAAGTAAATTTTTCTTTAAAGCTTCGGGATAGCCTTCGGCTGCCTCGCATAAATTTTTGAAACAAAGGTAAACTTCTGTATAACCCTCGGCTAATCTATTTGTTTAATATTTCCGGGGTTATTGATTACATTTTCATAAAGAGATTTATACTTTGCCCCAAATGTGTCAAGCGTATGTTTTTCAAGAATATATTCACGACCTACGCTGCCCATTTCCCAAAGTTTTGGTATTTCGGCATTTTTTAATATTGCATAAAGTTCATCATATTTTCTGGCAGTAAAGAGGTGTCCTGTTTTCCCTTCCTGGATAATCTCTGTAGTTCCTCCAAGGCGGGAAGCAATTACAGGCGTTCCGCTTGAAAGCGATTCTATGGGTATGTACGAAAATGCTTCATCCCATCTTACGGGCATGACAGTAACATCTGCTTTTGCATAATATTCTCCCACTTTTTCCGGGCTGTTAAGGAAGCCAACCCAGTTTATTTCCGGGCAGTTTTTTGTTCTTTTCATCAGAATTGTTTTCAAAGTTCCGTTGCCTATAATACTCAGCCTTACTTTTCTCTCTTTATTCAGCTCTCGCACAACGCTAATGAGTTTGTCTATACCCTTTTCCGGCGTTATCTGCCCCACAAACAAAACTTCAAGCGTATCATGCGGCTCATATTGAACAGGTTTAAAAATATTTGGATCTACTCCGGCATAAAGAAGCACAATTTTTTCTTTTGGAACTCCCCCTATCTTGTAGAGCTGTTCCCTTACAAATTTACTTATGGCAACATAACATGTTGCATCTGTAAAATTGCTCTTGGTTAACCTAAAAAACGTGTTCATAATTTTATCTATTGTATATTCCCTTGAAGCTACAGCCATGTGAAATGTACAGATTAATGGGACATCAAGTGCTTTTCTAAATCTTTTAATATTAAAATCAAGCCTGCCAGAAGGATGATGGTGATGGAGAACATCTGGCTTGAATTCCAGAAGCTTGCTTTCTACTTCGTCTATATTTCTTGCCCATGGCATTATTCCGGCTATTAAAAAAGATTTTGGTTCATAAACAGGTATTTTCTGCTTTGTCCATTTTGCTTCGCTGACAACCAGAGTATTGTCCCCTATTTTTTCGAAGTATTTGTATAAATTAAGCGCATAAGAAGCTATTCCTCTTACGCCACTGTGAATATGGGCAACTCGCATAATGCAACCTATCAAAAATAGCTATATCAGTCAATACTGGTTAAAATCTATTTACAAAAGGTATTGTACCACGATACAACACCTTTTGCTCACCTCCTCGCTCGGGTCATGAAGTGTGTAAGCACACTCGCGACTCTCGCTGCGTCGGCGATTCTCTGTTTTCCAGTTCTTTTGCATTAATTATAAGCATTTGAAGCCTGTTTTCAATATTTCCAATACTTGTATCAGGATCATAGTCAAGAGCAATCATTTGCGAATTAGGACACTGTTTTTTTAGCATTTTTATCATTCCTCTCCCAACAATATGATTTGGAATACAGCCAAACGGCTGAATTATTACAAAAGATTTCACGCCGCATTCATACATTTCCAGTATCTCGCCCGGCAGTTTCCAGCCCTCTGCGCCTGAATAGGATAAATCAACAAAAGGTCTTATATTATTTACAATGCCGTGGATATTGCCCCTTGGCTCGGCAAATCTGAAATTTTTATCAACAATTTCCCACACTTTTTTATGAGCATAGTCAAAAACTTTGCCTGTTATATCATGGATAAGATATCGCATAAATGCAAACGGCGCCAGCTTTCTTCTTCCCAGCTCCCTGTTAACCACAACCTCTTTCCTGAAAAAATCGTGCATTGCCGGCTGCACAACTTCCATGCCATTCATTTCAAGATATGATTCAATATAGCAATTTGCCGCAGGATGATAATTAACCAATATCTCTCCGACAATTCCTACCCTTGGTTTTCTTTTTTCATCGCTTATATCGATACTATTGAAAGCACTAATTGCATCTTCGAGAATTTTCAGCAGAACATTTTTTCCTTTTGAAATATTTTCACTTAGCAGCTTTAAATAAAGATTAAAAGTATTGTCTGCAAGTCCTTTCATTTTTTCATACGGTCTTATGCGTCTTAACATCATTTCAAAAGTATCAACAATTGTTAATCCCCAAAGCATTTTAAGCTGATGAAAAATTGTAAACCTAAACCCAGGGTGTATCCCTTTATAATCTTCGCCTGTTGTAATAATAGGCACATTTGGATACCCTGCTTCATCAAGAGCTTTTCGCGCAAGCGTTGCATATTGCCCTGCCCTGCACGATTCGCAGTTTTTTGCAAGCCCAACTGCGAATAACGACTTATCTTTGTCTGTAGTTTCAAGATACGCAAGAGCTTCGCCGATATTTATCTGGGCAGGATAGCAAATATCATTGTGTACATATTTTTTGCCGAGCTCTATTGCTCTTTTGTCTGCTATGGGCAGCACTTCCATTTTTAAGCCGCTAGCTCGCATTACGTGGCTAAAAAGATATGAAAATGCAGGCGAAAGATTTGGCGCAAGAACAATTTTTTCTTTTCGATCTTTTTTGGTAAATAAAACTTTTTTAGGTTGTTTTTTGGCAGATGTTGTTTCGCCTGCTGCATCTGCTTTTTTCCGCCTCGACTTTACTGTTTCTATAAAAGATTTTATTCTTATATTAAGCGGTCCGGCAGACTCACCTTCATCCAGCTTGAGAATAAGCAGCTCTTTATCGCACCTTTCTTTAAGCTCGCGTAACATTTCATCGGAAATAATAGCATCGTGCCCGCAGCCAAAACTTACGATTTGAACCAGCTCCAGATTAGGGTGATTCGCAACAGCTATTGCCGCCCCCATCATTCTTGTATGAAAATTTATCATTGTATCCATTCGCACTTTTGAAAGATCCTGTTTTTCAAGATCAGGCAGGGAGTCAAGTGTAAGCACAGGAATGCCCAAAGATGTAAAAAGGCTTGAAAGATTATGGCTTATAAGCATATCTGAATGGTACGGCCGCCCAGCCAAAACAACTGCAAACTTATCGGTTCCTTTAATATACTCAATAGCTTTTAAACCCTCTTCTTTTAGTTTTGATTTAAAAATCCTTAATGCATTATCTCCTTGTTCAATCGCATCACGAACAAGATCGCCTTTTATTGAAAACTCTTTGGCAAGCCACGAAGAAATTTGCTTGTTTTTAAGTTTTTCGTTAAACCAATGGAAAATAGGCGTATCCAGTTTTATGCCTGTTCGCAAAGTAATATCATGGGTTTGGCGCACAACCATGGAATATCCCTGCAGCATTACGCACGTATGGTTGCCGTCTGCAGAATCATTTTCTTTAGGCATTCGAATCATCATTGGGAGAAATATTCGGTCAACGCCTTTTGTTACAAGATCTTCCACATGGCCGTGAACAAGTTTTGCAGGAAAACATGCGGTATCTGACGGAACATATTGCAGTCCTTTTTCGAAGATGTCATAACTTGACGGCGAAGAGAGCACAACTTCAAAGCCCAAAGCTGTAAAAAAAGTTTTCCAGAAAGGAATGCTGTTCCAGAACTCAAGTGTTCTCGGAATACCTATTTTAACTTTACAATCGTAAACTTTTTTTACAGGATAATTTCCCGCAAGCAGTTGATCATGCAGCTTCATTGTGTCGGGAATAGATGCAAGCTTCTTTGTTGTATCTTTAAGTTTTTGTTTTATATCAGGCTCTGTTTCGCAGCCTACGATCTCTCCGCGCTCGCATCTATTCCCTGTTATGTGAGTGCTGCCGTTAGTGAAAGAGACTATCGCTCTGCTGCACTGGTTTGCACAAAAATTGCATACAACAGAAGGCCTTTTAGCATAATCGAGTTCGCGGATTGCCTCAAAGCCCTGGAACCTGCTTTGCGCTCTCGTATTAGCGCCCTGCATTTCGCTTATTTCTTCCATGCGCTTTTTTACAAGAAGCGCAATTCCAAAGGCGCCTATCTCTCCGGGATAGGGTACTCTTACAACTTTTCTGCCGGTATACTGCTCAAAAGCGCGAAGCACTGCTTCGTTTTTAAAAGTTCCGCCCTGTACAACTATTTTTTCGCCAAGATCATTAAAGTTGGAAACCCTTACAACTTTTGTAAAAACATTTTCTATAATAGAGCGGCTGATTCCAGCCAAAATATCTTCTGTCTTTTTGCCGTTTTTTTGCTCAGTAATAATCGAGCTGTTCATAAAAACTGTGCACCTTGACCCAAGCTGCGAAGGGTTAGTCGAACGGAAAGCAAGCTCTGCAATGTGTTCCACAGAAATACCAAGGGATTTTGCATAAGTTTCAACAAAAGAGCCGCACCCGGCGGAGCAGGCTTCGTTTAGGACAATTCCGGTAACTATGCCTTTCCTCAAACTTATGGCTTTCATGTCCTGCCCGCCGATGTCGAGAATAAAGCTTACATCAGGCACAAAAAACTGGGCAGCCTCTGCGTGCGCAACAGTTTCAACAGTATGGTAATCTGCGAGAAATGCTTTGGAAAAAAGCATTTCTCCGTATCCTGTTGTTCCCAGCCCAAGCACATTAAGTTTGATTCCCATATTCTGATATTTTTCATAAAGCCTTAAAAGAGCATATTTAACTACTTTAAACGGATCTCCGTGATTACTGGAATAAAAGCTGTCTACCATGCGGCATTCGGTATCCACTAACACTATCTTCGAGGTCGTTGAGCCCGCATCTATTCCAATATAAACATCAATTTCTTTACAGCCTTCGGGAACAATGTAAGCCTGATGCAAATTTTTGTGCCTTTTAAAAAAATCTTCTCGCTCCGCGTCTGAATCAAAAAAGAGAGCTTCCTGCACAATTGCATTATCCTGCGAATGCTTTGCTGTTTGAGATTTAATTTTTTTAATAAGCTCTATTGCTCTTAGTGCATTGCCTGCGACAGCATTGCCTCCAGCAGCCCGGTTGTTTTCTTTTGGAGATATTTTCTCCCACACTTGTGAGTTCTCATCAGTCTGCTGTGCGAGAGGCTCAAAGTCCAGCCCTTTGCCAGACTGGCTCGAAGTCCAGCGAAAGTCCGGCAAAGATTTGGCTTCTTTTTGCGTATTGTGCGAGGATAACGCTGCTTCGGAAGAGTCCGGCGAAAACATAATACCAATAGAAAGCGCAGCGCCGTAGGCAACGAGAATCTCGGGCTGCTCCGGAATTATAACTTCATCGTCTTTTAAGCCAAGCCGTTCTTTAAAAACTGTAATTAACCTTTTGTTAAAAGTAAGCGGACCGCCTTCAAAAATTACTTTTGGTTTTATTTCCATGCCCTGAGCAAGACCGCCGATTGTCTGCTTTGCAATTGCATGAAAAGTGGAAAGAGCAATATCTTCTTTTGAAGCGCCATGATTTAACAGCGGCTGAATATCTGTCTTTGCAAAAACTCCGCATCTTCCGGAAATATCGTAAACCTTGATGCCCTGATCCGCAAGCTTTCCAAAATCTTCTATTTTAATAGAGAGAAGTTCTGCAACCTGATCAATAAATGCGCCAGTGCCTCCTGCACAGCTTCCATTCATGCGCATATCAGAAGCAATAAGCTGACCTGTTTCTTCGTCTTGCGAGAAAAAAATTACCTTTGCGTCCTGTCCGCCAAGTTCTATGGAGACCCTTGCATCTTTATAAAAATTCCTTATCACAAGAGAGTTGGCAACAACTTCCTGGATAAAAAAAGCTCCGATTTTTTTGGAGATAGATAAGCTGCCGCTGCCGCACACAGCAGTTATAAAGTACATATCAGGATATAAAAGCAAAATTACAGAGAGTATTGAGACCAGCGTTCCCGGAATATCTGCATTATGCCTTCTGTAATCAGAGTAGATAATTTCCTTTGTTGTTGGGTCAATCAAAACTATTTTGACAGTCGTAGAACCAATGTCAATTCCAACATGATAAATCTTTCTGCTTTTTTCTTTCATTAGTAAAATATACCTCTTGCTGCAATCTGCCTACATACCACGGCATTGGGCTATTAATTTGATTTTGGAATCTCTTGCCATTTTCTTTATTTTTGCTTCTCTTTCCATTGCTTTTGCCCTGGTAGCTGCTGTTTCATGGTACACGAGCTTCACAGGTCTTCTGATTCTTGTGTAATATGCTCCTTTTTGGGCAGAGTTATTATGCTCTTCGAGCCTTCTTTCAAGCTCGGTAGTTATTCCAGTATAAAGCGTTTTATCGCAACATTCTACAATATATATATACCATATTTTTTTCAACAATTTCAGCCAGCCTATTTAACAAAAAAGCATCTATTTATATTATGATACTGATAAGAGCAAATTATGCCAATAAATATTGTGCTTCATGAACCTGAAATACCTCAAAACACCGGCAATATCGTAAGAACTTGCGCTGCAACCGGTGCGAATCTTCACTTAATTGAGCCGCTGGGGTTTTCCATAAACGACAAATATTTAAAGCGCGCAGGGCTCGACTACTGGGAAGATGTAAATATCAGTGTATATAAAAATCTTGATGATTTTTTCAGCAAGAACAGCGCCGCTGCCTTTTATTATGTCACGGTTAAGGCAGAAAAAAATTATACTGATGTCGAAGTAACGGAAAACTGTTTTTTGATGTTTGGCAAAGAGACTATGGGGCTTCCGGAAGATTTGCTTATAAAAAACTACAGCAATTGTATAAGAATCCCAATGCTTGCCGGAGCGAGGTCTCTTAATCTGTCAAACTCGGTTGCAATTATTGTATATGATTTTTTAAGGCGCGATGGCTTTCGAACCCTCAAAAAGAGCAATAAGCCTGCTCATTTTCCTGCATAAAAGGTTCCGCCTCGTCGTTCGGTCACACCCGCAAGGGGTACTTTGTGTGCGTGCTTGCACGCCCGCGACTCTCACTTATTCGGCGGATGTGCAAGCAAGACTTGCCCGCGACTCTCGCTCCGCCGGCAAATAAATTTTTGGGCTGCTATAAATTATTAATTATTATAAAAAATTCTATTGCATAAAAAATATTTTTTTATAATAATATAATTATTAGAGGAAATTATGCCCAGGAATGAAAGATTTTCTTATTTTCGAGAACCTTAGCAAAAGTTACAGCAATGTCGCTGCCGTCAAAAACATCTCATTAGCTATCAATAAAGGTGAAATTTTTTCTCTACTCGGTCCAAGCGGTTGCGGTAAAACAACTTTACTTAGGCTATGCGCAGGGTTTGAAACTCCTGATAATGGCAGAATCATCCTTGACGGAGCGGACATTACTGCTCTCCCCCCGGAAAAACGAAAAGTTAATACAGTATTCCAGAGTTATGCGCTTTTTCCGCACATGACTATAAGAGAAAATATTGCATTCGGTCCTAAAGTCGCAGGAAAAAGTAAAAAAGAAGTCAATTACGAAGTTGATAAAATGCTTGCGCTTATTCAGCTGGAATATGAAGCAGACAGAAAACCTGCCCACATAAGCGGCGGGCAAAAGCAGCGAGTTGCTATTGCAAGAGCTCTTATTAACAAGCCGCAGGTACTTCTTCTTGACGAGCCTCTTGCTGCCCTCGATTTAAAACTGCGCCAGAGAATGCTTATAGAACTTGACCAGATTCATGATGAGGTTGGGATTACTTTTCTGTTTGTTACTCATGACCAGACAGAGGCAATGAGCCTTAGCGACAGAATGGCTGTCATGGATAAAGGAAGCATAGAGCAGGTAGGAACTCCTGTCGAGATTTACGAAAGTCCTGTAAGCAGTTTTACAGCTGCATTTATCGGCGACACAAATTTTCTCGATGGCTGGGTAACAAAAATAATTGACAAGGAATATGCAAAAATAAACATAGATGGGATAGGAAAAATAATTTGTTTCAATGACAGAAAACTTAAAGCAGGCGATCCTGTCCATGTAAGTATAAGACCGGAAAAAATAAATATGTCAAAAACAGAGCCCGAAGAGCATAGAAAAGTTAACATCCTTAAAGGGGTTGTTGAAAACATGGTTTATGTAGGAACATCTACAAAATACTGGGTAAGATCCGGCGAGTGGCTTTTTACAACCCAAAAACTGCATAGACGTTACCTGCTTGACGAAACGCCGCCCAAGTGGGACGATGACGTATGGATATCATGGCATGCAGATGACTGCTATATGCTTGAGAAATACAGGGAAGCAGATGAACAGCTTCTCACTATTCCGGATATTGAAGAGCCGGAAGATGATGAGCCTAATTTAGACGAAGATGAAAGCAGCCAAGAAAATATAATTACAGATGAAGAGAATAAACACGAAAAATAGATGAAGAAAGACTTACTAAAAAATATTCAGGAAAAACTAATAACTTTCCCCTCTTTTACCTGGCTCTTGATATTTTTTCTTATACCTACACTTCTGGTAGTACTCATAAGTTTTCGCACATCTGACCCATTCGGCAATATCGGGGTAGGATTCACTCTCAGCGCTTATTCAGAAATAACAAATATGTCTTTTCTCAGAATACTCATAAGAACATTGCGGCTAAGTTTTCTTAATACAATTATTTGCCTTCTTCTTGGAATACCGGTTGCTTATGCCATAGCACGAATGGAGAAAAAATGGCAGCAGAACCTTATGCTTCTTATTATTGTTCCTTTTTGGACAAACTTTTTAATAAGAATTTTTGCATGGAAAACCCTTCTTCATCCGGAAGGGTTTATTGGCCAGACCCTGACTTTTTTAAGGCTTATACCGCCAGGAACACCTCTTTTATACAATGAAGGCGCTGTCTTGCTTGTTCTTGTTTATTCATTTTTACCTTTTGCAATTCTTCCGCTGTATGCAGCAGCAGAGAAATTTGATTTTCAGCTTCTTGAAGCAGCAAGGGATCTTGGAAGTTCAGGCATCCAATCTTTTATTACTATTTTTCTGCCCGGCATAAGCGTAGGTATTATCTCTGCTACCATGATTGTCTTTATCCCAACGCTTGGCTCATACGTTATACCTGACTTAGTAGGCGGTCCGACCTGCGAAATGCTTGGAAACAGAATTGCCAGAAGAGTATTTACAGACAGAGACCTTCCGAGAGGAAGCGCATTATCCACAGTCCTTATACTTGCTGTTATGATACCGTTTTTAATACAAATATTAGTAAGAAAATCAAAAAAGTCCGGCAAAATTTCTGCTGTGGAGGCTCTCGATAAGTGAAACACAGCAAATTTCCTTTAATACTTACAATAATAATTCTAACTTTTATCTGGGCACCGATTATTATTCTTGTGGCTAATTCATTTAACGCATCAAGATTTGGTACTGTGTGGGGCGGATTTACTTTGCAATGGTACGAGCGGCTTTTTGCAGACCGCAATGTGTGGAGATCCCTTGAAAACACACTTATTGTAACAGGTGTATCCACAGTAGTTTCCCTTGTTTTAGGAAGCCTTGCAGGATTTGCGCTTCACAGATATAAAACAAAGATACAGAAAGTACATATGGGCATTATATCAATTCCGCTTGTAATTCCGGATATATTGATGGGAATGAGCCTGCTTCTTTTCTTTGTATCCATAGGAATGCCTCTTAGCATTGTTACAATCATACTGGGGCATATAACATTTTGCATAAGCTTTGTTGCAATAACAATACTTGCAAGGCTTCAAGATTTCGACTATAAAATTGTGGAGGCAGCAAAGGATCTTGGAGCGCACGGGTGGACGCTTTTTAGAAAAATATACATACCGTTACTTGCGCCTGGGCTTCTTGCAGGAGCGATGCTTTCAATAACATTGTCGCTTGATGACTTTATTGTTACGTTTTTTACAGCAGGTCCGGGGGCTTCTACACTTACAATCCATATATACAGCATGATAAGATTTGGAACCCCGCCTGTAATAAATGCATTATCAACCATATTTTTAATGCTAACATTTTTGTTAGCACTAATATATCAAAGAATTTCTAGGAGGAAATTGAATTGAAAAAAATGTTTTTTGGTTTAGTGGTTTTTCTGGTCCTTTTTATGCTTACAGGATGCGGAAGAACACAAGAAAGGCTCTTTATCTTCATCTGGTCTGATTACATCAAAATGGACCTGGTGAGACAATTTGAGCGAGAGTATAACGTTAGAGTTATAATGGATTTTTACGACAGCAACGAAACAATGTATGCAAGGCTTCGGGCAGGCAGCGGCGGCTTCGATATTGTTGTCCCAACATGTTATATGGTGCAAATAATGATTCACCAGGGCATGTTAAGAGAACTAGATCATTCAAGAATACCTAATCTTGTTAACATAGATCCAAAATTTCACCCATTTACCCTTGATCCGGAAATGAGATTCAGTGTGCCTTATATGGTTGGCAGCACAGGCATTGGTTATCTTGCGAGCGTAGTTGGCGAAGACTTTGTTCCTTCATGGGGAGTTTTTGGGGACTCAAGATTTGCAGGAAGAATGACAATGCTGGATGATATGAGAGAAACTATAGGAGCTGCATTAAAGTACCTTGGTTTTAGCATGAATTCAATAGATCCTAGAGAACACGAACTAGCCGGAGACTTATTAATTGAGTGGAGAAGAAACCTGGCAAGATTTGATGCAGAGCAATATAGAAGAGGGCTTGTCTCCAGAGAATTTTTTATATCGCATGGTTATAGCGGAGATGTGCTTCAGGCAATGGCAGAAAGCGATGATGTAAGATTTGCAATACCAATCGAAGGCACAACAATAGCAGTTGACAACTTTGTAATGCCTGTAACTGCAAGAAATGTTGATCTTGCATATAGTTTTATTAATTTTATGCTAAGACCGGAAGTTGCTGCGGCAAATATGGAATATGTGTTTTTTCTTGCGCCAAATATTCCTGCTTATGAACTTGTAAGTGAAGAACTGCGCAACAACCCTGCTGTTTTTTTGACTAAGGAAACCTTACTGAACAGCGAGATTCTTTTAGATCTTGGAGAAAACAATATAATGTTTACAAGAACCTGGGATAGAGTATTAGGCGAGCGGTAACCGAAAGTATTCAGTGTCCCTGCTGCCAGGCCGGGACACACTTTGTTATACTCAGTAACTCAGCAGAACTTTTATGATAAAAAATATAGGCATTCTTGGCTTCGGTTATATGGGAAAAGCCATTGCAAAAGGAGTTACAGAAGCTCATGCAGACTGTAATATTTTTGTTTATGATAAATCAAAACAAAAAACAGAAAATCTTTTTTCTTCCAACATAGAAAAAACCAGCTCTTGCAAAGAGCTTTTTACTTCCGCCAATACCATAATTTTTGCAGTAAAACCGCAGGATATAGATAAAACACTGGAAGAAATAAATCTTTTTTCTTCAGAAATTAAAATCTTTGGCAAAAATATTATTTCGGTTATCGCAGGAAAATCCATATCTCTCTTAGCGCAAAAAATAAAAACAAATAATATATGCAGATTTATGCCCAACATTGCTGCACAGAGCAGATATTCTACAACCGCTGTTTCTTTTCACGAAAAAGCAGACGAAGAATTTAAGAACAATGCAGTTTTAATTGCAGAATCCATAGGAAAGGCTTTTGTTATACCCGAAAAACAGATAGCAGCATTTACTGCTCTTTCCGGCTCGGCAATTGCGTTTGTTTTTCAGTTTATTCATGCTCTTGCAATGGGAGGAGTAAAAACAGGAATTTCTTATGATGATTCTCTTAAAATATCTGCCGAAGTTTTAAAAGGCGCTTATGAAACATTAAAAGATACCGGCAAAAAACCAATGGACTTAGTAACTGCTGTTTCATCTCCTGCAGGAACAACCATAGAAGGACTCTCGGCTCTCGAAGAAAAAGCCTTTAATTCAACTGTAATAGATGCTGTTTCTGCATCATTTAACCGCGCGATAGAAATAGAAAACTCGCTGGGCTAAGCGCCTACTCTTCTTCAGCAGCTAACGCAGAGTATTTAGCCCTTGCTTCGGCTGCTTTTTCCGGCAACCCAAGCTCATCGTATGTGTCCGCAAGGTTATAGAGCGCATCCGCATGATCCGGCTCAAGAGAAACTGCTTTCTCAAAACATTCTTTTGCTTTTTCATAACTTTCTGTTACAAAAGAGAGAACACCTACCCTGTTCCAATATTCCGCAGAAGATTCCCCAAAAGAAAATGCAAGACCATAATATTTTTCAGCTTCTTCATAAAGCCCAACGCCATAACAGGCAAGCCCGCAATCAAGCGCGAGAAATCCCTTATTCTCTTTGGCTGCATTGCCAAAAGCCTGGTCAAACCATTTTACATATTCTTTTTTGTCGCCTTTTTTCAGAAGGACATAACCAATATTGTACATAATCATATAATCACAAGGCGTTGGTTCGCGGGAGCAATCCCAGGGCTCCAGCTCAAGAGCTTGTTTAAAACAGCTCTCTGCTTCGTCATATTTTCCCAAAGCAGAAAGCTCTGCGCCTTTATTGTTATAAAATATTTTATCCTTCATTACCTTTCCTTTTCCTGCGCTTTATTCGCCGACAGAACGAGGGTTGCAGTCCCCTGTATTCTCAAATTTACTTCCAGAAATATCTTTCTAAGGATAAATATAATAGAAAAAAGCTGCAAGCCTAAAAAAAGAAAAGCAGATAGTAAGGTATGGCTCATTGCGCTATACAGCACTTCAATATACAATGATGACAATGAGAACCTTAATACAGGCACACTTTAGCGCATCAGTCTATTGCCCGGAAAACATGCCGGAAACACAGGCGAAGAGGTATGAAAAATGTCAGAAAATAAACTGGATATAAAAAAAACACTCTTTTTGTCTTTTGGTTTTTTCGCTTCTATGATTTTATGGAGCGTATATAATGCCTTTGTTCCGCGGATATTGGATGAATATTTTGGAATCAGCTTTTTCCTTATTGGTGTTATCATGTCAATTGACAACTTCTTTGGCGTTGTTTTTCAACCTCTTTTTGGCAAACTGAGCGACCGTACCCGTACAAGGTTCGGCCGCCGCATGCCCTTTTTATTAATAGGTATCCCTGTAAGCGTTTTACTTTTTGTCTTCATTCCGCACATGACTTACCAGCTTTGGTCTTTTATGGCTGTGGTGATTATATTTACCTTCATGATGGGCGTCTGGCGCACCCCTGCTGTATCACTTATGCCGGATTTAATTCCCGGACCTTTTCGAAGTCAGGCCAATGGTATTGTAAACCTCGTGGGGGGAGTGGGTGCAGTAATAGCCTTTTTAGGCGGCGGTATACTGTTTGGACTAGGCGGCTTCCCCCTGCCATTTCTGGTAAGCGGCATCATTGCGCTGCTCTCTCTTGCTATATTGATCATATTTGTTCGCGAACCTATATATCCTCCTTTGCTTTCAAAAGAAGAAGCTAAAAAGACTGAAATTAAACTAAGTGCACAGGAAAGAAAGAGTTGTATATTAATCCTGAGCGCCATATTCTTTTGGTTTATGGGCTACAATGCCATTGAAACTTTCTTTAGTTTGTACGCTGGAGCAGTATTAGACTTAGATGCAGGGCAGGCATCCATATCATTGGGCGTTATTGGAATCGGCGTTATATTGTTTGCTTTTCCATCCGGGCTTTTGGGTGCAAAAATTGGGCGCCGCAATGTCATCTTTATTGGTCTTGCAGGCATGATCGTTCTTTTTGTACCTATGATATTTATAACTAATTTCTGGATTGTACATGTAATACTTTTCTTCAGCGGCGTGTTTTGGGCTTGTATCAATATTAACTCACTGCCCATGATAGTACGTATTTCCGGGCCAGCTAAAATCGGTTTGTTTATCGGCTATTATTACCTTTTCTCTTTTAGCTCGCAACTTATCACAACGCCGCTATACGGTTTTATTCTGGATATGTCAAAACATTATTGCAGTTATTGCAAGCCTCTTTATCAGTATTATGAGTCTGTTTACAACTACTCTTGCGAGTGCCTTTATTTTCACCAGTCTCTTTGGATATACGCCATCGTTACGTATGTATTAGCTTGTATCTGCCTGCTTTTTGTTCGCCACGGTGAGGAAGAACCCCAAACCAGTTAATAGCTTCTTCGTTCAAAAAAAACACCGCCTTAACAAGAGTTAAAGCGGTGCAAATCTCTTAATCCAATCAATATTTAAGGCTATATACACGGCTTGCGGCTGTTGCGCTTCGCCTAGCGGA
>WQTU01000088.1 GCA_009786125.1 Spirochaetota bacterium
TTTTCGCAGCCGGTGTTTTTTCGCGACATCCATGTCGCTACACCGAGCGCGGCGTCCATGCCGCAGTTTTCTGCAAGAAAACGAGAAAAAATATGGAAGCACTGCCCCGAAGGGATATTAATTAGAGTCAAATAAGAACCTACTATTAAATTTTTAAAATTATAGGTTCTTAATCAGTGCTTCCTTAGAATTTCCCTTGTTCATCGCATTGACGATTAAGAAGGGATAAAATATCCTTAATAGCGAATGAAAAAGTTTTTTTGTATCTTATTGGTTTTTATCTCCTGTATTCTTCATGGAGAAGATTTCATACAAGACTTGAGGATAAATAGCAAAATAGCATCTGATATTGAATATTTAAGAAAATTTTTCCCAAGCAAGAATAACTCTGCAGAGGAGCAGGCGGTATATCAATTCATAAGAGACAGGCTTAATTCTCTTTCAATTCCTTATATTGAGCAGCCATTGGATACAATAAGAGGCGCCCATTCATTTAACACAAACATAATCGTAGATTTTGCCGGCAAGACCAATGATACAATAATATATGCATTTCCTGTTAATAATTTAAGAGATAACTCATTTAACATAGCTATTGCATTACAATTGTGTGAATTCTTTAGTAAAAATACTCCGGAAAAAAGCGTTAAAATTGTTTTTTTAGGGTCTGAATACTTTCCTTCTTTGCTTGATACAAACTACTTACTATATGACCAAAGTCTTGTGGAAAAAATAACCTCAGGTTCCAGAAAAGCGCAATTAGGCTCAAGAGTTTTTCTGCAGGAATTTTTTCCTGAGTCAGATGTCAGTTTGATTTATTTCAACGTTGAAAATTATGAAAATATTATTGAAATATCGAATGCAACCAGAATAGCTCAGACTCCCTTGTGGTTTATAAAAAAAGCATCTAGAGAAATGCGGAAAAATAATATAAATTTTTTTATAGATCTAAGAAAAAATAATCTCTATAAAGCAGGATATAGCTTAGAATCCCAGATCGATCTTTTTATGCAAAACAATATACCTGCATTATATATTACCTCGGGAGATAATTATAATAAAAGGCTGTTTTATAACAGAATATTTCGCCGCGAACAAAGAAATAGCGTCTCTCAATTAATTTCTTTTCTTATTTCAATGTCTGATGATTATCCTAAACTTGACCGGGAAATAAATTATTTAATTTTACCATTTAAAAATAACTACTTTTTTTTAAAAGAAAAATACAATATTTTAATTTCCCTGGTCTTTGTACTGCTCCTTCTTGTCCTTGCCATGAAATATAGCAATAACTTTTACCGATATTGCAGGAAATTGTTTAAGAATTTTTGGGTTATAATCTGGCTTTTTTTGCTCTGTTTTTTGTTTTTATTTCTTGCAACGCTTTTTACAGAATTTATACTTTGGAACAAGGGAACACCCAATATTTGGATTGAAAACCCCGTAATGGTTTTTTTTATCAAAACAATTACAGCAATTGTTTTTCTTTTTTTATCGCTTTTTTTGCTAGAAAAATTAAATAGCATTCGCGCAAAGCGGCCACAGGGCAAAGAGCGTGTACGCACATCGCGACTCTCGCTTCGTTCGAAAATCAAACTCCCCTATTCCAGCAGTTTTTATTCTTCAAGTGCTATTTTTCTTATGCTAATAAACCTTGTTATATTTCTATTTCTCAATATTACTTTAGCGCCTATCATAATGTGGGGGCTTTTTTGGACAATAGTCTTCTCTTTTTCAACAAACAGGCTAATAAAAATAGGGTGTTTGGTAATTTCCTATTATTTTATATTTGATATTCTGATATATATTCTAACAGTTCCTGCCATCAATCTCTGCAGTATTTTAATTTCAAGCAAAATTGCAGGGAATCTTCTTATAGCAGCAACTTTGCTCCCCGGTATTATGATGATACTCAGGATTTTACATATACGAACTTACTCAGAGTTTAGGAAGCTTAAAATTTTAAGAAGAATTGCTTTTATAGTTACTTTGTTAGTTGCTATAACATTAATAGGTTATTATTATCAGCTTGATATATATAAAAACAAGAAAATGCCTGTTTTGGTTGTTCATACTATTGATATGAATACAAATACTTCAACAGTAAAGGTATCAGCTCCTGTGCGAATTGGAGATATTGAAATTTCAAAACAAGGCAATAATTTCACTCTTGCAGCAAGCAGCTTTAACAAAATTGAATTTACAAACAATAACGCAAAAGAGATGCTTGAAGTCGAAAAAACATTGTCGCGGATTATGGACAGAAAAAATATAGTGCTTGATATTATTCCAAAAGGAAATCCCGAACAAATAGAAGTATTCTTTCAGTTGGGAGAAAATCAGATTATTATGGACAGTAATTATCAATTTACTCTTGAAAGCGATTTGCGCAGAGGCGAATTCCATATTGGATACAATCCTGACTTTCCTCTCAAACTGGATATATTAATAGAGGGGGAAGCCAATATCCTGTTTGAAATTAAGCTTATTTACAGAATCTCGCCATTTTATATGAATATTAAAGGGAACAACATGATTTTTTACGACTATACTGTTGTAAAAAAGAGTATCTATGGATAATGTTTTTTTTCATATAGATATGGATGCATTTTATGCATCAGTAGAGCAGCTTGATGATACTTCTCTCAGAAACAAGCCTGTAATTATAGGCGGCTCGGGAAAACGCGGAGTTGTTTCTACATGTTCTTATGAAGCCAGAGTATTTGGAATAAGGTCTGCCATGCCTATCGAAGAAGCGCGAAAAAAATGTCCTTCCGGGATTTTTCTTCCATGCAGAATGGAAAGATACATAGAAGTTTCGAATCAGATTATGGAAATACTAAAACAATTTTCACCGGAAGTTAATGTTGTATCTGTTGATGAAGCTTATCTCAATATGACAGGCACATCTCTTATTTTCGGGCAGCCCGAAGAAGCAGCCAAAAAATTAAAATCAAAAATAAAGAGTATTAAACCGCAGAGCAAAGCCCTGCACCCTGCGCCTTCGGCGCATGTTCCGCAGCAGAGCTGCGAGGTACGCGTACGCGACCCTTTGTTTCCTCATTCGGAAATAAAAGAGACCGCAGGGCTTACTGTTTCTGTTGGAATTGCCGGTAACAGAATGATGGCAAAACTTGCATCTGAGTTTGGAAAGCCGGATGGGCTTTTTCGCATTGAGCAAGGCAAAGAAATAGAGTTTCTCGATTCGATAAAACTTAAAAACCTCTATGGGATCGGAAAAAAAACACTTGAGAGACTTAACCAGGGCGGAATATATGAAATAAAACAGCTGCGTCTGTATTCAAAAAAAATGCTTTCAGGAATGCTAGGCAGCGCTGTTTTGGCAGAATATATATATAAAGCAGTAAGGGGAGAAGACCCTGGAGTTTGGAACGACAATCCCAAAAGCAAGTCTATTGGGAGCGAAATAACATTTGAAGAAGATATAATGTCCGAAGATTTGCTAAAGCAGGAACTTCTTGATTTTGCGCAGCACCTTATGTTCAGGCTAAATGACTCGGAGTATGTATCAAAAACTGTTGCCATTAAAATAAAATATTTTGACTTTTTAGTTACTACAGCGCAGACTACTCTCCCGGATAACATAAGCTGCTCCGACGAGATCTATAAAACCCTTGCAGCTCTTCTGGATAAAAAACTTGACCGCTCAAAGCCTGTAAGACTTATTGGCGCTTCTTTAAACGGGCTTGAAAAACGGGAATATTCAAGCCAGATTGATCTTTTTGAAAATAATATAATAAAAAAGCGAGAAGTTGAGAAAGCAGTCCAGGCATTGTCAAAGAAGAAGCCTGAGCTAAAAATTTTCAAAGCAGCAGCTATTAAGAAAAAGTAATTTTTTAGGTAATAAGGTAAAATAGCCCCCGAACAAGTTCGGGATGCTTCGCGAATTTATTCTCGATTGAATAAATCAGCGATTCCATAGAATTTCTCTTATTTACCGACGAAGCGAGAACCGCTAATGAAAAAAGCTGTTCTAAAACTAAAGTTTTGGAACAGCCTTTAACTGAAAAACATACAGCTAATCAGCGGTAAACCCGCCTACTATATTGCCTTCAAAACACTATTTTTACTCAAGTTAAGCAGCAGTTTCTTGTTTAATTTTACAAGCCATCATTAAACTTACTGCAAGTTGACAAACTAACGAAACTATTATACCAGCTATAGCAAGATAAGCTCCAATTAGAAGCTCACTCATATAAGTCTCGCGATATGGAAACATCATACAAACTGCAATAATTAGCATAGCTGCAAGAACAAAGTCTAGACCATAACCATAACAATAATCTTTCTTTAAAATACGAAAAATAAGTAATAAAGTCCCCAATATAACACCAATACACGCAAGACCAAAGATTGCACGTAATGCAAAACTTACTTCAGCGCCATCAAACATCATTGCAAATTCCAAAGTAGCAGCATATGTCGCAATTTCAAAAGCATTTTTAGCGGTATAGGCGACACCAGAACCAAAGGGCATAAAAAATCCTATTATTACTAATATAAGTCCTGCTTTACCAACAAGCCGAGCAGTAAGCATTTTTTCATCAAGCTTATTCGCCATTTTTATTCTCCTCTTAATTTTAACTATATTTTATTCTATTATGTGTTCCAATGAATATTTTGTCAATAAAAAACAGCCCAGAAAAGCTTGATTGATTATAATCACAAAATAGCCCCGAAATTTAAGTAAATTTGACCCAAATAAGCAGGTTAAATAAAATTTTAAAGAAAAAATATTAAAATCTATTAAAAAGCACATTATAGAATCGAAAATTTATTCCGAAAAAGAAAAAAGGATATTTTTAAAATGACTATAGCTTCAGAAAAAAAGACTCTTACCGAAAGCCTGACTTTTCTTGGCAATTTGATCGCATTTCTAAACACTTCACTTGATATGGAAATGGATACAGACCTATATAAAAATAAAATTATTGATGATCTTTTTTTTATCACCAACACATTAGCCAAAATAGAAGAAATAGCAGCAAATAGCAGTATTAGTGAAAAAGAATTCCTGGTTTTATTAAAAAAAGTAAAAATTTTAAAAGACAGCGTAATTATATTAATGGAAAATATAATCAAATATAAATATAAACAAGCAATTATTTTTGAAACACAAACTAACAAAATAAAGTCATTTATAAGCCAATATAAAATTAGCTCTGCAGAAATACAAAAAAAACTCAATAAAAAACAATTTTCTTCACAAAGTGAAAATCTGGTTTCAAAAGAAGAGCTCTGCTTTCTTTTTGGACAAGAAGCTCCTGGGTAACAGCCTTGCCTGACAGCCTAACTGACGACTGAGACATGATTGACAATTATCTGCTTCTCTTCTATACATAACTTTATATAATATATAATTTTCAAAATTCACATTATGATAAAAAACATCAAAACAGGCAGGTATTATGGATAATATTCTTATTTCAGAAATGCTAAAAAAAAATATTGACCCTGAAATAACAAAAAAAATACTTAATACAATAAATGCTCCAGATTATATAAATAATAAATCTTTTAATGCAAAAGGAATCCCTTCTCCGGACAACAATATGATTGTTGATTTATCAGGAGAAATAAAATGGGAAGTAAATTATGAGCAAGCAAAGAAAAATCTGGAGAAATTTACAGATGCTGTAACCCTATCGGAAAAAAAAGTATCAAAAAACGGAACCATTGCCCTTAACAGCAAAGAACTTGAAAACATTGGTCTTCACTTGCTTCCATTTACATCTTTAGGGATTTTAAATGGCGGTTCTGCATCAAGTTATGTTGATTATATAAAAAATAGCTCTTATAATTTGCCTCTTTTTTGTCATTGCGAAAATCTCTTTAAAAGTTTAGCCGAGAAATACAAAAATTATCCCAAAGGGCTTGCGCCTGCATATATAAACTCTGACTACACAGAAGGATACAGCTTTTCAGAATTAAAAATGCGCTCATTACTAATAAAAGCCAATAAATATATGGATATTACTGGAAAAAAGGATTTTGGACATCTTCTTTTTCAAATGACAAGCTGCAATAATAATGATCAAATAAATAAAAGATTTAAAGAATATGCCAACAGTAAAATATTGCGAAAGCTTTCCGAAAAAACAGGCATCGATATAACTTCTCCGCTAACAGGTATACAGCCCCATATTCCTGCATTTACACACTCATCTTTTGGCAAAAAAAGAGAGATATTTACAGATGCGTATGGGGACAAAGGCAGAATTCTATCCCTTCCCGGAGGACACGGGCAAAATTTTCATGTATTAAAAACTATTTACGAGACCCTTTATAAAGAAGGAAAACGTTTTGTATATCTTGGGAATGTTGACAATATTGGCTTTAACATTGATTTTGCAGAAGTTGCAATACTTGCTTTGTCCGGAAAAGAAGCAGCCTTTGATTTTTCATTTAAAACACCTGTTGATGTTAAAGGCGGAATCCTTGTTTACGATGAAAATAACAAATTTAATTGCGAAGATATAGGGCTTGCAATACCTCTGGACTTTGTTAAAGAGGAAGAGAAAAAAGGAAAAGCTATTCTTTTTAACTGCGCTACAGGTTTATTTAATCTTGAATACCTTGTAAAAAATTTAGAAAGGATAATTGACAACCTGCCTCTAAGATTAAGCGATCAGGAAAAAGATGCCGGAAAATATTCGCAGGCAGAACAGACTACATGGGAAATAATAGGACTTCTTGATGATTTTATTATTTTTGGAGTAGATAAATATAAAAGGTTTCTTGCTTCAAAACTGGTTATGGAAAATATGCTTATAAGCAGACCCGGACGTATCTTCTCTTATTTTGATAAAAATAAAGATGATCCGATGAACTCTATATCCATAAAAATGAAAAAGGGGCTTGAGAACATCCTAGAAAATGAAATGCTGTTTGGAATGCCCGGCTAAACACTATACCTTGCCCCAAAAAAAGCTGCTCAAAAAATTACTTTCCAAGCAGCTTTTAAGAAAAAAAATTAATAATTTATTAACCTGCTTCTATTGCATCAACAGGACAAGAATCTACACAAATTCCGCATGATGTACAGTCATCTGTAATATATCTCTTGCCATTTTTTTCAATAATTGCTTCTACAGGACATTCGCTGTCACAAGCACCGCAATTAGTACAAGCATCTGTTATTTTATAAGCCATTACAGAACCTCCTTAAATGTTCTCAAAGTATAATATAATAAATCTTATTATTCTTCAATAATTATATTATACTTAGCTTCTGTTTTTACCAAAATTTAAAAAACTTTTTCACTCTGAGTCAGGCAAATCATGGTAAATATTCCATAATTTCGCTGCATAATAATAGGGAGAATGATCAACAAAGTAAGAAGCTCGTGTTTTTACAAGATTGACCACAAATTCTTCAAAAAAAGAAGCTTTTGCCGGTAAATTCATTTCTTCAATGTTCTCAAGAAGAGCCAATTTATTTTCATTTTTATTCTTTAGCTTACCTTCGGAATTAATAAATTTAAGTTCGCCGGCATGTGAATATTTATCAGCTGTTTTTATAATTATAATTTTTTTTAAAGGCAGCTCAGTAACAATATCATTGTTATTAACAATTCTATAAACATTTGGTTTTATAGAATCTGTAAATTCCTTGTTCCCGGCTCTTGGGCATCCAAAAGTATATACACAATTAGCAGCCGGAAACCTGGAGGCGGAAATCAAAGAAAGCGCTCCTCCAAGGCTATGCCCGGCAAAAAAAATCCTTAGCGAAGGGTTTTTTTCTTTTTGTTCGGAAAGATGCTCATAAAGCATCCCTTTTCCTTCCCAAATTTCATCAAGCACAGCCTGAAAACCAGAGTGAACCAGACCTTTGTCTCTTTCAGGAGACATTGTTATTTTCAAATCAGCAATAAAAGCATGAATAATATCCGGAAATCTGTAATCTGTTCCCCTAAACACAACAATAAGAGAGTTTTTTCTTTTTGCAACAAAACATTTTGCAACATTTCTTCCAAGAAATGCCTTAAATTCATCAAACCCCGCGTAATAAAATGCGAATTTAATAAATGCAGGGTGGTTATAGGCAAGAAAAGCAGCTTCTGCAAGAAAACAGGCATTTACAAGTGAAAAATCATTTTTTTTGTGAAAAAAACCAGTTTGTTTTACCCTCTCAAAAAAAGGGTAATCCATATTGGGTAAAAGTTCCTGGCTGGTTAGTTTATCAGAAAATTTAAATTTTTCTAATATCGCTTTTTTCTTTAACATAATTAAATATTCCCTTTGCATCCAGAAAACTTTTGCCCATAAGCTCTTTTCTTGATGCATGTTTGGGAAAATAGTCCCCCAGCCCGGTAAAGTAAAAATCAACCTCAACTTTATACTTATATAAAACCGAAGCTATATATTCACCCATTCCATTTGAAACAACACTATCCTCAAAAAGAAAAACTTTTTTATAGGCGGAAATAATTTTACATAAATACTCTTCATCAATAGGTTTAATAAAACAGAGATCATAAATATCGTTTTTTATTCCATCTCTTACAAGAAGAGTCCCAGCTTCCACAATATTGCATAAAATCCCGCTGTATCCGATTAAGAGAATATCTGCTTCGCCTTTAAAAAGAAACCTGCCGCGCCCCTTTTTTAGCGCTTTTTTCTCGCCAACACTTTCCGGAACTATATCTTTAGGAAATCTTAATAAAACAGGTTTGTCGGATTTTATGGCATAATCAAACATAAGTTCCATATCGTTCTGATCATACGGAGAAAGAAATTCAATATTAGGAATACTTCTAAAAATGGATATATCAAATATACCCTGATGAGTCTCGCCGTCATTAGGAACAAGCCCTGCCCTGTCCATTACAATAACCACAGGCAAAGATTGTATTGCAACATCATGTATTACCTGGTCAACAGCTCTTTGCATAAAAGTCGAATAGATTGCAACGACAGGTTTAAGCCCGGAAGCTGCAAGACCTGCTGCAAAAGTTATTGCATGTTGTTCTGCAATTGCAACATCAAAAAATCTTTCTGGAAACTTCTGGCTAAAAGACATTAAACCTGTTCCTTCTGCCATTGCAGCTGTAATAGCAATAATTCTATCATTCCTGGAAGCGCGATCAACAAGTATGCCGGAAAAAAACTCCGTATATGTTATTTTGCTTTTTTCTTCCATAGAACCGTCAACTATTGAAAAAGGCGAGAGCCCGTGGTAGAAAGCGGGATTTCCTTCTGCATGATCGCATCCTTTTCCTTTTATAGTAGAAATATGGACAACAACCGGCTTTGACATTTTTTTAACATTTTTAAGAACTTTTATAAGCCGTGCTATATTATGCCCGTCAACAGGACCCACATATTCAAGACCAAACTCCGAAAAAATATTTTTTTTGTAAAAAACAGCTCTTATTCCTTTTTTAATTTTTTTTAAAGAATTATTGATAGATCTGCCAATTAAAGGAATTTTTTGAAAAAAATTATCAATTTTTTTTTCAAAATGCTGATAAACAAATGTAGTTGTAAGCCTGCTCAGGGACTGGGACACCCCCCCTACACTCTCACTTATAGACATATTGTTATCATTAAGAATTACTATTAAATCTTTTTTAATATGACCTGCATGATTTAGCGCTTCAAATGCCATTCCGCCTGTAAGAGAAGCATCTCCTATTACAGCTATTACTTTTCCTGCAATATTTTGCATTTTAAGACCTGTGAGCAGACCTAAGCCTGCAGAAACAGATGTTGAGGAATGACCTGTGTTAAAGGCATCGTGTTCGCTTTCTGCTCTTCTTGGAAACCCGCTTATTCCTGAAGCCTGGCGAAGAGTCTTAAACTGATCTTTTCTTCCGGTAAGGATTTTATGTGCATAGGACTGATGCCCCACATCCCATATTATTTTATCAACAGGCGAATCAAAAACTCTATGAACAGCAATAGCCAGCTCTATAACACCCAAATTTGATGCAAGATGCCCCCCATTGGTGTTTACTACTTCAATAATTTTTTCTCTTATTTCCGAAGAAAGCTTTTTAAGCTCTTTTATAGAAAGTTTTTTTAAGTCTTCCTGATTATTTACCAAATCTAGTACAGAATTTTCCAAAGTATTTCTCGTATATAGGGTTTACAACTTAATGCTTTATGCCTTAAAAAAACTATTATTATTTCTTTTTATGTCTGTTTTTTCTAAGCTTTTTCTTTCTCTTATGAGTTGCAATTTTGTGTCTTTTTCTCTTTCTACCACAAGGCACTATAGTTCTCCTTAAAATTCAATATTTTTTATTATTCGCCGGCGCTGCAAGAAGCCCCGTCCCTCACGCGAACATATACCGTAGGTTTAAGAATAAAATCACTTTTGTTTCATTCAATATACGGTAAAAGGCTTAATACTTTATTATGCAAATGGTTTTTAATAGAGTCAATAGACTATCTCTATTTTGTCTCTCTATTTTTACTCATGCAATAAAAGGACGCTGCGCGACCTTTTGTTTACCTCCTCGCTCGACCATGTGCAAGCTCCGCTTGCCCGCGACTCTCGCTTCGTCGGTAAATAAAACTGTTGAAAGATTCACTATTAAAAGATATATTCAAACTCTATATGGATCAGATTTTAAATGTTATTTCAATCCAGCACATTAGTAATGATATTAATGAAATCATTAAAAACCCTCATGTGCCGGACAAGGGTCAGCCCCCGCCATATACCATGCATTTTTCTCAAAACGAAGACTTTTTTTTAAAAATCAAAAAAACAGTTACAATACCTCACTTTAAGATCCATCACGATGTCAAAAATCCTTATCCTGATGATGAATACACAACCAATCTGGCATCTGTATTAAAAGAAGTGCTTCCGTTTATTAATTCCGTAATAGCAGGCACAGAATATTTTTTTGACCCTACAGAGTCGCTTAGACCTGTTTTTTATAAGCTATATAATATCGAAGAAAGATCTTTTCTCTATCTTGTGCGGCTTGACCTCTCTTTTAAACCCCATAATTGCGAAATTCTTGAAAAAGGGAACAATGATATTACGCATAAATTCAGCACCGAAAATATTTTTGTAGATATTGATATTTTGCCTATTGAAAAAGTAATTAAAGG
Source organism: Spirochaetota bacterium (assembly GCA_009786125.1). Taxonomy (GTDB): domain Bacteria; phylum Spirochaetota; class Spirochaetia; order CADAEX01; family CADAEX01; genus WQTU01. Next base: position 11,092 of record WQTU01000088.1, read on the forward strand.
AGATACAAACACCTCAGATTATTTTATTAAACAATCAATATCGCAAACATGGGTAGGAGAAACAGGCAGGGGGTATTTTATACGGGGAATCTGGATGGACAGTGAACTGACAAAGCTTTTTACAAATGTTTTTCTGCCGGATAATACGCTTTCATATCCATATTACCCCTTTATTTGTAAATACAGAACATTAACTTATTCTCCTCTTCAATTTGAACCCTTGTACAGGGAAAAACATATTTTAATTTTGGACAGATCATATAGTTTTCTTTTTCCTTTTATGAAAGAAATTGAAAATTTATTTAAGGATTATCTGTTTTGTAAAGAAATGGATATTTATAAAATTATAAAAGAAAAAATAGATACAACATGGTATAATGATTTTTCTTCTCTAAAAATCGACAGGTATCTTAACAAACAGGGTATGAAAGAATATGAAATTTTTATCTGATTTATTAAAAACTACAGAAATTAAAAATCTAAAAGTCACGGTCATGGGGCTTGGGCTTAATGGCGGCGGATTTGCTTCTGCTCATTTTTTTGCAAAACATGGCGCCAAAGTATTGGTTACGGACTTGCGCAGCAGGGAAATACTAGCGCCTACAATAGAAAAACTTTCGGGTTTTGACATTCAATATGTGCTTGGCGAACACAAAATAGAGGATTTTGAAAACGCAGACCTGGTTATAAAAAACCCTGCGGTTAATCCAAAATCGCCTTTTCTTAAGGCTGCAAAAAGAATTGAAACAGACATTTCAATATTTTTAAGCCTTTGCAAAAACCCTTTAATTACTGTAACAGGCAGTAAGGGTAAATCAACAACAGTATCTGCAATTTACCATGTAATAAAAGAAGTTTATCCCAACGCAAGGCTTGGCGGCAACATAACCATGTCCCCGCTATCTTTTATTGACGACCTGGAAGAAAACGCTCCTGTTGTTCTTGAGCTTTCATCCTGGCAGTTGGCTGATATTAAAAATATGAAAACATTCAAGCCGCCGGTAACTGCTATTACAAATATTTACCCGGATCATCTGGACAGATACGGCAGCATGGAAGAGTATGTTGCAGATAAACAAATTATCTACCAGAATCAGGGAACTGGTGATTTTACACTCTGTTATTACGACGATAGCTGGGGTCATCTTTTTGCTTCTGAGACTAAAGCCAAAGCTTTCTTTTTTTCCAAATACAAACTTCCGAAAGAAATGGATGGAGCATGGCTTGAGGAAAGCGGCGCTGGTTTTATAAAACATAATGGAAAAACAGAAGCAATTCTTCCGGAGAAAGTAAAAATGAGCGGCGCTCACAACAGGATAAATCTTCTTGCTGCAGGCGTTGCTCTCTATCTTTTCGGGCTTTGCGGTCAAAAAGCAAGGCTGTCCGATAATGGAGCAGGACTAAAAAGCGAAGTAATAGCAAAGCATCTTTCGGAATTTGGCGGCATTGCCCACAGAATGGAATTTTTGCGCCAAATAAATGGCGTGGATTTTTACAATGATACTGCTGCTACAATTCCGCAGGCAGTCATAGCTGCTGCAGAAAGCTTTTCTTCGCCTGTAAGACTTATTTCCGGCGGCACAGACAAAAACATTGACTTTGTGGTTTTAGACAAGCTAAAAGGGAAAACAGAAAGTATGTACCTTCTTAGCGGCACAGCAACAGACAAAATGATACCGTTTCTAAATGAATATGGCATTCCATGGACAGGACCTTTTAATTCGCTTGAAGAAGCAACAGAAACAGCATTTAAAGAAAGTAAAAGCGGCGATGTAATAATAATGTCTCCGGGCTGTACATCATTTGGAATGTTCAAAAATGAATTTGACAGAGGCAACAGGTTTAAAGAAATAGTAAACAACCTCAGAACCTAGTCTCTGAAGCCTGTTTTTTTGAACAGGCTCCGGGGCAAGCTCCGAGACATCAGCTTACTTCTATCCAACAGCGCCGGACTTTACCTGCCTGCGCTGCATTACTTTTAAAACCATCATCATAACAAGCCCTGCAGCTGCACAGCACGATGCAATCAAAAACGCCGGAAACATCAGACTAATGTCATGAACAGCAATATTTTTGTAATAACCAGCTATTTGTGATGAAATAATCGCACCTAACCCAAAGCCCAAAAGTACAAATCCATAATTTGTTGCCATGTGTTTTGGTCCAAAAAGGTCGGCAGTTAATGCCGGAAAAGTGCCTACCATACCACCAAAGAAAAGTCCAATAAGCGCAATCAAAACAAAAATCCAATAGCCTGCCACGACATTGACAAGAAGAGAAAGCACTGCTGTGCCAAACAGTAGGATAAAGACAGTATTTATTCTGCCTATTTTATCTGAGATCATACCCCAAAGCACGCGGCCAATTGAATTTGTCACTGAAACTGCCAAGACAGCTATTACAGCGGTTTCTACAAGCCCTTTTGCCTCTGTAATGGGCTTGGCAAATCCAATCATCATGAGCCCGCCCATACACGCAAAGAGAAACGTGATGGTTATTAAGTAAAATTGCGGGGTTTTAAGCATTTCAGTACTAGTGTAGCTTTTGACAGCTGCTGCTGCCTTATTTGCTGCTACCTTGTCTGTCATATACCCATCTGGAGGGTTTTTTATAAATATACTTCCAATAGTACACACGATCAGAAAAATCGCGCTCAAAACCATAAATGTTTTTGGTTCTCCAATACCCCTGCCGCCAAAATTCGAAATAAGTATCTCTACGACAGGTGCAAAGATAACACTGCCTAAACCAATCGCAGAGACGACTATTCCCGAAACAAGACCTTTTTTATGCGGATACCATTTTTGGACGCACGCAATGGTTGTGGAGTATGTAAAACCCATTCCAAGCCCGCCCATAACACCGTATGATACCCAAAGTAACCAAAAGAAGGCTTCTGTAGTAAATGAAGCAATAAAAAAACCAGAACTTAGAATGATTCCGCCAATAAATACAACAACACGAGAGGAAAACCTATGTGCCAGTTTGCCGCCTATTACACTTCCGAACGTCAGCATAGCGAGCAAAAGCGAAAAAGTAAGACCCGCTGCTGCGTTATTGCCCCCAAAAATGCTGTTTGCAACTCCTGTTTGAAATATACTCCAAATGTATGCAATCCCAAAGGTTAATTGGATTGCAACTGATGCGATTACAGCATAAAGTCCTTGTCTACTACTCATATTAATTCCCTTTGTTACTATTTATATAGTATAAATTTTGAAGCCTGTGTTTATGCAGTTTATAAGCGATCAAATAAATGGTACGCAAAGCGACCCTTTGTTTCCTCATTCGCTCGGTCACACCCACAAGGGGTACTTTGTGTGCAAGCTCCGCTTGCCCGCGACTCTCGCTTCATTCGGAAATAATTACAAATTTATTTTGCGGTAAGATAATCTCTAAGATATTTTTATATTAAATCTATTTTTTTATTTGCCTTAATAGTTAAAAAAGCCCAATGTTTTTTAATTTTTTTTTGTTTAATATTCTGTACTGTATCCAGCCTATCATTTTCCGCATAGATACCAACATCTGCACTAATTCCTTCTCCGAATTTATCATATTTTTTTTATATTTTTTGTCAATATTTTTTGCCAATATTTTTTTATTTTTTAAAAAAATGATATACTGATGATACTAATATGAAAAAAGATAAGCTTGATTCGTTATATTTTGAGTATGGCGAAACAGAAATTGAATGGCTCAAGTCGCGCGATCCCCAACTGGGCGCTGCAATAGATGAGATTGGGCATATCCAACGCGAAATAATTCCGGATCTTTTTGCGGCAATGGTTAACTCTATTATTGGACAGCAAATTTCCGCAAAAGCACAAGTTACAATCTGGGGGCGAGTTGCGGGGAAATTTAAGCCATTAACACCCGCAGCCATAGCTTCTGCAGCAGAGGAGGATCTAAGAGCTTGCGGAATAACCACCCGCAGAGCGCTTTGCATCAAAGAGATTGCTCAATCCATACTTGACGGCAGCCTGGACTTGACTGAGCTATATAATTTATCAGATGAAGAAGTTTGCAAAAGGCTTGTGAAGATTAAAGGCATCGGTACATGGACTGCAGAAATGCTTATGATTTTTTCCATGCAGCGAAAGGATATTCTAAGCTGGGGCGATCTTGCCATACATCGAGGCTTGCGGATTTTATACAGACACCGTAAAATTACGCCAAAACTTTTTAATAAATATAAGCGCCGCTATTCACCCTATGCATCAGTAGCAAGTCTCTATTTGTGGGCGCTCTCCAAGACAGAATAAAGGGTATGCTCGTAACCCTTTGTTTCCTCACTTGCTCTGGACACAAGGGACATAGCTCTTTTGTCCACCTCGTCGTTCAGGCACACCCACAAGGGGGACTTTGTGTGCAAACTCCGCTTGTACATGACCGAGCGAGGAGACAAACAAAAGGGTCGCGCCTTTGGCGCGACATCCATGTCACGATAAAGCGCCGGGAAGCTTGCCCTGCGGTCGCTTTGCGTACCTTTTATTTTTCGTCTGTTTTTTTTGAATCAAAACAACAAAACCTAGAGTTAATACCTAAGCAATTATTATGGAAAAAACAAATTTCAGTTTATAGGAAAGCACGATGAAAATATTATACCTTTTTTGTGAATCCAGGGGCATCAGGATTCCTTTTTTTGCTTATGACAAATATTTGTTCAATCAGCTCATTGCCAGAGGAGGTGTATGGAACAAAGAAAAACAGGAATTCATTTTTAAGCAAGAGATAAGCGCCGAAGAATTTAGCCGCAGCATAACAAGTATTCCTTGCGTATGCGTGGAAGAGAAGTCCCCTGCCCCACTTCGCGTATTTGGCTTTTTTGAGCACCAACAGAAACAGATTAGTTACGCTGAAACACCCTTCGCTCCGGCAAAAATAGATTTTAATATATCAGACCTAAATCACCCTCCTCTCTCTGAAAAGTTTTTGGAACACTGGCAGATCAAGCTTGAAGCAGAGCTTCGCTCCAGAAAATACAGCCCCCGGACTCAACGTTTGTATCTCTATTACAACCAGCTTCTATGCAATACCCTTCAGAAGCACCCCGAAGAAATCCAGCCGGAAGATATAACTCAATTTTTGGCAAGCACTGAAAAAAGCAAAAAGTATTCTGCATCTTCAATTAATCTAACTATTAGCGCAATAAAGTTTTTTTACAAAAATGTTTTCAGGAAAGATATTATCGGCGAGCAACGGCGGCCACGCCACGATAAACATCTTCCATCTGTCCTTGCAAAAACAGAAATCAGCAAAATATTCAGCACGGAAAAAAACATCAAGCATCGCTTACTTCTCATGTTAGCCTACTCTTCCGGATTACGTGTCAGCGAAGTAGTTGCGTTAAAAAAAGAACACATCGACACTGCTCGCGGCGTTATCTACATTAAACTTGCAAAAGGGCGCAGAGATCGTTGCACGCTTCTTTCGGAAAAGGTTGTTCGTCTTCTCGCAAAATACTGCACCATGTTTGATATAAAAACATGGCTTTTCCCCGGGCAGCCGGCGACCAGCCATTTAAGCATCCGCTCTGCGCAGCATATTTTCGATAAAGCTGCCCGCCATGCCGAAATTTCCAAAAAAGTATCTATTCATAGCCTTCGTCATACATTTGCAACACATTTACTTGAAAGCGGCACAGACATCCGCTATATCCAAACTCTTCTGGGTCACTCCAGCCTTCGCACCACCGAACGCTATACACATATTGCCAAAAGAGAACTCCTTAAAATTCGAAGTCCTCTTGATACTATTTTTTGATTTCTTTAATATATCATGAGCTTCGTATTAACGTCTGCTTTTGCATATTATACGCAACTTTTGTTCGTGCTACATCCGCTTGCTGATGATTACACGAAATTCGCTTTTTATACAACTGGAAGCTTTTATACGAATTTCGTACATATATTGTTAGGCGACATACCGCAAAATTTTGATATTGTGCAAATTGTAAAATATGCCTTGCAAAAAACCATTTTTGGGGTATAATATTCTTACTTTATTTAGAGGGTGAGGAAAGTTATGGAAATAT
>WQTU01000089.1 GCA_009786125.1 Spirochaetota bacterium
CTCATGTCAATTTCTCCTCAAGTTTAACAAGCAGAATACAAAAAATACAGGAAATTGCATTTTTGCTGTATATATTCTATAAAAAAATGTATTTCACTATAATAGCTAAAAACTTTTGTTTGTCAAGCAATTTTTTAAATTGTGTAGTCAATCAGCGATTATTTCACCCTTAAATTCACCAGGGAAAATTTCACTACTTAAAAATCAGAGTATAAAAGTATTACGTGCAAGCACGCGCAAAGCGACCGCAGGGCTTTGCAGCGGGGTACGCTTCGTCGGTAAATAAAATTTAGAGCACTTTAGTCCCGGCTATTCTTCCTCAGAATCATCATCAGCAAAAAAAGATATATCAGGGAGAGTAAAATTTTCGTCCAGTTTTATGCGCACCAGATGAATAAACTCCGTTGCGTTTCTTCTTATAAATGCTTCAATAGGCCGCCGTATATTTCGTTCAAAAACAACAGGATAAAAATTGCCCTGCGGACATATATAGGGAAGAAACACAGCAACATGGTAGTGCTGCCGCAGTACAGGGTTTCTGCCAAAGTCTCCGTTCACAGACCCAAGATACATATACCCCGGACTTGTAACAGCAAGATAATATAGAAGAACTTTAAGATTCCCCACCGAAAAACCTATATCCGGCGAATAAACTTCATAAGGAAAATTCCTTACATCTACATCAGAAAACCTGGCGCGTCTTCCTGGAGTATCAAGCTCAAAAATAGTCATAGCAATATTTCGCGTCCAGTCAAGTCCAAATAGCGGGTCTCGTTCGTCTTCAAAAAGAAGGCTCAAAGTATTTCTTCTCTCAAGAAGATTTTTTACCCTAAGCGCATCTACATCCATGAGCCTGTTGGTTCTTGGATAAAAAACACCGTCCGCAACCCACTTGGCAAAACCCGAACAGTTAAACCCTCTCGCCGGGTTTGGTTCGCTGTTTCTTATAAAAACAAAACTGCCGTCCTCAGCCTGGGCGCCATCATCCGAATCATTAAGCATTGGCAGCTTCTCGTTAATAGCTCTTACTGCATTCATAACAAATCTGTTTTCTGTTTCATTGTAAAAAGGAAAAATGATGTCCCAATTTACTATATAATCCGACAGCCTGATGATTGTTTCAAACGGTTCGGTTATAAGTCTGTCTATGGTAATAGGCATACGAACATTTCTGTATATCATGGAATTAAATAGACTAAGTTCAAGTTTTGAACCATTAGGCTGAGCTATGACTCTTACAAACGAGTTTGGGTCATTGTTTAAAAAGATTCTCATCTGATCGAAAACGCCGCTTCTCGCATCCCGCCTTATTACATAAGTGCCGGCAGAAACCATGGGAAAACTGCCTGCTCTTTCGTTAATAAATATAAAATAATAAAACCCGCTGTCAAATACAACCTGATACTGGATTCTTCTGCCTGTTAAAAAACAGTCGGTAATCATCGGACGCTGGCCATCCAGCTCACTAATGGGTGCCCGCATTAAGTGCGTGGTCTCTCTTCTTACAAAATGTGTTTCGGGAAATGAGAAGTTTTGGTTAAATGCACCGGCATATTCTGCAATGCCTGTAAAAGCGAAAACAACAAGGAGTATTCTTAAAACAAATTGTCTGCCGCGCACAGCCGCGGACTTTATTTTATTTAATTTTCTTTCCATACTTTTTCTGTTTCTTTAATATTAATTTCGAACGGAATAGAGCCAAGCCCAAATTTTTTTCTAATTTTATTTTTAATATAACTAATATATGATGCAGGAAAACCTTTGAGTCTATTTACAAAAATTAAAAACCTGCACGGCTTTATTCCTGTCTGGGTTATATACCTTACCTTGAATTTTATTATACCACCTATTGACGGCGGCGGATAGTCTTCTGTCCATTCTTTTAATGCTTTATTGATACCTGGCGTTGAAATTCTTGTCTCAAGCTGCTTGTTCACTTTTATCGCCATTTTAAGCAAGTCATCAAATTTCGCATCATTTAGCGCAGAAAGAGGCACTATTGGCGCAAAGTCGAGAATAGGGAAAAGAAATCTTATTCTGTCCTGCATTGCTGTTATGATATTTGGAAGGTGTTTAACTTTATCCCATTTGTTTAAAACAATTATTATGCCTTTTCCTTTTTTTACAACCTGATTCGCGATTTTTTTATCCTGATCCGAAAGCCCTTCCTCTGCATCTATGAGCATAAGAACAAGGTCGCAGTCGTCTATTGCTTTTATTGCGCGGTTTACAGAATAATATTCGACATTCTCTGTAACTCTGTTTTTTCTTCTTATTCCCGCAGTATCCATAATTTTGAACTTTGTTTTTCCAAACAAAAATTCGCCTTCTACGATATCTCTTGTGGTGCCGGGCATATCAGAAACAATGGATTGCTCTGTTTCCGTAAGCTTGTTCGACAAAGTTGACTTCCCGGTATTGGGCTTTCCCATGATTGCAAGGCGTATAACGTTTTCTCTTCGCCCAATACCTTCTTCGCTTTCGCAGTCTTCTTCTTGACCTTCGCTTTCGCCGCCCTCTTCATTTTCTTTTTCGCCTTCCGGAGAATCTGGCTGATAGTTTCTCGCAAGCAGCGCTTTTTCTATCTCCTCTTCGAGAAGATCAATATTATATCCGTGAGCCGAAGAAACAGGCACAACTTTGTCAAACCCAAAAGAGTAGTAATTCCATATCGTGTTTTCTTTTTCGGGCGTATCAACTTTATTAATTACAAGAATAATTTTATCTGCATATTTTCTTATTTTTTTTATAAATATTTCATCTTCCGGCAATATCTCTTTTGCATCAAGAAGAAAAAGAACAAGATCCGCATCTTTAACATGGTTCAAGCTTCTCTCGGAAACTGTTTTCTCTATCCCAACTCCGGATGTATTTACCCCGCCTGTATCCATAAGTTTTATCGTTATTCTGCCAGGATTATAAAGTTCGGCTACGGCATCTCGCGTAACGCCCGGAGTTGGGTCTGTAATTGATTTTCTTTTGCCTAAAATTCTGTTAAAGAGAGTTGATTTTCCGACATTTGGTCTTCCGGCTATAACAACAACAGGGTAATTCACGCTAGATAGATCCTTTGAATCTTTCATTAAACCATTTCTCTACAAAAGCTTCTATCTCTTTTCCCGAGCTTTTTTGCAGAACAGTGTCTACAAGCTGTTTTGCTTCCGGCATATCCACATTTCTTATAACTTTTTTTACTGCCGGTATTGATGCAGGGCTCATGCTAAGATATTCAATGCCCAATCCCAAAAGAACAACAGTGGCTCTCGGATCACCCCCCATTTCACCGCAAATACTCACAGGAATGCCTGCGTTACGCCCCGCATCGGCTGACATTTTTATCAGTCTCAAAAGTGCCGGATGGTACATCTGGTAAAGGTATGCTATTTTTTCATTACCCCTGTCGATAGCAATTGTATATTGAATTAAATCATTTGTTCCAATAGAGAAAAAATCCACTTTTTTTGCAATAAATTCAGCTGCAAGTACGGCAGCAGGTACTTCGAGCATTATGCCAAGAGGAACCTTATCTTTAAATTCCTGTGCTTTAGATTTTAACTCATGCTTTACTTCTTCTATAATTTGAAAAATCTCATCTACTTCTTCGATACAGGAAATCATGGGGAACATTATTTTTAGATTTCCATGTACCGAAGCCCTGTATAATGCTCTAAGTTGTTTTTTAAAAAAATATCTGCTTGTAAGGCAAAATCTTATTCCTCTCCAGCCAAGAAGCGGATTTTTCTCGCGGATATCTTCGTGATAGGGAATAATTTTATCCCCGCCTATATCGAGTGTTCTTATTGTAACCGGTTTTTCTTCCATCTCCTGAAGAATTTTGCTGTATATTTCAAACTGTCTTTCTTCGCTATTGTAAATCTGAGACTGAAGAAGAAGAAACTCTGACCTAAAAAGCCCAATGCCGCTTGCACCATGGTTTTTAACAGATTCCAGTTCCTGCGGAATTTCGATATTAGCTGCTACAATTATTTTTTTTCCATCATTTGTAACTGCTTCTTTTTTTATATACGATTGGAGGTGAAGGTCTATTTCTTCCTGTCTTTTTATTTTTTCAAGATATATTTTTGTTGTCTCTTCATCGGGATTTATAATTACAGCGCCTGCATTTCCATCTATAATAATGTTATCGCCTGTTTTTACCCGGCGCGTGATATTGAATAACCCCACTACAGCAGGGATTTCAAAAGCTCTTGCAATTATGGCAGTATGTGAAGTCTTGCCGCCTGCATTTAGTATAATGCCCTTAATCTTTTTTTTGTCCATTACAACTGCATCTGAAGGCAAAAGATCATGCGCTGCAATTATACATTCATTTTCAAGGTCTGCAAGTGTTACTCTTTCTGTATCAAGAAGATTGCTTAAAACACGCTTGGCAATATCGCGCAGGTCGCTTACTCTTTCTTCCATATACATATCCTGCGAGACCGTAAGTGTTTTTATATGCTCGCTTATTGCTTCATAAAAAACCCAGTCCACATTTACAAGCTGTTTAGACAACAGATCTTTTATCTGGCTTATAAAAGCCTCGTCCGAAATCATCAGTATATGCGAATCGAGCATTGCAATCTCGTTTTCACTTATATTCATCATTCTGGCAGTCTCTTTTATTGTCTCAAGTTCTATTTTTGCGCTTTCAACTGCTGCAAGAAGTCTTGAAAATTCAGATTCAATCTCTTTTTCTTCTATTTTATACTTTGGAACATTAAGGCGTTCTTCTTTATAAAGAAAAACTTTGCCAATATAAATGCCTGGAGAAGCAGAAATACCACTAACAGTTTTCATCTATACTAATATAAAGCCTTTATTAACACTTGTCAAACAGGTAAAAATGCCGATATTAATGTAAGTATGGCGCAACAGAACCAGAATAGAAGAAAAACGAGAAAAAAGGATTTCAAGCTGGGTTATTTTTTTTGGATAGCTCTGATCTTGCTTGTTATTACATTATTTATTGCAAACCATAATAGAATGCAAAATGTTGTTGATTCAACAGGGCTTTTAACTCTTTTTTCAAGGTCTGCTGATGGGAACGAGACTGCGCAAGTCCTTCGCATAGTGGAAACTCCCGAAAATGTAGCTGTAAGACCCGCAGAACCAACTCCGGAGCCGCAAAGAAGAGAAGTGGTGCTTGCACCAGAAAGCCAGCCGGAAGCTAATATCCAGGCTCCTCCGCCCGAAGCGCAGCCAGAGAGAAGGCAGGACCCTGTAACACCAGCTTATAACTTCAGGGATAGTACCCTCTACTTTATCGCAATCAATGAGGCAGATGGAACTATTCAGCTAAGAAGAAGCACAAGAAGCATCAAATTTTCAAACTCTCCGCTTACGTCTACAATAACTTCTTTGCTTGACGGAGTATCTTCTGCGGAGATTAGCAGAAATTATATTACACTAATTCCCGAAAATACAGCGCTAAACAGAATCTGGGTAGCAGACGGCACAGCTTTTATGGATTTTAACGAGAATTTTCTCTTTAATTCATTCGGAAGAGAAGGATATATAGGTCAGCTGCAGCAGATTATCTATTCTGCGACTGAATTTCCAACAGTACGGCGAATTCAGATACTTATCGACGGAAAAACTTTAAATTATCTGGGCTCCGAAGGCATATATATAGGCAAACCTCTTACAAGAGACTCTTTTTAATCCAGTTTCAAATCCGCTAATGTCTATGGAAACCGCTGATTTATTCAATCGAGAATAAATCAGCGATTCCCTATGAATTATCAGACGCATTTTTGATATTCGCATTTTGATTCAAAATTTGTGAAAAATCACATGACTTGGGTTATCAAGAAACCTGGCTGTCAACCTATCAGTATAAACTGGCGGCTGGAACTAATTTGCCGGGAGAACAAATCTGCTGGAACCCATCAGTATATAACCATTTTACCAAATTTTTGCGACTGCTTGACTATTGTCCCTATAGAGTGTTATCTATTTCTTGGAAGGTATTAACTTGGAAAAAAATAATCTGGACGACGATAACTCAAAACCAAAACATTATTGCGGAATTGCGGGCATATACTCCGATAGTCTTACAAAGATACCGGAGAAGCTTTTTTATACGCTTTTTTCGCTGCAGCACAGGGGGCAGGAAAGCGCGGGAATTTCTTATTATGAAGATGGCAGCATAAGAACATATAAAGACCTGGGAATGGTTCCGGCGGTTCTTTCAAGATACCTTGAAAAAGATAAACAAAATATAGTTTCCAGAATCGGAATTGGGCATGTAAAGTATTCTACAAAAGACAAAAACAAGATCGAAAATGTTCAGCCAATTCACGCTGTTTCAAACAAAGGCGACATTGCAATCGTGCATAATGGGGCTTTGTCTAATTCTTCAGAAGTCAGAAAACTGGTGTTCGATAAAGGCGCGATACTTCAGAGTACGGCTGATACCGAGATAATCCTCCATCTTTTAGCAATATCTGAAGAAAAGGAGTTTAAAAAGGCTCTTTTTAATACGCTTAATCTGCTTGAGGGCGCATTTAGTCTTCTTTTGATAAAGGATGATTCGCTTATTGCGGTAAGAGACCCTTATGGTTTCAAACCTCTCTATGTTGGCAAAAAGGATGATATGGTGGTATTTGCTTCCGAGACTTGCGCGCTGGATATTCTCAAAATCTTTGATGCAAGGGAAGTTGAGCCTGGTGAGGTTATTACTGTTGACAGGCACGGCATGAGGTCTGATTTTTTTGCAAAATCGACAGCGCGGAGCTGCTGTGTTTTTGAGCTTATATATTTTGGAAGACCGGATTCATCTATATTCGGGAAATCTGTACATAGTATGCGGAAAAAAATGGGCGAAGCTCTTGCAGAGGATGAGACTGTTGAAGCAGATATCGTAATGGCTGTGCCGGACTCCGGCAACTCCTCGGCGCTGGGATATGCAGAAAAATCAGGGCTTCCTTTGGAATATGGGCTTTCGAGAAATCACTATGCCGGCCGCTCTTTTATTATGCCTACAAAAGAGCAGCGTGAACTTATGGTAAGAATGAAACTTAACCCTGTAAAAGATGTTGTAAAGGGAAAAAAAATAATTCTTATTGACGACTCTCTTGTGCGGGGTACGACTGCCAGGCTTATTGTAAAGCTTCTTGGCGAAGCCGGTGCAAAGGAAGTGCATTTACGGCTTTCCTCGCCAGAGGTAAAATTTCCATGCTATTTTGGGATAAATATCCCAACAAAAGAAGACCTTATCTCCAACCGAATGTCTCCGGAGCTAATTGCGCAGCACATTGGCGCAAGCAGTGTCCGCTTTCTTTCTATGGAAAAAATAAAAAAAGTTATTGAAAATGCTGATGATTTTTGCGCTGCCTGCTTCACGGGCAATTATCCTTTCGAAATCAAGGAAGCTACAGATGATTAGAACTTATGCTGATGCGGGCGTTAACATAGACAGGGGCGATAAATTCGCGCAATTTATTGCTTCCATAAAATCCAGGGCTATTTCAAAAAGCATCGGCGGGTTTGCCGGCGGAATAGAGCTCGATATTGCAAAATACAAAAATCCTGTGCTTCTTTCTGCAACAGACGGGGTTGGCACAAAGCTGCTTTTAACCAAGGAATTCGAGCTCTATGACACAATCGGAATAGACCTTGTTGCGATGTCCGCTAATGATCTTATTGTTTGCGGCGCAGAGCCTCTTAATTTTCTTGACTACATTGCATGCGGGAAAATAAACGAGAAGGTGCTGAAAGAAATTATAAAAGGCATAGTAAAAGGCTGCGAAGAGAGCGAGTGCATTCTTGCAGGCGGCGAAACAGCGGAAATGCCGGATATTTACAAAGAGGATGATTTTGACCTCGCAGGCTTTTGCGTGGGACTTGTAGAAAAAGAGAAAATGCTTCCGAAAAAAAATGAAATAAAGCGCGGCGATGTTATTCTTGGTCTGCCTTCATCCGGAATTCATTCAAACGGATTAACGCTTGCAAGAAAAGTAATAAATGAAAAAGATAAAGTCGGCAGGATAACTCTTTTGAAGCCAACAAAAATTTATGTAAAAGAACTTAAAAAGCTTCTCTCAACAGATATGATTCTTGCGGCAGCGCATATTACAGGCGGGGGACTTGAAGGAAACATCAAGCGGACAATACCGAGTAACGTAAGAGCTGTTTTTAATTACAATGCATGGAAAACCCCGGATATTTTCAAAAAAATAATGAAAGACGGCGAAATAGCAGAATCAGAGATGCGGCGGGTTTTTAATATGGGAATAGGAATAGCGCTTGTTTGCCGGAAAGAAAATGCAAATAATCTCCTTTCTTTTGCCAGAAAAGAGAAAATCGAAATATTTGTTATCGGTGACCTAAGGTAAATGGCGCGGCTTGCGATATTTGCTTCCGGCAATGGTTCGAATTTTCAGGCTATTGCCGAGGAAATACAAAAAACCGGGCATACAATATCATGTCTTATATGCGACAGAAAAAAGGCATATTCTTTTGAGCGCGCAAAGAATCTTGGAATAAAAAGCTACTATGTCCCCTACTTTGAAAGAAGCAAAGAAGCTGCAGAACAGGAAATTGCAGAGATAATCGAAAAAGAAAAAGCCGATATTATTGCTTTGGCTGGATTCATGAGGATTTTGTCCCATCAGTTTGTTGAAAAGTACAAAAACAGAATTGTAAATATTCATCCGTCGCTTTTACCGAAGTATCCCGGCACAGGAGCTATTGAGAAAAGCTATAATTCCGGGGACGAAGAGCTTGGCATTACAATTCATTATGTTGATGGCGGCGTAGATACCGGACCGATTATAAGGCAGGAATCTTTTAAAAGAAAATTCAATGAACCTCTTGAAGAAATCGAAAAAAAAATACATAACCTTGAATATACAGCCTATCCCGAAGTAATAAAGAATCTTCTGGATTCTTACCAATAGCTGAACGCCCGGCGAAGCGCAGGGATATAAATGCCCCTTGCGGGTATAAAATGCCCTTTGTGGGTATAAAATGCCCCTTGCGGGTATAAAATGCCCCTTGCGGGTACATATTTCGTAGGAGATAATTTTGAAAGTTCTAGTTTTAGGCGGCGGAGCAAGAGAACATGCAATTACATGGAGTTTTTCCAAAAGCAAAAGTATTACTGGGCTTTTTGTTGCTCCGGGAAATGCCGGAACATCAGATATTGCAGAAAATCTTCCGGATATTGATCCCTGCAACAGCGAAATGGTTGTAGCGTGCTGCAAACAGCATGAAATTGATTTTGTTTTTGTGGGACCCGAAGCGCCCCTTGCGGCAGGAGTTGTTGACGCTTTGCACGCAGCAGGAATCAAAGCCATAGGACCGCACAAACAAGCTGCAATGCTTGAATCGAGCAAAGCTTTTTCCAAAAACTTCATGCTAAAATACAATATCCCCACAGCATCTGCCATAGAAATCGACTCTCCCAAAGAATTCGAAAAAGAGATAAATGCAAGAAAAGGAAAAATTGTAATAAAAAAAAGCGGACTCGCAGCAGGAAAAGGAGTTCTTGAGTCTGATGACAAAGAAAAACTTCTGGCTTTTGGACTTGATATTTTGAAGAGCGACAAACTGCTTATCGAAGAATTTCTCGAAGGCTGGGAAGTTACGATATTCACGCTTTCCGACGGCAAAGATTATATAATTCTTCCGCCGTGCGCAGATTTTAAAAAAGCTCATGATGACGACAAAGGTCCCAATACCGGAGGAATGGGCGCAATATGTCCTGTACCGTCCCTAACATCCCAAATGCTCGACAGAATTAAAAAAGAGATTATTGAGCCAACTTTTAAAGGAATGGAAAAAGAAGGACTTTGCTATAAAGGAATTATATATTTTGGACTGATGATTACAACTCAAGGTCCAAAGCTGCTTGAATATAATGTAAGATTCGGAGACCCGGAAGCGCAGGCTCTTATTCCTCTTATTCAGTCAGATTTTGGCGATCTTTGCGAAGCAATTGTCATGGAGAATATAAAATCTTTTCCTTTAAAAATATCAAAAGATACTGCTATATGTGTTGTAATTGCAGCAGGCGGGTACCCAGGGGAATATAAAAAAGGGGCGCCCGTACATTACTTTCCGCGCTTTAAAGAAAAATATGTTGTTATTTTCCATGCGTCTACGCTGCTTGATGAAGAAAACAATATTATAACCAATGGCGGCAGATGCTTTTCTGTAGTTGGACTGGGGGCAGACATAATTACTGCAAATAAAAACGCTTATGTTGCAGCAGAAGAGGTCTACTTTAAAGAGAGCTTTTACCGCCGCGATATTGGCAAAAAGTTTTTCGAACGCGGTTAGGCAACAGTGGGGAATGGAGCATAAGTCCATCCGCAAATCCATCACCCAGTTTGCTGGCGAATAATTTCGTAGAGCAATATGCCGCAGGCAACAGAAACATTAAGCGAATCAATGCGCCCCAGAGAAGGTATTTTCACAAGCCCGTCGCATTTTTCCGCAAGAAGCCGCGAGATACCCTTTCCCTCGCTCCCAAGAATCAGAGCAATCCTGCCTCGCAAATCCTGAGACATGCACGGCTGACCTTTCATATCAGCGCCATAAACCCAGAACCCGCTTTTCTTTAAAGCATCGATACTTCTCGCAAGATTATCATCTACAACAGAAACATACTCAGATGCGCCCGCAGATGTTTTTCTTACAGTCGCATTTTCTCCTGCGCTTCTATTGCCGGGAATTATAACAAGGTCAACGCCAAACTGATCCGCAGACCTTAAAATAGCGCCAAAGTTATGCGGGTCTGTAATTCCGTCAAGAAGCAGAACAATCGAATTATTTTTATCCGGCGCTTCTGCCAATTGATCCAAAAAGCTTTTTAGAGACTGATGTTTCACCCCGCGCCGTTTTCTGGTATGCAGAATAAATAGCGCGCCCCTGTTGTCATCATCATCAGTAAGAGAATCTATTTCCTTTTGGTCTGTTTTTATAACTTCGACTTTTTTTTCAGATGCAATAGCTGCGAGAATATCGTGCCGCTTGTGCTTTCCGGTTATGTAAAGCTTGCAAGAGCCGGAAGAAGGCAAAGCCAAATTTTTTATAGTCTCTTCGATAGCATGAAATCCGGTAATTATTTCCATAGGCAAGATTAGTATTACCTAAAACCCCTCATAAAATCAATTACGCAATTGCGATTTATTGCGCTATTGCAGCGCAAAGCTTAAAACAATATCATGCCAATTATGAATACCGCTGTAGTAATACCGCCTGTCGAGGATTTTTACTTTTCGCCCCGCAGATTTGCCTCGCTCGGAGCGTTCAAAGGCGCAGAAATATTAAACGCTGCCGGATTTTCAACAACGATTTTCGATTTTACAAAAGGCGCAAAACACAAAATCGAAATCCCCAAGCCCATAAGTTACCTTAACCAATATATAATGCCAGGCGAAAAAGGCCCCTGTTCTTTTTTTACGACCTACACCCATTTTGGCTATGATGCAGAGAAATGCGCTTCGATCGTAGCAGCGGGTAACTACAACACTGTGTTTGTCTCGCTCTTTGCATTTTGCTACGCCGGCTCTGCAATTGCTTTTGCAAAAAGTTTTAAGAAGCTAAAGCCGGCTGTTAAAATTATTGCCTGCGGCGCCGGCGTCTCTGTTTTCCCCGAATACTTTAGGAACTATTTCGACGCAATAATTACTGGCGAAGCGGAAATTTTTCTAGCGCAGTGCAAAGAATCCAAGCTGATGGGAAAGTCCGGCGGGGGTGGTAACTACGCAAAAGATCTTGCATTGCCGCATGAGCTGTTGTTATCGCTGCCAACAGCCCCAACTTCGGGCATCCGCACAAAAGCAGGTGATTTTATCCCATCAGCAGGAATAGCTTATGCAGATAAAAAAAGCATTTGTATCTCAATAATGCTTTCGCGGGGCTGCTTTAAGCAGTGCAGGTTTTGCTCAAACTTTATTACACACGGCAGAGGTTTTAGAAACACAGAGCCGGAACAACTAAAAGAGACCCTGGCAAAGATGTTGCCCGCTTTTGAAAATCACAGCAACAGAAAAATATTTATAAACATAGAAGACGACAACATATTGTGCGGCAAACCTGTTTTTTTTAAACAGCTTGATGTTATAAAAGAGTTCTTTCTTAAAATCGGGGTTAGCGCTAACAACATATTTTTCTCTGCAGAAAACGGACTCGACTATATGCTTCTCGATCCGGAGACATGCGCTATTCTCATAGAAAATTATAATTTCCGGCAGTTTAATTTTACGCTAACATCTTTGGATAAAGAGGTTACAGCATCTCAAAAAAGGGATTGCGACTTAAGCTTGCTCGAAAAAATTCTTCTCTTTCTTGGGGAACAGCGAGTTCCTGCCATAACATATTTTATAGCAGGACTTGATTCTGATTCCCCGGAAAAAGCAATAAACTCTCTGCTTTTTCTTGCAAAAAATCCGGGACTTTCGGGTATTTCCATGTTTTATGCTGTGCCCGGGCTTCCTGGCTTTGATTCCGGGCAGTTCTTGAGCACTATTTCCCCGGAGCTTTGTAGGGGCAGCTCTGCGTATCCGTGGAACAATACCCTTTCCACAAAGCAGCTCTTAACAGCATTCAGAATTTCAAGAACAATCAATTTTCTTAAAAAAGAGGCAAAGCAGCTCCAAAGCAGCGAAAAAGAGCTCAGAAAAAGGATAATCGCAGAAAAAAAGCTTTTTACCATTACAGCAGGCAATTCCATCGCAGAGCCAAAACATCTCACAGATTCTGATATGGTCGAGATATTTTTTAGTGGCATGGACGCCGCACCCTGCGCCGCGACACGGATGTCGCATTAAGCGCAGGGCAGCAACATGGACACCGCACCCTGCCCAGTGATATAGACGTCGCGACAAATGACTCAGCGGACTGGGGCAGCAACCTGAAAATCGCGCTAAACGCAAGGCAAAATTGTCCAAAAATGCCCAAATTTCAGCTTGCATTGAGGCAATAAACATGATATTTTTAAAAGTACAAAAAATATCAATATGATAGTTTTTTTATATAACCAGTAAAGTTTTTAGCTGTTTATATTTAAAGATAAAAGGTGTTCGCAACACTTCTTTGTTCACCTTCGCGCTTGGTCATGTTGTCCGCAACTCTCGCTATGTTGGTGAATGAAGAATATTATTTTATTTGTCGACGAAGCGAGAGGCGCAGGCAAGCTATGCTTGCACATGACCAAGCGAGGAGACAAACAAAAGGATTAATACCCCGCTGCTTGCAGCGAAGCACGCGCCGCTGGCGCGGGATGCAGGGCTTGCCCTGCGGTATAATACATTTTATTTTTCCGGGAGATTTTTTTATATGAGCCTGCAGCTCTTTAATAAAGCATTAAAACCATTAGTTCAAAAACCAGCAGACTTTTTCTCAAACATATACAGAAGCAAAGATGATAACTTGAAATCTTACACTTTCTTGTTTATTCTCACTATTTTCATATTTCTGATAATAACAACACAACATGCCGAAAGCCGGCACAATTTAGGCTATGCACACAGCAGTACAAATTTAGACCCTACCCTGCCTGAATATAACATCTTCAAGAGGTTTGAAAAAGAAGTAGTAATAAACCAAGGAGAAACAATTTCCTCGATTCTTCATAATATCGGGGTATCATATGATGATTCCAGACTGATAATAGACAGCCTTTCGCCTCTTTTTAATTTGCGGCGGCTTCAACCTGGCAGAAAGATAAAATTCATCATTTCTCAGGAAGGAACGCAATCTGATCCGCGTGTAGAGCTTCTTAGAATAGAAAGATCGCCAGGCATGGAAGTGCGGGTATCTTACAGGAACGGCGCGTATGTGGCAAACCTGGTTGAAGTAAAAACAATTCCTCTATATTTTGCAAGGCAGGGAGCTATTGAAAACAGCCTTTATATCGATGCCGCAAGATTAGGTATACCCAGTCCAGCTATTATGGAAATGTTTCGGCTCTTTTCATTTGATGTTGATTTTCAGAGAGATTTACATAGAGGCAATGAGTTTAAAATACTTTTCAGAAACAGAATTAATCTTGACGGAGAGACTGTTTCGCGAGGCGAAATTATTTTTGCAGCGCTTGAGACTGCACACAGAACCCATAAACTTTACCGTTTTACAGGTGATGACGGAATAACCGATTTTTTTGATGAAAAAGGTCAAGGTGTAAGAAAAACTTTGCTAAGAACTCCTATTCATGGGGCAAGAATATCTTCGGGATTTGGCAGAAGAACTCACCCTATTAGAGGCTACTCGCATATGCACAGGGGGCTTGACTTTGCAGCGCCAAGGAATACTCCTATAATTGCTGCAGGTTCGGGCGTTGTGAAGCTTGCGGGCTGGCACGGAAGCTTTGGTAATACTGTTATTATTCGTCATCCAAATGAATTTAAAACTCTTTATGCGCATATGAATTCTTTTGCAAGCGGCATAAGGCCGGGAAGGCATGTGCGCCAGGGAGAAGTAATTGGTTTTGTGGGCACAACAGGAGTTTCGACAGGGTATCATCTGCATTATGAGGTTATTTTTCGCGGTCAGCAGATAAACCCTGCGACAATCAGGGCTCCTTCGGAAAGAAGGCTGACACAGAAAGAGCTTGAACGATTTTTTGTAGAAATTAAGGAAATTGATGCAAAATTTGAAAATAAGCTTATGGCTCTTTAAACTGTTTTGCCTTGTGGACTTTTCCTGATGAGTTATTTCCGAATGAAGCGAGTGTCGCGGCGTGCTTGCACGCTCATGACCGAGCGAATGAGGAAACAAAGGGTCGCGTACGCGTACCCTTTATTTAAGATATTATATGAAAATTATTTAATGAGGTTGAATTAATGGATATTGGAAGAATAATATTTGGTGCGATATTGCTGGCAGCAGGGTTGGTTATGTTTCTTGTTGAATTTAAGATACTTCCGTACATGCCAAGTAATCCCGAAAAATGGGATGAGCTTCATACAAAACATTTTAGGGTAATAAAACTTTCAAATAAAATACTTTTGCTTTTAGGGCTAACTTTTCTCTTCACCGGAATTAACCAAGGCGCTTTTAACTAGCCTTAACCGGAGCGCATGAAACAAACGGACAGCCAGGCACGATGGCTTAATTTTTAACAAAAATAGCTATATCAGCATCCGCAGTTCATATAATACAGTTGTTGTCCGGGGAATGAAAAATGAGAAATGCAAAGAAAGCAATATTCGAAGCTGTGTTATTATGTATGCTTATTATCTTTACAGGCTGCGCCGGGCTAGAATTATCGTCATACGATAATGAAAGTGATTTTCAAATAAAATCCGGAGCTATTATTAGCTATC
This sequence comes from Spirochaetota bacterium, assembly GCA_009786125.1. Classification (GTDB taxonomy): domain Bacteria; phylum Spirochaetota; class Spirochaetia; order CADAEX01; family CADAEX01; genus WQTU01. The sequence goes on from WQTU01000089.1 coordinate 15,279, forward strand.
TGGGAAATGCAAAAGATGTTACCATACCCCCCAGAATAGGCGGCAGGGCGATTACTTCTATTTGGGGCGAGGCATTTCGCGAAAGTCAGCTTACCAGTGTGATAATTCCCAGTAGCGTGACTAATATTGGGGAATCGGCATTTCGAGACAATCAGCTTACAAGCATAGTAATTCCCAGCAGCGTAACTTATATTGGCAGGTGGGCATTTGCCGGCAATCAACTTACCAGTGTTACAATTCCCGCCAATATTGGAGTCATTAGTGCCAGAATGTTTTCAGATAACCAACTAACGAATGTAACCATCTCCTATGGCATAACTGCCATTGAAGCTGCTGCGTTTCAAAACAACCAGCTCGCAAATGTATATATCCCAGGCAGTGTAGTATCTATAGGCTGGGGTGTATTTGCCAACAATCAACTCACTGATATTGCAATTCCTGATGGCGTAACTGTCATTCATAACCAGACATTTCGTGACAATCAGCTTACGAATGTGCTAATTCCCGACAGCGTAACGGTAATTGGTCACGGAGCATTTCGGAACAACCAACTCTCTAGTGTAACAATCCCTGGCAGCATAACCAGAATTTCAGGGCGAGCATTTGAGAACAATCAGCTCACTAAGCTTTTCATTCCAGGTAATGTTACTGCCATTCAAGAATGGGCATTTAGTAACAATCAGCTTACCAAGCTTGAAATTGCCGACGGCGTAACCAGTATTGGAAATAACACATTTCGGAACAACCAACTTGACAGATTAGCAATTCCGGGCAGTGTAAATGTTATCGGAGAAAGTGCGTTTCAGGATAATCAGCTTGGCTGCGTAACAATTTTCGAGGGCGTAACAACAATTGAAAGAAGGGCATTTTCACGGAACAAGCTGTCAAGCATTGTCATCCCCCGCAGCATAACAGTTATTGAAGATTCGGTATTTAGCAGCAACCAGCTTACAAGTGCAGTAATTCCTGAGAGTGTTACATACATTGGAGCAAGAGCATTTGAAAGCAATCAGCTTGAAAGCCTCGTAATTCCCGATAGTGTTACATATATTGGCTGGAGAGCATTTGCAGACAACCCTCTTGCAAGCATTACCATTGGCGCAAATGTTGTGCTGGGGACTTGGGAAGAAATAGAATCAGATGAAATATATTGGCCGGCAATCAGTGCGGAGTTTGATGCTTTTTACAATGCCAATGGCAGGCAGGCAGGAACTTATGTTTTTGTCAATGCAGAATGGAAAATTAAATCACAAACATTTCCGTGTGCCTGATAAATCAAGCCTTGGCAATTGCACGAATTTTCAGGATACAGTTTGCCACTGGTTTGCTTTATCAAGCGAGACTTTGTTCAGCTATTCTTCCTTATCTTCGCCGTCGTCTTTCAGAGGATATCCGTCTACAAGTTCGTCGCTGTAGGAATCGCGTATATTTGTAATTTTTCCATCAAAATAGAGCGCTTTTCCTGCAAGAGGATGATTTAGGTCTACCTTGATTTTATCCCCCATTTTCTCAATAACAGTCAAGATATACGGAACTTCATTGATTTCGGTTTCAAATTCCATTCCTACCTCAATCTCTGAGTCTTCGGTTCTTTTAAAATTTGCTGCAGGCACTGTAAAGATCATATTTTCATCTCTTGGTCCATAGCCTTTTTCCGGAGGCACAGCCACGTTAAAAGTATCTCCTACGCTTTTGCCTTCCAAAACTTCTTCAAGCCCCGGAAGAATATTTTTAAAGCCATGGAGGTATTTTAGTTTACCGCCCGGATCAATAATTTCACCTTTTTCGTTTTTTAAAATATATTCGATTGTTACAACCATTTTTCTTTTTACCTGCACTGTGTCCTCCGCCGCTTAAACTAATTGCATATATTATAGCGCTTTTTATATCCAAAGGGCAAGTCTTGCAGGGTAATATCTCACGGCAAACGCATGAAAAAAGTTATCTCATTACAACATAAGGAATTACAAAATGCTTAGATTTCACATACTATCTGCTAACTCTTTATCCTATAATGAGT
>WQTU01000090.1 GCA_009786125.1 Spirochaetota bacterium
CATCAGTTTCTGCTATTGCCACTCTTAAAGACCTTAAATTTTCCAGCCCTGAAAGATATTGAATGTTTTTTACATGGCTAAGCCGCCCGTGAAAGGTACAAAGAAATGCAAGTTCTTCAAGTGAAACTAATTGCTCTATTCCCGTTATATCTACTGTTCGAACATCTCCCAAAATTAACCGCCTTAAATTGGGGAGAGGCAGCATATCAGCTATCCTGAGCCTGCTGTCCCAAGCGTTCCCGGTTTCAAACGATTCAAGTTTCTCCAAACCGCCTATGCCTTCCAGGCTGCCTATCCCTGGACTCATGATAAATATTCTTTGCAAGTTAGGCAGATGTTTAATGTTATTCAAGTTGTCAAGAGACATTGCTCTTTCTATACTAAGCCGTTGTATTGATTCCCTGGAAGCCAGCCCGCTGAAGTCAGGAATTGCAGTCAAACTCAGACTCTCTCCAATCAAAGTAATGCTGTTTAAATTCTGCAAATTATAAAGAGGGGAAAAATCTACATCATCAATTCTGGAGCTTGATATTATAACCTCTTGCAGATTTACAAGTTGTTCTACACCGTCAAGGCTGCTGCGTAACCACCTGCCATGACAGCAATTGATAAACATGGGGGCTCTATTGGGAGATACATCCAGAACAATCCTTTTTATACTTTCTATTTCGGATTGCAAATAATACCCTATATGCGGATGCCCCCACCTGCTCCGCGAACTCCTAGGGTCCTGTATACGCTGGAAAGGTCCAAATTTTCGGATAACAGCGCCGCCGATGATAAGTTCTTCGTTCGCAGTATTGCCGGCACTTGCTGGCTCCATAGTTGCCAAAAAGTGAGAACAGGAAAAAAACAGCATTAACGCAAAGACAAACAATATAGCTTTCATTTTATTCTCCGTCAAAATAATTGTTACATATGTTCCGGCTGTAACTGACGGCTTTTTGTTTGCGATAAAGAAAATGCGCAGCATTTTTCGCAAACAAAAAACTGCGGCAAGGTATTTTTTAAATACCTTCTGTAAGCTGTTTATAAATACTTGCTTGCAAGCCAATATTTATAAATATATATAACACCGAAGCTGCAAATATCAACAATACACCCAATGTTGGAATAAGTCCAAATATTGCTATCAGGATTATATATGCTAATCCTACCAGAAAATAAATCCCGGTCATTTTCCACTTATTGCCATAAGTACAGCTATTACTTAATGAAATTGCTTCCATCGGGTTTTTTCCCTTATCAATTACAAGCAGAATTGCCAAACTCCAAGCCAATGCAATTACAATACCAGGGATAATAAAGAAAACCGCTCCTGTCCAAATACCAAGACTGACTAAACCAGAAACAAGGAAATATTCTCCCATGTATTTACGGTATTTTGGATCGAATATTTCTGTCATAGGAATAACTTCGCCTCTACTTGCTTTTGAAACAATACCTGCCGTCAAACCAATTGTTGTTCCCACATTAAGATATGGAATCCATATTGTTAATATCCATAAAATGACATTAACAAGAATTGAGCCGATGTTTTTAACACCAATTGCAATACCTTCTTTGATTGTATCAATAACAACCAAATTTTGCGCTGAAACAGAATTAGACATAAACTCCCCCTTTTATTCTAAGGTAATGTAGCCCCGAACAAGTTCGGGGCTACATTACCTTAGAATTCAGTATTTAGCAATATCAATAATTGTCAATACATAATTCTGCAAGTTACAATTTTGCACAACATAATAAATCTGTGAATGTAGTTATCACTATACATCTACATTATACAATGACTTTTATTTTTCAGCTTATATTTCCAATTCAATTTCAAGTCAATTACACATAACAATTATCATATAAGTATGTGTAGGATTGCCCCTTGCTGGTGTCGCCGCAAACATATATATTTAAATCTATGAATTTTATAGTAAAAATAATATCACTCGGCGGGTCAATTGTGGTGCCGGACCAGGTTGACACGGAATTTCTTAAAAACTTCCTTGCGCTCGTAAAAAATTATCTCGATGCCGGCAGGGCAAAAAAATTGGTCTTTGTCGTGGGCGGCGGCTCGACTGCGCGCAATTATCAGAAGGCTTACAGGGAAATCGCAGCTGCGCCTGATAATGATAATCAGGATTGGATAGGCATTGCGGCGACAAGGCTCAATGGCGAACTCTTAAAGGCTCTCTTTTCGGATTATTGTACTGATGATGTTGTTACAGATCCAACTGCTCCGATAAGTTTTAAGGGGCAGGTGCTTGTTGCTGCGGGCTGGAAGCCGGGATTTTCAACGGATTTTGATGCTGTTTTGCTTGGCGAGCGGTTTAAGGCAGATACTGTAATCAATTTGTCGAATATTTCGAAGGTTTTTTCCGATGACCCTAAGAAAAATCCGGATGCTGTGCCTCTTGATAAGATTAGTTGGGACGATTTTAAGAAAATGGTTGGGAGTGAGTGGGTGCCGGGCAAGAATGTGCCTTTTGATCCAATTGCAACTGCAAAAGCAGCGGAGCTTGGGATGAAGGTTATTATTGCGGCAGGGAAAGATATTGAGAACCTAAAAGCTATTCTTGAAGACAGGATGGAGTTTTTTAAAGGCACGGTAATTGGTTGATGTACGCAAATCCCCTTTGCCTAACCCATTGACAAAAAAAAACCAAGCGGTTAAGGTTAAACAACAAGCCGGCGTGGCGAAATTGGCAGACGCAGCAGACTCAAAATCTGCCGCCCGCGAGGGTGTATCGGTTCAAGTCCGATCGCCGGCAAAGTTTTATTCCTTATTTCCGAATGAAGCGAGAGCCGCGGGCAAACGCCTGGCGCTTTTTCGCGCCCCGTAACAAGTCCGGGATAATAACATCCGTGTCGCTGCGCCAGATCCACTGCCAGGCAGTGACGTCCGTGTTGCAGAGTTTGCACATCCGGCGAAGAAGTGCGGGTCGCAAGTGTGCTTGCACACACATAACCGAACGATATGGAATAGGGCTGATAAATTAAAGCTGCCAAAAAACAATAGAACCAGAACAGTAGAAATACCTTTCCACAATTTGATAGATGCGTTGGTCGACCTTGCAAAACAGAACCCTTGGGGTTATCGCCTGACAGTTTTGTTTTTTGGTCAGTTAGCAAAAAAGATATTCCTATGACAGGCAATGCGTTTGTTGACTGGCTTCGTGATGCCTTGATGCAAATTGTGTTTTCCAAGAACAAAGCATCAAAGTATTATTGACGATGCTCTTAAATATACTTTATAATATTCCAGGTTATAAATAATGTTTGCTACATAAGGTGTTTTACTATGGGAAAAGTTATAATCGGAATACATGGGCTTAATAACAAGCCCCCGCAAGAACTTCTTGAAAAATGGTGGAAAGAAGCCCTATGTGAAGGGTTTAGATTACATAAATATAAAAGTAAAAAGTTTAAGTTTGATCTTGTCTATTGGGCAGACCTTAATTATGAAACACCGCAGGATCCCAATAATTGGGATCATAATAATCCTGAGTATTTGTCATCAACGCCATACATACCTCATGAAGAAACTGACTTTAATAAAATAAAAAATCAGCTTAAAGAAGGCATAAGAAAAACAATAGAAACAGGGCTTGATTTTATTTTTTTGAGAGACGGCGAACTATCAGGTCTTGATAAAATTGTTGATATTGCTATGGGAAAAAAGTTTTCGGACCTGCATGTTTATTACACAAGTGATTGCGCTGCCAGACCAGGAGTAAATGCCAAAAAAGAATTCAGGCAGAGGCTTACAGAAAAGCTAAAAAAATATAAGCGGCATCAAATAATGCTTATTGCCCACTCAATGGGATCAATAATAGCTTATGATACCCTAATGGAAATCGGGAAAAAATATAAAGTAGATTATCTTGTTACCATAGGCTCTCCTCTTGGATGGCCTGTTATTATTAAAAAAACTTTTTTGGAACTTAAGGAAAAACGCGCGAATGACAAGATAAGCTCCGATAACGAACCGCGCGATGATAAACACGAAGATCAAGAAATTATTCTGCCTACGCCCGAAGCTATTGGCAAAAAATGGTATAATATCGCAGATATTGATGATAAAATTGCGCTTATATGCAATCTTGAAAAAAAGTTTGCTCCATCAACAAAAAATATCAGACCTCTTGACATAGCTGTAAAAAATAATTATATTTATGATGGGAAAAGCTATCCGCATAAAATCTATGGGTATTTGCGAAGCCGCGAGTTATCGCAAATCACGTATGAGTTTATAACAAGCAAGCCGGCATGGCTGCAGAAGCTGATAGATTTTTTTATCAGGAAGCCGAAGGGCTGACTGGATATGTCTGACAAGTTGTATAAAAAGAAGTGATAATGAGAAATAAATTATTTTCAATTATTTTTCTTTTGCTTCTTATTTTTTCAACAGCCGGATGTGTTCTTTTATTAGAGGCTTTTGCAGAGAGCTTTGCCTATTCCTCAGAATATGCAGCGCCTAACGCACTAAGTATAAGTAAATATAATGTACATGTGCATTATCGGGAGTCGCATGGCGGCAGAACCGGGTTTGAGATTTTTCTTGTTGAAGCCAGATCAAGGCACGAAGCTGAGAGTATTGGAGCGCATCGATTTAGATTGCAATATCCTACCCGCGATATTACGAGAGTCAGGGCAGTAAGGCTGCGATAAGAGAAATAAAATGAAAGGAGAGAAGATGTCAAAACTTAGAAACATGTTTCAACTATTGGACAAACCAATAATCATTGTACCGTTGGTTATCGTAACCGCGTTGTTCATAGTTTTTTTCCTCTATCCGGAAAGGTCAACAGAAATAACTGATCTTATCCGCGGATTTTTGGGCAATCAATTGGGAACATTTTATATTGTTCTGGGGCTGAGCATTGTATTAATCACATTATATATTGCCTTCTCCAAGTATGGGAAAATTCGATTGGGTAAGATGGAAAAACCTCTATTCCCTGATTATAAATGGGCAATAATGATATTTACCAGTGTTTTTGCCGCCGATCTGATTTTCTACTCGTTAATCGAATGGGCGATGTATGCGGAAGAAAGCCGGATACACCAAATGGGAGGAACTCCTGAAGAATGGCAGGCAACATTCCCATTGTTTCATTGGGGGCCTATTCCGTGGGGGTTTTATGTAATGCTTGCTACTTCATTTGCTTTTATGCTGCATACCAGAGGGCGGACAAAACAGAAATTTTCCGAAGCATGCCGGCCGCTTCTGGGAGATAAGGTTGACGGCGCCGCAGGGAAAGTTATTGACATCATTGCTATTTGTGCATTGATTGCCGGAACCGCTACAACATTTTCTTTGGTAACGCCTCTTCTTTCTGCCACGCTTTCCAGGATTTTCGGATTCGGCGAGACTACAATTATAACTGTCATGGTTCTTGTTTTAATTGCTATGATTTATACAATTACTGTGTTTTTCGGCATAAAAGGAATCGTCAGAGCCGGTATGATCTGCGCCATGCTATTTTTGGGAATGATTGCTTTTATCCTTTTCTTTGGCGGACAGACACAATTCATTGTAGAAATGGGAGTTACTTCAATAGGGAATCTTGCCCAAAACTTTATCGGGCTTTCAACATGGATGGATCCCATGCGCTCATCCTGCGAAGGATACGGTAGTTTTGTCCAGAACTGGACAATCTTTTTCTGGGCATATTGGATGGCATGGTGTGTCGCTACCCCATTCTTCCTTGGAATAATCAGCAAAGGAAGAACAATAAAAAATGTAATTTTGGGAACTTATGGTTACGGTCTTGCGGGAACATTTCTTTCGTTTATCGTTTTCGGAAACTATGCTCTTTCCCAGCATCTTGCAGGAAATGTAGATGTTATCAATATTGTTACGGGAGGATTGTTATGCGCCAGCGGACAGATAATTGCCGAGCCTTACAGCGGACAGGCTCTAAGCCACGCAATTATTTCGATTTTTGATACTCTGCCATTGTCAACTGTTCTTCTTGCAGCGCTTTTTATCATGCTGGTTATATTCTATTCAACTACATTTGATTCGCTGACTTATGTAGTGTCATCCTATTCGTATAAAAAACTCCATCCCGGAGAAGAATCAGCAAATATGGTAAGGGCATTTTGGGCAATCGTTTTTATAATATTTCCAATAGGTTTAATTTTTGCAGAAAATTCCATCAACAGCCTTATGTCTGTTTCAATTATTGCTGCTTTTCCGATTGGAATTGTTTTCTGCATTATCATTGCCAGCTTTTTTAAGGATGCAAAAATGTACCTAAAGGAGCAGGCGACTAATAAATAAAGGGTACGCAAAACGACCGCAGGGCAGAGCCCTGCGCCTTCGGCGCATGTACCAGGCGAATTTCAGGCGCAGGTAATTTTGCTTACCCTGCGCTCGTGTCTGCCGGCTTCGTAAGTTGTCTGGATAAATTTTTCTATCAGTTTTTCAACAGGGGTCTGATATTCAATCCTGCCGCCAAAAGCAAGAAAGTTTGCGTTGTTATGCGCCTTAGCCATCTCTGCTGTAAAAAGATCATGCACATTTGCGCACCGTATTCCCTTTACTTTATTCGCAGCAATGGAAATGCCAATGCCTGTTCCGCAAAAGAGTATGCCAAAATCATAGTTTCCTGCGTTATACTCCGCACATGCTTTAAAAGCAATATCAGGATAATCTACGGAATCTTTGTTGAGTACGCCTATGTCTGTAACCATATTTCCGGTTTCTTCAAGATATTTTTTTATTCTCTCTTTTAGCTCAAAGCCGCCGTGGTCTGTTCCAAGTACAATTTTTTTATTCACTTTTAGTTCCTTTTTTGAAAAATTTTACGATTTCTCGACGCAGTAAGAATTCATGGGCAACAAAGTTTGCATAAAGCACCCCTATAATTTTAAATTATTCAATATATTTTCATCTGTCAACAGCCACAATAATTATTGCCTTAAAAGATGTATTTATAATATTAAAAGCAAAATTCAATACATATTTGAAAAATAAATTGATTAAGATAAGGAAATTAAAATATATAGATAGCTCAAACATATTGATGGTTGATCAAAGTGCCAACCAGAGACGAAAAATGAGCCTATCCTAAAAATTGTTGAAGAAAATTATTTTCTAATCTTTTGACTCTTTTATGTTTAAGCGTACTGTTCTGCCAGAAATATATGGAGAGAGTCTATATGTGATTCCTGGCTGAAATACATGTGTTATTCTCAATCCGTCTGCCCAGCTACGACCAGATGTCCCAATATTTTGATTATAATTAGCAATTAATGTATGTTCTCCTGCAGGAATTACAATAACCGCTCTGCTACTAAAGCCTATATTTCTCGCCCATGTACCTGCTCTCCAATTAACATTTAAACCATTAAATTCAACTACAGTTAAAGTCCAATCGATTTCTAATGTAGCTTGTTCTTCTATTGGAATAGATGAATCATGCATACCTCTGTTCGTAACACAGCCGGACAAAATAAATACTAAACAAGTAATCACAAAATATTTTACCAAGCGCATTTTACTCCCCTTATCATATTAATATAAGTGTTAACAATACTCATTGTTTCACATAAGAATAGCTTTCGGAAATAACATCCAAAACTAGCATTATTGTCTGAAATTAGTTCCATCCCATGACAGATGAACAGCCTTCCTTTCTGTCTGTCTGGGAATAAAAATGGTAGTTCTTCTTAACTCTGTGCCAGGATCATTCGGGTGGAAAACTCTAACAATAAAATTACCATACCAAGATGAGTTTGAGTGGTCAAAGTTATAATTTCCACCAGGCTGTATAATCCTGTCAAAAGATTGTGCAACAAAAGAAAAATTGCCAGTAAAGCGATACGCTTCTGCTGCATTATTTTCCAGGATAAGCCCTATTGGTCCAGGCTCTTCACACGATAAACATAGTAATGCTGTTAAGATCACTACAAAATAAAAACTCTTCAAAATAACTTTTCTATTTTTCATAAATAAACCCCGATATTATTACTTATTTTCTATTTCATCACGCTGCTCAAGTACCTATCATTCTATACCATCCAGCCATTGAAGGACTCCTCTCAAAATTAGGGCGAAAAAAAGGTTAAGGAAGAAGACAAAAAGGTTCTGCGAACAGAGTTATTCGTAACATTTATTTCATGCGAATGGCTGGCTTTGAATAATTCATTTCTGCCCCAGGTCCAGAGAGGCTCACCTAAAGAGATAACCCAAGCTGTTTGTAAAGTATAGTTCCCTGGCGGAGGAGGGGTCAGTAATGTAAGTCGCGTTGCCGAAGGTGCTGTCCACTGATGATTATTCAAGCGGACTCCCATAAATCCAGGAACAGTTCTCCCTGTCGCGAAAAGCTGCATGGCTCTCTTTGATAGCCTTACGCCACTTATTGCTAATATTTCGATTCCCTCCGCTGTTACTGCGGCCACCTTGTAATAATGCTCTCCAAGGGTCGTCCAGTCTACAGAGTTATCTTGAAGTATCAATGGAATTGAAGAAGCGAGGATTCTGGCGTTAGTGATTTCTGAATACACACCGTTTTGTGAGTTGGCTCTGAACAAGCGAAATTCTGTTGTTCCGTAAGGAATATTGTGATTTTCCGTTCTCATACTGATGCTGACAACACCTGCTTCTACATCTTTTGCCAATATTCTGGGAACAACCCATGTTGCATAAAGTGTGATATTGCTGTCAAACAAACTACTAGTAGTAAAAGACGATCCCGCATTACGGTTTTGTCCGGTTCCTTCTGCATTGGTATTCCAACCGCCAAAAGCAAATTTAGAATATTCAATCCAGCCTCCATCCGGAAGTGCAATAGAAGAACCTCCATTGACCGTCCGCGTATCAGGAGGGGTTCCGACTGCTCCGTTAGCATTGAAAGTAATAACAGTCATGACGTTTGAGCTGTTATCGTCTATGGAACACGAAGCAAGTAAAAAAGAAAAGAAAATTGAAAAAAGAGAAATTACTGTTTTATTTGTTATTTGTTTCATGAGTAAAATTCCTTGTAAAAAATATTATAAAGCCGAAATTCCCCCGCTGGAAATTTTCAGCCCTGTTTTCTGGGATATATGAATTTTTGCTGTTAGGTTCTTGACAAAGTGAAAATTGGTTATAAAATTTTGTTTGTTTGTTTGTTTGTTTGTTTGTTTGTTTGTTTGTTTGTTTGTTTGTTTGCCAGAAATCTCCCTAAATACCAATATTGGAAAAAACTAGCACTAACAAAATTAATATTTCTTTTCACAGCGAGATTATACTCTAAACAAGATAGTAAATACAAGAAGTATTTTAACTTTTCTATCAATTTTTTTATTCATTTTTAGTTCCTTTTTCCAAATATCTTGCCAGCTCGCGGATTATTTCCGCTGTAAGCCCCCATATTATCACGCCTTCGTAATTATAGACATAGGTTGTTACTTTTTTTGGAGGCCATGAAAAATGATATTTTTCCGGGAGCCCAAGTTCTTTTGCCGGGAAGAACACTTTTTCATTTCCGGAGTCATCAGAATACCTCGATTTTATTTCCGCTTCCAATAAATAAGTATCTGGTTTTGTATTAACAAAAAAGCTGAATGGAACAGGGCAAATCTCCTCAACTTCTTTTTTGTCCGGGGTAAGCTGGGAGAAGCAATCAATTTTTATTGTTCCTATAAATACATCGAGAGTTGCGCCCATATTTGCGACAAGGTATCCAAAGTGGTTTTGTATCTCTATTTTTTCTTCCGGAATTCCGAGCTCTTCAACTGTTTCGCGCAAAGCTGTGATCTTTGGCGCTTCATCTTCTTCCAGCATTCCGCCCGGAAAGCAGATTTCCCCGCCCTGGCGTATATCAGGCGCCCTTTTTTCAAAAAGAACATACTCTATTCCATCAATATTTACAAACGGAACAAAAACTGCTGACTTTAAATTCTTGTCCCTGCCTATCAATATGGGCTTGTCGGGCATTATATCAAGGAGTTTTTTATAAAAATATTTCATAATTGCTGTTGTTTATAGTATATTAAGAACCCGCTGCTTTATTCAATCGAGAATAAAAGATATTAAACCTTTTGTTCCCCTCCTCGCTCGGTCATGTACAAGCAAGCTTGCCCGCGACACTCGCTTCGTCGGCGAATAAAGCAGCATTACATTATTATCATTTTTTCGTAGTTTTCTAAAAGAAAACGAGAAAAAACATGGAACTGCTGATTAGAGTCAAGTTTAATCAGCAGTTCCGAAAAAAATTATTCATTTTGCTATACTTCATCTTCAAATCATAACAACCACCCACCTACATTATAAACCCTGTACTTAGGTGCGGAGTCAAGAGGTTATAAGAAAACTATTGAGCAAGAATCCTTTGTGCCAATTCCTTTATTTTTCTTTCTATTTCCTTGATGATTATCATAAATTCCTCATCACTTTTGCCGGACGGGTCATCAAGTCCCCAATCTTCTCTATGCCTGCACGGTAAATTTGGGCAGTCAACATTGCAGCCCATAGTAATTACAATATCCAACGCAGGAATATCCTCAAGAAGTTTGGGACGTTGTGTTCGCTCCATATCAATTCCATATTTAGCTTTAATTATGCGGACAGCATCGGGATTGATTTTATCTTTTGTATGTGTGCCTGCGCTGTAGCTTTCGAAGGTATCAGCGGCGAAATGTTTTCCGAGAGCTTCTGCCATTTGACTACGGCAGGAATTATGTACGCAGATGAATCCTACTTTGGGTTTGCTCATGCTATTTTTATCTCCTTCTCAGAACAATGCTTGGCGTGTAACATCACACCATATCAATCGCATCGCCGCAACATTCTTTAGCGCATATGCCGCATTCGGTGCATTTGTCATAGTCTATGGTGATTCTTCCATAAGGCGTTCCGCCGCAGGCATACAAATCATCACCGCCATCAGTACCGCATCCGTCCGCACAATCGCACCCTGCTTCATATCCTTTTACAGACATTGGGGTCAAGCCGCGTTCTTCGCGTTCGTTACAGTTGCATTTTAGGGTTTTGTCCAAGATAGGCTCGTCATCTTCGTAATAACTAATCGCATCTACCGGACATAGTTTGATTGCCATACACACCGTTTTGCTGGCAAAGCACCGTTTCATGTCTACTACTGGTTTCATAAGAAATACCTCCTAATTATATTTTCATAAATTCGCTTAACAGCAACCCGGCGCACATGACGAACTGGCTTGTGCGGCTTCACTTGTCGAAGAACTGCTGTCTGAACCGCAGCCTGCAAATGCGCCAAAATGTGTGATGCGGTCAGTTACTTTGAAGACTTTTGCAAAGCGGGTATTTGATAGCATAGATGCCGTATTCCCGCATACCAGCATTGGCCTGTCCTTAAAAAACCGGTGATGGTCGTCAAGGTCGAAGAAATGTGTATGCCCTGGAATAAGACCATTGTAATAAGCTACTTGTCCATAATCCTCGCAAATATCCTCTAAATCTTCCAGTTTGAACGCCCGAACAGTACGAGAAGTAAGTGTAACAAAACCGATTTTGCGTTTTATATTTTCGCTGCTTATGTCAAACCCTTGTACGCTTGTATAACGAAAGTCTGCCCAACCAATCTTTGTCATAAGCCTGCGAAAATCTTCCACATACAGAGCACCGCCCAAACATTCACAACGCAGCACAGGGTCAATTGCCAATTCTTCCGGGATACGCCGGTCGGCAAAAATATCCGAAAAATACAACTCTCCGCCCGGCTTTAAGACACGAAAAATTTCTCTAAAAACCTGCTCTTTGTTTGGCGATAGATTTATTACACAATTAGAAATCACAACATCAATGCTGTTATCCTCAATCCCGATGCTTTTCAAATCTTCTATATAGCCCTGATGAAACGTAACATTTGAGTTATCATAACCAAAACTTTTGCGCTGTTCTTCTTGGTATTTCTTTGCGATTTCGATTTGCTCTGTTGTCATATCAACGCCAATTACATGACCGGATTCACCAACCAGCTTAGATGCAATGTAAACATCTCTCCCTGTTCCGCAACCCAAATCAAGAACAGCCATTCCCCTTAGTAATGGCGGCAAAGGGGAACCGCAACCATAAAATTTTTCTTTGATTTCGTCTGCGATATATGGCAGAACAGAACGTACTTCCGGCGGCGGGCTTACAGTACAGCAGCTACTTTGAAGGCTCTTTGTGCTTTGCAGTTGCTTACCGTAATAATCCTTTACCTGTTCGATAATTTTGTCCATGATTTTTCTCCCTCCATATTTTAGGAAATTAGTGTTTTATTTGCACTCAATCTTGCAAGGAATTTCATTACATATGCAATTTTGCTTCGTTGTCGTGATTTCTTCCAAAAGTGATTGTAAGTTTTTTACGCTTTCATTATTTAATGAGTAATACGTCCATTTCCCCTCTTTTCGTCCGCATACCAAGCCGCTATCACACAAAATTCTCATGTGATGTGAAAGAGTTGGTTGCGTTATGTTAAATTTTTCTAAAATCACACAAGCGCACAATTCTCTACAGGACAGCATGTCTACAATCATAAGCCTATGGGGGTCAGAGAGAGCCTTAAATAGCAAAACACCTTGATTGTACGTTTTGTCCATAGTCACCTCGCATTGGTATTTATCTATGTATTTATTATAGCGGCAACATAGATGAATGTCAATGCGTTCTTGTATCTACTTACGGCAAACGCATGAAATTTTGTAATTTTTTGCCTTGTAGGGAGATAGTATAATTCATGCGTTTGACGTGTGTTTATTTCTCAAAGCCCTTGAGAAATGTAATTGCTGCTTTATTCAATCGAGAAAAAACATGGAACCGCTGATTCATTCAAGTTTAATCAGCGGTTCCGAAAAAAATTATTCATCTTGCTATACTAATCTTTCAAAAAGATAAGTTTGTATATATAATTGCATCATAGGAGAAAAGCAATGAAAAAAGATACTGTGGCAGCAGTAGCCAATACTGTAAGAGCGCTATCAATAGATATGATACAAAAAGCAAGTTCCGGGCATCCGGGGTTGCCAATGGGCGCAGCAGAAATTGGGGCACTGTTATTTGGAAAGATTATGAATTATAATCCGCAGGATCCAAAGTGGATAAACAGGGATAGATTTGTATTATCTGCAGGGCATGGGTCGGCAATGCTTTATTCGCTTTTGCACCTTTCGGGTTTTGACCTTTCGCTTGATGATTTAAAAAACTTCCGGCAGATTGACTCAAAAACTCCTGGGCACCCGGAATATGAACACACAGCAGGAGTAGACACAACAACAGGACCTTTGGGCGCGGGATTTTCCAATGCCGTAGGGTTTGCAATTGCCGAGAGAATGCTTGCTGCAAAATTCAACACAGAAAATACAAAAATAATAGATCATTTTACATACGTGTTTTGCGGTGATGGGGACATAATGGAGGGCATAACGAGCGAGGCTGCCTCTATTGCAGGTCACTTGGAACTTGGAAAACTTATAGTGCTTTATGATGATAACGACATTACAATAGAAGGAAAGGTGAGCCTTACATTTAGCGATAATGTGGAAGAGCGGTTTAAGGCATACGGGTGGCAAGTATTAAAGAGCGATGGTTATGATACAGAAGGGATTTTAAAATGTGTTGAAGAAGCAAAAAAAGACGCGTGCAACGCGTGCAACGCGGGCAAACCAACGCTGATAATTCTAAAAACAGTAATCGGGAAGGGAAGTCCTAACCTTGCAGGCACAAACAAAGTGCATGGTGCGCCGCTTGGAGCAGACGAGGTAAGGGCAACAAAGAAAAATCTTGGTATTCCGGAAGATGCGGATTTTTATATTTCTCCGGAAGCAAAATCTTTTTTTGAAGAGCGGCAAAAAGAACTTAAAAAAGTATATGATAAATGGCAGGATGATTTTAAGTCATTAAGCAGCGATAATAATTTTGCGACCCTGTGGGATGAATATATGAAAACAGGGGGAATAAAAATAGATGAGAGCGCTCTGCCTGAATTTAAGGTTGGCGAAAGTATTGCCACAAGGGTCGCAGGCGGCAATACATTGGTGAAGTTGTGTGCGGCAATACCTAATTTTGTGGGGGGCTCGGCAGACCTTGCTCCGTCAAACAATACTGTAGTGCCTGATAACGGCGATTTTACAAAAGCAAACAGAAGCGGAAGAACAATTCGCTTTGGAATAAGAGAACACGCAATGGGTGGAATTGCAAACGGAATAATGCTGCATGGCGGCTTGAGAAGTTATTGTGCCACATTTCTTGTATTCTCCGATTACATGAAGCCTCCAATACGGCTTGCAGCATTAATGAATATACCTACAACATTTATTTTTACTCATGATTCAATATATGTTGGCGAAGATGGACCTACGCATCAGCCTATAGAGCACGCGGAAGCTTTGCGGATTATCCCGAATGTAAGGGTTATAAGACCGGGTGACGCACAAGAAACAGTTGTTGCATGGCAAATGGCAATGGAAAGGGAAAACGGCCCTGTTGCACTGATACTTACGCGCCAGAATCTCAAGGTTTATGAAAAGCAAGACAAAGACTGGAAAAATAATATGAGAAAAGGCGCATATATTGTAAAAGACGCGGAAGGCGCGCCGGAAGTTGTTGTGCTTGCAAGCGGCTCAGAAGTAAATCTAGCGCTGGAAGCACTTGCTTTTACAAACAAGAAAGTGCGAGTAGTATCTGTGCCTTCGCGCGAACTCTTTGAGAAGCAGGCTAAGGAATTTCGAAGCAGCTTAATCCCGGAAGGGGTTCGCTTGGTTACAGCAGAGTGCGGGGTATCCGGGGGCTGGCGAGGCTTTGCAAAAGATGAAAAAGATATGCTTGCCATAAATGAGTTTGGAACATCTGGAAACAGCAAAGATGTTGCAAAAAAATACGGCTTTACTCCGGAAAACCTTGCAGCTATAATCAATAAAGGGTGATTATCGAACATTTTAAGAACTTGGGCATCTGTACCAAGTCAAAAACACCCCAGCCTGTTCATAGCCATGAACTAAGCCTGTTCATGGTCGTGAACTAAGGCTATTCATGGTCGTGAACTAAGCCTGTTCATAGTCGTGAACTAAGGCTATTCATGGTCGTGAACTAAGGCTATTCATGGTCGTGAACTAAGGCTGTTCATGGTCGTGAACTAAGCCTATTCATGGTTAGTTTTGAACGGTAAACACTGTATCTGCGCGAAGCTCGCGGATGCTTTTTAATAGTGCTCCGCTATTCTTTGCCGATGTTTGCGTTACGATAACCACCCTATATTTGGTGTCGCTTGGAATGTAGGGAACGATTGCCTTAATCGTGCGCGGTTCGTTTACAGCAATTATCTCTGCCTTGGTACGGATTTCGCCATCTGACTCAAAATACAAGCCGATTGTTTCGTGGCTTTCCTGTGCGCCGTCTATTTTAAGACCCCAGCCGCGAATGGTTATAAGGTTGCCAAGCGTTAATACTTCGTCAACTATGCCTGTTGCTTCGTCTGTAACTTCTGCTATGTAGCCGTCTGTTTGGTCTATGCCGTCTATTTTGATTTTGACTTTATCTTTTAAGTAATTGCGAAAACCGGCGGTTGCCTGCATTCTGGCGACAGGGAAGGCGTCCGGGTTAAGGTGTGTTTCCGAGCCGTTGTATTCGCCTGGCAGCCTCATACGAAGGTTAAAGAGAGGAGTTTTAATCCTAAAGCCGTCTGCTACAAGGTAATAGATGAGTTCCATTCCTGCATTCATTCCTTCTTCGATAACCTTTGGGCTGGTTTGGAGGTTATAAACACTGGCTTTTGAAGCAATGCCGTGAATGTCGAGTTCTTCCTGATGTACTGCGCGCAGGTTGTAAGGTTTTTTTGCTTCCGGCAGGAATGCGTGCACAAACTTTGCTATTATGTTGTGCATTACGTCTTTTACTTTAAAATCAATTGCCATGTTTTACTCCTTTGTTTACCGCTTTTAGCGGTAATTATAATCGAACGGCTCGAACTTAAACTCGAACCGCTCGAACTTAAATGCAAGTAACAAAGATTAGGAAGCATTGTTTCCTATGCTCTCTTAATTCCCTCCTACACGGGTGGGAACAAGTGTGTTTCCAGTTGTTTCCCCAAGCCCGGTACGTCCGCTGCTGTTGCTTCCCCAAGCCCACAATTGCCCGTTTGTTGTTACGGCATGGCTATGCATGCTGCCAGCGGAAACAGAAGCCCAGTTGCTTGCTGTGCCTACACGGGTGGGAACAAGGGTGTTTCCTGCAGTAGTGCCTAGCCCGGTTTGTCCCCATTCGTTGCTTCCCAAAGCCCATAATTCCCCGTTTGTTGTTACGGCAAGGCTATGATGCAACAATGCGGAAACAGAAGCCCAGTTGCTTGCAAAGCCTACACGGGTAGGAACAAGGGTTAATCCTGTGTCCGTGTTAAGCCCGGTACGTCCGTGTTCGTTGTTTCCCCAAGCCCACAATTCTCCGTTTGTTGTTACGGCAAGGCTATGAACGCTGCCAGCGTAAACAGAAGCCCAGTTGCTTGCTGTGCCTACACGGGTTGGTACAGTGGTATTTGTGTTCCCAGATATGCCAAGCCCGGTAGCTCCCCAGATGTTCCATCCCCAAGCCCACAATTGCCCGCATGTTGTTACAGCATGGCTATGACTGCCGCCTGCGGAAACAGAAGCCCAGTTGCTTGCTGTGCCTACACGGGTGGGTACAATGGTGCTTCCAGTTGTCGTGTTAAGCCCGGTACGTCCGTTGGCGTTGTTTCCCCATGCCCACAATTGCCCGCATGTTGTTACGGCAAAGCTAGCGCCGGCTGCGGAAACAGAAGCCCAGTTGCTTGCTATGCCTACACGGGTGGGAACAAGGGTGTTTCCTGCAGTAGTGCCTAGCCCGGTACGTCCACTGTCGTTCCATCCCCAAGCCCACAATTGCCCGCATGTCGTTACGGCATGGCTATGACCCCAGAATACAGAAACAGAAGCCCAGTTGCTTGCTGTGCCTACACGAGTGGGTACAATGGTGTATCCTGCAGTAGTACCAAGCCCGGTACGTCCGTGTTCGTTGCTTCCCCAAGCCCACAATTGTCCGCATGTCGTTATGGCAAGGCTATGCCAGGTGCCTGCGGAAACAATTTTCCATACCGGAGTTACCGTTACAATAAGGTTTCTTGTTACAGGCAGGAAGTTGGCGGAACGGGTATATGTTGCAGAATGTGTTTGTTCTCCAACTGCTCCTACCAATGCGTTAGGGTTATCCCAAGCCCAGTTTGCAGGCAATGCAACCTGTGTCAGTGTTTGCTCGAATATTGCTGTTAAACCTGTTGGTATTATATAATCTGTTACTGTTGCCTGTGTAACGGTAATTGTAACATTTCTTGTTACAGGCAGGAAGTTGGCGGAACGGGTATATGTTGCAGAATGTGTCTGCTGTCCAACTGCTCCTACCAATGCGTTAGGGTTATCCCAAGCCCAGTTGGCAGGTAATGTAACTTGTGTCAAGGTTTGCTCAAATTCCGCAGTCAAACCTGTTGGTATTATATAATCTGTTACTGTTGCCTGTGTTACTGTAATTTCAACATTTCTTGTTACAGGCAGGAAGCCGCCGGAACGGGTATATGTTGCAGAATGCGTTCGCTGTCCAACTGCTCCTACCAATGCGTTAGGGTTATCCCAAGCCCAGTTGGCAGGTAATGTAACTTGTGCCAGTGTTTGCTCGAATATTGCTGTTAAACCTGTTGGTATTACATAATCTGTTACAGTTGCCTGTGTTACTGTAAAGCTAATATTAAAGCTTGCAGA
>WQTU01000091.1 GCA_009786125.1 Spirochaetota bacterium
AGGGTTGGCGGCTGAGATGCGAGCCGTCCTTTAGGCGAGACAGCGCAGCCGCCAACCCATCGCGATTCGCTGGAAACTTCGTTGCGGCTTGGGCCGAAAGGGCAACTGCAAGAAGAATTTTAAAGCCGCAATTCTTGCCGATTTAATTTTTTATTTGTATATTCTTTTTAATTGTTAATATCAGTATATCAATATCAATACAGGAGAAAAAAATGGCTTCACATCAATTTCAGACAGAAGTTTCGCAGCTTCTTCACCTTATAATTCACTCACTCTATTCTCATAAGGAGATATTTCTAAGAGAACTTATATCAAATGCCTCTGATGCCCTCGACAAGCGTAAATATCTCTCTCTTACAGATGATAATTTTAAAAACATGGAGTATGAACCCCGAATCGATATCTCTTTTGACGACGGCGCTGTCAAAAAACTAGTTATAAAAGACACAGGCATTGGAATGGACGAAGAAGAGCTTGCGCTTAACCTCGGAACAATAGCGCGCTCAGGAACAAAAAACTTTTTGACAAACCTTAGCGGCGATGCAAAAAAAGATTCAAACCTTATAGGTCAGTTTGGCGTAGGTTTTTACTCTGCATTTATGGTTGCAGATAAAATCGAAGTAATTTCCAAAAAGCCAGGCAAAGACAAAGCATATATCTGGTCGAGCGACGGAAAAGGAAGCTTTGAAATAAATGAAACAGAAAAAGCAGACTTTGGCACAGAAGTAATTCTCTACCTTAGCGAAAACGGAAACGAGTATGCAAACCGATGGCAGATCGAAAATATCACAAAAAAATATTCCGACCACATAGCATTTCCGATCTATCTTGAGTTTACCGAAACAAAGTACGACGGCAAGGACGACAAAGAGGGCAAAAAAGAGAAAAAAATAGAGCAGATCAATTCTGCATCTGCGCTCTGGAAAAAGTCGAAATCTGAACTTACGGACAATGATTACAATGAGTTTTATAAAACAATTTCGCACGATACCGATGAGCCGCTCTTTTATATACACACAAACGCAGAAGGCACAATTGACTACACAACCCTCTTTTTTATTCCAAAGAGAGCGCCGTTTGATATGTATCAGGCTGATTACCGCCCGGGAGTAAAGCTCTATGTGTCGCGTGTTTTTATTACAGATGACAACAAAGAGCTCATGCCTGCATACTTGCGGTTTTTGCGCGGTATAATTGATTCCGAGGATCTTCCGCTTAACGTTAGCCGCGAAATCTTGCAGCAGAATAAAATCATGGTAAACATAAAGAGTGCATCTGTAAAAAAAGTGCTTTCGGAATTAAAGAAACTTTCGGAAAGCAATCCGGAAAAATATACAGAGTTCATAAAGCAGTATAACCGGCCGCTCAAGGAAGGGCTTTATTCGGACTTTAGCAACAGAGAACTTATTCAGGACCTTGTACGCTTTAAAAGCACCACGCGCGAAGGTTATGTGAGCTTTGCCGAATATGTTGCCGGGATGAAAGAGGATCAGAAATCAATATATTATATTTCCGGCGATAACGAGGAGACCCTTAGAAACTCCCCGCTGCTTGAGGCGTATAAGGAAAAAGATATCGAAGTTCTTATAATGAACGATGATATCGACGACATTGTTACTCCTACGCTGGTTAGGTATAAGGACAAAGACCTTAAAGCGATTAACAGAAGCGGCACTGTAGATGAGATTAAATCTCTGGAAGATAAAGAAAAGGAAAAAGAAGCGCAGCCTGTTGTTGAGAAGATCAAAAAAGCTCTTGGCGATGCTGTAAAAAATGTGGTTGCTTCGAGCAAACTCAGCGGTTCGCCGTCCTGTATTGTTATGGATGAAAACGACCCTTCGATTCAAATGCAGCATATGTTTAAAGCAATGGGGCAAAAAGATGTGCCGGATATCAAGCCAATTCTTGAGGTAAATCCTGAGCACGATATTGTAAAAAAGATCGCAGATACAAACGATGATCTCTTTGCCGAAGATTTGAGCTTTTTGCTGCTTGAGCAGGCAAAAATTATGGAAGGCGAGGATATTAAAAAACCTGCTGATTTTGTCAAAAGGCTTAATAGAATAATGAGTCGCACTTCGTAGGCGCAGCAGTGTAAGGGGGGGCGGCATAAATCTGTAACTGGGCTTGTTACAGGTTAGTTTTGATGTTATACTTTATTTGTCCGTAACGACAGTTTCCACGCACGAGCTGTTTGACTACGGATTTTACAGAAAGTTACACGGAGGCACGAAGAAAGCAAAGGACAATAATGTATGAAGTTTTAATTACTGATAAAGCTGTTAAGGTGCTGTAAAAAATACCAAAAGCAGATGCAGCCAGATTCTTGCGCAAAATTGAAACGATTGCAAAGGATCCTTATGCTTCTCTGGCTTTTGTTAAAAGGCTTAAAGGCAGCCAAAATTTTCGATTAAGATTTGGTGACTACAGGGGAGTGTATACAGTTGTTGACAAGGTATTGACAATTATTGTAATTGACATAGCGCACAGAAAGGAAATTTACAGGAGATAATATTATGGCAGAGTACCAGATTATTACAGAAAAGAACAAGCCTCGTTTTGTTGTTTTACCATTTGGCGATGTAATAGCTGCCCAGGATTATCTGGATGAATTATGGACCGAAAAAGCTGCGGCTAAGTTTAACAAAGGAAAGCCGCAAAAACTATATTCTCTGGCGGAAGCCAAACAAATGCTTGGATTGAAACGTTGACTGCAAACAAGGTAATAATATCGTTTTTCCATTTTCTCTTTTATTTCATAATTAGGATAATGGGCAGGAGTTCGTAGGTGCTGCGGTAGATGGCTGGAGGCTGGTGCGCGAGCCGCGCTAGAAACTTCGTTGCGACGTGCCGCATCGGCGAAGCGTAACAGCTAAAGCCAAGATTTTGCTAGCAGCACTTAAATAAATGGATTTACGATTTTAAGCGAATTTTCAACAAGCTGTCCATTCTCCATATCTTCGGAATAGAGAGTTTCGCAATTTTGATTATAAATTAAAATATTACTGTCTAATGCAATTCTACTCATAATTATTTGCTTCATTACGATCAAATTTAAAATTGTTAAAAGAAAATAGATATTCAGCAAAAATGTCTTTTTTGTTATCGCTATTTGTATTTACTTTTTCATTGTAGAATGGAAATACAAAAACCTCTACTTCCATTCCGTAATATTCACTAGGAATGTTGATCGTGGAATTTTCTTTGCTTGGTATCATAACTTGTCTTAACATCGTATTCTCCATTAAATACATCTCTATTTTATAGGATAATTCTGATTTACATATCTTGTCAAGATCACGAGATGCCTCATTCAGCGCCCGCAAAGGATACGGCATTGTCGCAAAATTTGGCGCGTTTACCATCTCTGCCCTTGACATATTGTAGAGAATAATCTACAATATTAGTGTGTATGAAATTGAACAATCCGAAACATTTGTTGCATGGCTGCAGAATTTAAAAGACATTCGGGCAAAAGCATGAATTAGGGCAAGAATTGAACGTGCCGGAAAAGGAAACTTCGGCGATTGGTCGCCGGAAGGCGGGGAAATTCGAGCAATGCGTATAGATTTCGGTCCCGGATACCGGCTGTACTTCACTATTCGCAACAACAAGATTATCATTCTTCTGTGCGGCGGAGATAAACATACGCAGAAAACTGACATAAAGCGTGCCAATAAGCTGGCAAAGGAGATTAAATAAATGAAAACTACTAAATGGAACATTTACGAAGAACTCAAGACCGAAGTAGATATTCAGGCGTTTGTCGAGGCATCTATTATCGAAGCAGAAAACGATACTGACCCCAGTCTGCTTGCCCATGCCTTGGGGGTTGCGGCAAAAGCGCGTGGTATGCTGGCAGTTTCCCGCGATACTGGTATTGACCGTGCAGGTCTTTACCGCTCCTTTGCAAAAGGCGGTGATCCGCGTATTAGCACTTTTGACAAAGTAGCGCGTTCTCTTGGCTATCATCTTACTCTTGCTCCGATTAACAAATGAAAACAGGAGAAGCAAAGCCGTATCAAATTAGGCAATTCTTCTCGCCGGTGGAAAAATATAATTTGAGAATAGAGGAAAAATAATGAAGGACTATCACATAAATATATTCTATAGCGATGATGATGAAGGATATATCGCCGATATTCCTGACTTAAAAAAATGCAGTGCGTTCTTGGATTCCGGCTGGTGCGCCCCTGAGGTTCTGCTCGCGCCGAAGGGCGCGAGCGACCCAGAACAAATTTGTGGCACAAAATGCCCGAACAGGGCATTTTGTGTTTCCAATTAACAAAATTCAGGTCAAATCTTTACTATGTTTATTTTATATCCAAGAGAATTTAATACACTTGTAAAAGTCCTGAAATTTATTCGTTCTGCATTTTTGGTTCGTATTTTTTGTATTACTGTAGGCGATACTCCTGCTTGCTTAGCCAATGTCCTTACTGAGACACGTTGAGATTCCATTTTTTCAAGAATAAATTCCGATAAAAGAAAATCATTGTATTCTTTATCGAATTTTTCTTTTCTTTTTGGGTTACTTGTAATAAATTTGTCAAATGTTGTTTCCATTATTTTTTTCCTCCAGATTTTCTTTCCAAATAATCCTGCCTATATTTCAAAGCAAGAGCCTTTTCATTTTTGGGTAATTTATCCGTTTTTTTCCTGAACCCATTTGTTACAATTATTTTTTTACCATCTGTAAAAAACGATAAATATCTATCAGGTTGAGGTTTAAATGCGTAAATTCCATCTCCTTCATTACGAAACTTCTTTATATCGAAAATTTTTCCAAAATCTCCCATTTTTTTTGCTAAAATAAGGAATTTATCCTGTAAATCCTCTGGTGCTTCAATAAAATATTCATAGACAGCGCTTTTCCCATTTTTATCAAAATACCACTCTATGGTAAATTTCTTGCCTATGTATATTATACATTCGCTTTCGGTCATATAAATATTGTACCTCATTTGTGATACGCTGTCAAGACGATTCTAGATTGAATAAATCAGCATGGTTCTAAATTAAAGCGCTAAAAACTCCGAAAATGTCTATAGAACTCTATGAAAATGAAAGAATTTCATATAAAATAGTCTAAAATAATAGAAGAATACTACGGAGAAATTGTGAATAAGAAGGCTAAAATACCCCGCAATCGCGGTTTTTTTATAATATTACTAATAATTTTTTCGATTTTTATCCCGGCGCAGGCAGCTTTTGCGCAGCAGACTTATACATGGACTGGCGGCGCTGGTGATGGTGTATGGGAAACCCCAGGAAACTGGGCAGGGGGATTACTGTTCCCCGACGCCGGAGATACTGCAATATTTAATTTAGGCGCAACAGTAACAGTAAATACTCCTGGTCTTTCTATTGGTGAGTTACAGGTCAATAGCGTGATTCTCACCCTTAACTTAAATAATGGCTCATTTGCTACTACTGCTACAACATTGGATGGAACAATAAATGTGTCCGGCGACGATATTAATTTAGGTAATATTACGCTAAACGGCAATTCAGATATTACAAGCGACAATTCTATAACAGCCGGCAATATTAATGGCTTGTTTAATCTTACAGTAGATACAGCAGCAGGAAATAGCAATATTACATTTAACGGCGCAGTAACCGGGGCTGATCTTGTTTTAAACGCGGGAATCGGCGGAAATATTACTTTTGTCAATACTGCCAACCTTGACTTTCTTACTGTTACTGCTGCTAATGCTATAACATTTGCTCCAGCGGCTACTGTAGCCGCCGGAGCTGTGTCGATAAATAACAGCGGGTTGCTTACAATTGGCAACGGAGCGAACTTTAACCTTACAGCAGGCTCATTTACTCAAAATGGCAGCGGGGCTGTAAATCTTGGCGCAAATATTACGACCGCTAATGCGGCAATAACTTTTGCTGGGGCTGTAACCTTAGCAAGCAATGTAACATTAGCAACAGGTGCAGGAGCCGGCGATATTACATTTAACAATGCAGTAAATGGCACACAAAATCTTACGTTAGATGCAGGCGCAGGAAGTGTAAATTTAAATGCAGCTATAGGTAGCATAACACAGCTTTCCAATTTAACAATTACAACAGGCAGTGCAATAACGCTTCCTGCAATAAATGCAGCAAACCTTAATGTAACAGCAAATGGCAACATAGGGCAGTCAGATCTTATTATAGTACCTGGAACAACAACGCTTGAGGCAGTAGGATGGCATAGCATAACGCTTAATAATCTGCTAAATGACTTTGGGACAGTCGCAGTTGAAAATGCATCTGTGGCTGAATTTGTAGACATCAATGGAATTATTCTTGGGAACATAACAGCAGGAGACCTTAATGTAACAGCTATTACTGGAGCGATAGAACAGGTTTCGGGTGCAACGCTTTTAATAGGGGATGCCTCACACTTTACAGCAGGCGGGAGTATAACTTTAGATAATGATACAAATCATTTTGGTCTGGGTGTAACGCTGAGTGCCGCAGGCAATAGCTCAATACAAGCCGGGAGTAGCGGGATAATATTTGACACAGCAGATCTTGGTACCAATAACTTTACAGTAACTTCCGCCGGAGCAGTATTTGGCGGACCAATAATCTGCAGTGGTCTTCTGCTTCGCGGAACAGGAAATTTTACTCTTGATCATTTTGCCAATAATATAACAACACTTGCCGGAGATACAACAGGCAATATTACATTTGAGAATCCAGGCGCATTTACAGTTGGGGCAGTTAGCGGAATTAATGGAATTACAGGCGCTGCATCTGTAACTCTTTCTACCGGCTTCGGTAATTTAATTACTGTTGCGGAAAATATAACGACTGTAAACGGCAATATAACATTTCACAATAATGTTGCAATTGTTCTTAATCGCACTATATCAACAGGCGCAGGGACAGGCAACATTACATTTAATGGTACTTTGACCGGAGATAACCTCACTTTGGCAGCAGGTACAGGTAATATAGATTTCAATGATAGTATTTCTCTTGAACACCTAAGTATTTCAAATGTCAATCTTGCAACATTTATGGAAGATGTAATAACAACAGGGGTTGGGCTTACTCTTACCGGAGATAATTTTCACTTTCATGAAGCCGTAACAATAGACAACGGCGGAATAGTAACAATAGTCAACACAGGGATACTTACAATAGATTCAGACGCAGTTTTTGTCCTTAATGGAGGTGGTTTATTTAGCCAAAGCGGGGTGGGGGGGGCAGTAAGCCTTGGCGCGGATATAACAACTGTAAATGCGGCAATATCTTTTTCTGGAGCAGTAACTTTAACTCCGCCTGCTGTAGCGCCAATAACACTAACAACAGGTGCAGCAGCAGGCGATATTACATTTAGCAGTACTATAAATGGCACACAAAATCTTACGTTAGATGCAGGCGCAGGGAATGTATTCTTTAACAACCCTGTAGGCGGAGCAACTGGCGGGGCTGCGCTTGGAAATATAACAATAACAGATGCGCTTGGAGTAACATTTGCTCCCGCGGCGGCTGTAACTGCCGCAAATGTGTCGATAAGTAATAGCGGACTGCTTACAATAGGTAATGGAGCGAACTTTGACCTTACAGGCAACTTTTTGCAAAATAGCAATGTGGCTGTAAATCTTGGCGCAAATATTACAACCGTTAATGCGCCAATATCTTTTGCTGGAGCAGTAACTTTAACTCCGCCTGCTGTAGCGCCCATAACATTAGCAACAGGTGCAGGAGCCGGCAATATTACATTTAATAATGCAGTAAATGGCGGTCAAAATCTTACATTAAATGCAGGCGCGGGGAATGTGTTATTTAATAACCCTGTAGGAGCAACAGGTACGCTTGGAAATATAACAATAACAGCAGCCGGCGTAACATTTGCTGCTAATTCAACTGTAGCTGCCGGAGATGTATCGATAAACAACAGCGGAACACTTGCAATAAACAGCGGGGCAAATTTTACTCTTACAGGCTCATTTACTCAAAATGGCATCGGAAATGTAAACCTCGGCGCGGATATAGAAACTGCAAATGCTCCAATATCTTTTATAAGCTTATCGCCAGGGACAATAACTCTAACAACAACACCAATATTGCTGGATACCGGAACAGGAGCAGGCGGTGTAATAATTAACAATCCAATAAACGGCGGAGCCAATCTGCTAACCATAACAGCAGGCGCCGGAAATGTAGCGTTAAATGCTACAACATCATATAGTTCAACCGGCACAGGCGGGCTAGATATAACAACAAGTTCGGGAAGTATAACAGTTGCAGGAAGTTTGTCTGCCGGCAGCGGGAATATAAGTCTTGTGTCTACGACAACAGGAACAACAGGAACAATAGAGCTTAGCGGTGCGGTAACAACAGTAAACAATGGAAATGTAACAATAACAAATGGCGGGCAGCTTACAATAAACAGCAACGCAAATTTTGATCTTACAGGTGATTTTTTGCAGGATGGACCCGGCGTTGTTGTTTCTTCGGGAGACTTAATAACTACAGGAACTATTGTGTTTAGCGCGTATAGTTCGCCCCACCCCCCGGTATTTTTTGCAGGTTTTCCTAATTCTGATGTTAATATAGGTACTGGCGGAAGCACAATTACATTTCATGGGGATGTTTATATATTTCTTCCAGGTCAAACTATTACGTTTCAAAATAATTTAACAAGCAGAAATTTTATAATATACAGCGGTGAGGTTGACATAAGCGGCGTTACTCTTACAACAACGCAGGATTTTATAGCTTTTGGTTCCGGATATAATCCTAATGATAACTTAGCTGGTCAATCAGGTGTAGCCGGGCTTTTTGCATATAACCATGCTTTAAGACCGCAACCAACAATTACCCTTGATATCATTATTCCGCTTTCTCCTCCTGCAACAATAAATTTGGCAACGCCCGGCGGATTTGACGGCAATACTATGGTGCTTGACAATGCTACAATAAGTGTCGGCAGGAATTTTTATGTAAATGGCCGCAATATGCAAGCTCCATCATGGATCCTTGAAATTCCATGTAATTTTAGTTCTGCAAACACATTTGCAGAAGCATATAACATGAGTGTTTCCGGCAGTAATGTTGTTCCTACTTCATGTGCCGGCGGACATACCAATGCAGACGGAACTATGGTTACCTGTGAAGAAGGGACTTGGGTTGCGGCTGCCGAGAATGTAACCGCGGCGGCTTCTCCAGACTGGGCAACAGCAAGGCACTCTCTTAGAGCCGGAGCGAATGTTAACGATTTTGTAAGTTGGGACGCGGCAGTAGCAGTTAATTCCGAAGCAGGCACTATTACTGTTTTTGATAATGTTATAAGAGTAGAGATAAATAATGGCGGCGATTCTACTGTTTTGTTCGAAAACACAAATAACGAAATAAACAATGCCATTGCTGCAAACGCAATACAAATAAATGTTGGTATCGGTCGTGTGCAGCTTTCACCAATAGCAGCATTTACAAATTTGCAAGATGCTGCTGCTGCTACTGCTCTAGCAGGCAGGACTGCTCCGGGAAGCACAGATGGGCAAGGAGACCTTGCGGTATTTTATCTAAGATTTGCCGATGCCAATACATGGAATACAGATGCTTCGGGTACTGGTCCTGGCGTTATTGCCGGTACTACGCTCAGTACAGATATGTCCGGCAACCAGAGAAATGTAATACCAAATATTTTTACGCCAAAGGGATCGACGACTTTTTTCTTTTCTTTGCTGGACAACAGGAAAAACAGACTTACGCACCATGGCGCAATAAACCCATTTACAGCAGTAACAGATTTTTGCAGACCTGTTGTTGTAAGCATAACCGTAGGCCGCGACACTGACACGGCAGGACCTACCAATTGGAAAAACTATTTTGAGATAAGATACTCCGAACCTGTAAATATTGGAACAGCACCAGGTTTTACAATAGCGAGCCCTAATGCGAGTAACATAAGAGCGCAGAACGCTTTTGCTGCCCCAGGAGATTGGGGCGGACACCTCCGTGAAAGACCTGGGTTTGAAACTCAACCTCCAGCCGGGGGTGGTGGGTGGGGTCAATCTGCGCAGCTTCCTCCCATTAGTCATGGCATTGTAGAAATGGTCGGCTTTTTTGAATATCCCGGAACATTTTCATCCGGCTCAACAGATGGAAACTCAGTAACAAATTCCTTGTTCAGAAACAATGCGCACAGTATTAGGATATATGTTGTAGGTTATAGCCCTGATAACGGCGTAACATGGCCGGGTTTTATGCCTGCACAATGTTTTGGTATGGATGGTAGTATTGCGCCTCCCAATAGTGTTATCTGGAATAATATTACTCCGCCTCATTGGTATCCGGGAACAGTACTCTCCAATGAGGCAACAATTCTTGCTAATAACTTTATAACAGATTACAGAGGAAATATTCTTAATATACATGGGTATGATGTTAATCCTACTTTTGGCGCCAGAAATCCCAGAAGGGTTGTAATAAGTCATTTTCTTGCTCCCGACCCTCGCCGCGCATTCTGGGTGCGCCCGGAAATTGGTCCGCATTTTGAAGCCCCGGACACAAGACAGGTTGTAGTAGTTTCAACTAATCCTGGGGGGGTTACAGACAGGTTTGACTTTTTTATAGCAAACACAGATACCCCCTGGACTGCTACGGTCGGCAGTCATCCGTTTGCTTATCCGGCGGGTCAACTTGGCAGGGGAGTAAGGGATTCTTCCATTTCATCTGATATTAATAGATTTAGGCTATCCTTTTCCGTTATGGCTCCGTTTGTGACGCCTCCGTTTCTAGGAGTGGTTTTACCTAATCTTTCTTTTGCTACAAGCGTACATAACCACCTGTTTCCTTCTATCACTAACGCTGATGACAGCTATTTTGCAGTTTCTTTTACTCCCCCGCCATTTTATGATGCATTTTTACCCCATGCTTTTAGTTATTACGCAAATGATGGAATGGTTACAGACCTTGCAGGCAATCTTTTAAGAAGCGTAACTTCTGTTATGGCTATTAATCCTCTGCCTCCTGTTATTCAATATACAATAGCTTCTGTGGGTCTGGATAGGGTATATGTAAGGTTTTCTGAAAATGTATTTCATTATAATCCGGGTATGGGATTAGAAGCGATTACAGCAGCTAATTTTGACATAACCACTCCTGTCCCTCTTATCCCAATTTTAAGCATTGAAAGTATTGAAAATCAGGGATCCGGAACAGGAACTTTGGAGGCAATTTTTGTTCTTAACCGTGCTCTTACTGCCGATGATTTGCTGGATGCAAGAATAGAACCAAGTTCCACCCCGGCAGCTAATGCATCTCGCTTTTTTATGCGTCCTGTAGAATATCGAATAAGCAATTTTGCAATAGGGGTTATAGAGCCGATATGGGCAATGGATAGTTTTGACCGCGAAGAAGCAAGTTCTGCCAATATAACTATATTTAATTTTACAGGAAGGGACAGGCTGCGCGCATCGGATATTACTCTTGGAGTTCAAGTTAATAGCGGTCTTACAAATCCAAATCGTCCTGTTTCAATCTATTTTGATGCAGATGTTGGGGCAAGTACACGGTCGCCTATAGATATTCCGGCAAGCAGCGGGAACAGAGGCCGGTTCTGGCTTCCTACGCTTTTTAGAGGTTTTAACACTCATGCAAATAGCGGTGCAAGAGCGCTTGCTCCTGTTCGTTCAACTGTTCCTTCGGGCGGCGGGGGATTATTACATGAATTTGTTATCCCTGGGTCTGACAATGCAATAAGAGCCGGAAGGGACCTTGAGTTTATATTTAGCTTTGACGGATTATATGCAGGATATCTTTCTGACCCTACTGACCCAAGAAGCGTAACTCCGTGGAGAATTCCTATAGGCGGCATTATAGTTCAAAGAGGCGGGGTTACAATACTTAACAATGTTATAAATGTATCGCGCGGAGAAAGGGCAATACTTATGTATGAGCTTCACAGAACAGGTCCTGTTACCATAAATGTTTTTAATCTCTCCGGCAATGTTGTAAAGACGCTTGTAAGAGGAGTGCAGCCCGCAGGAAACTACAGCATAACCTGGGATGGAACAAATACTGCAGGCAGAAGAGTTGCCAGAGGCATCTATTTTATAAGGGTTGTTGGACCGGACATAGATGAGTTTAGAAAAGTAATGGTTGTAAGGGACTAGGAAACCGCTGATTTATTCAATCGAGAATAAATTGCGCCATCCCGTGGCGCGGAAGGGGATTTAGCTTGCAGCTAAAATTAGCGGGACATGTATCTAAGTTCCGGAAAAGCTATAAGTACGCTGCCGATGTCCAGAGTATTTACTCCTCCGGTAACATCTGTTGGAGATATTAAGAGCACTAAAGAGTCCCCTGACCTTATTTGGAAAAACTGCTCTACATGGAGTGGTGTCCAGGCTGTAGCGCTTAGCTGCGAAGCATCAAAAGACCTAATAGTTGCAGTGCTTTGTGTTCTGCCAATACCCAATGAAACGCGGGAAGAATGAAATCTGTCGATTGTAAGATCATCGGCAGTTGGGTCTTTTTTAAAATAAACAGTAAATCTATATCTTCCCGAAGTTAGATTCGGGCGTCCCGGAGCTGAATATGGAATTGTAAGTTTAAGATAATAATTAATATTGCTGCTTCTTACTACTCTAAAATTATCGATATATCCTTCTATGTTTAGATGGCTGTATATAATACTAAAAAAATCGTCGAAGCCTCTTGCTACTGCTCTGCTGCTTGGAGCATTTTCATCCGGAAATCTTGTATATCCGGCATTCCAATCTTGTGCAGATGTTGTGTCCCACCTCGGCAATTCTTCTCTAAACTGAAAGTGCGTTAAGCTATTGGGGACTTGTCTATAAAAATTTAAACGTATTATATATTCCTGCCCCAAAAGAAATGTATCTCTGACTGTATTTAGATTAAAGTTTACACGATAGGGCGACGCTGATGTAAATTCATAACGTAACCCGCGGGCAGCGCTAGGGAAGACCGGGGCAAGTACGTGACTTATATTTGCTCCGCCGATGGCACCGGTAGACGTGCGAGCTTCCCAGCCCGCAATACCGGAGTGAAACTTGCCATCCTCAACAAGATTAAAAATCTCAAGCCTTGCAATATCTCCTCTTTCCAGCGTTGTCTGCGGAAGTCCCGGCGCTATGCCAAAAGCAAGTAAGTCATCCAGATCTGCGGGTGTATACGAAGTTCCATCCATGTTGGAATTAAAGCCCATGTAATAATGACCGCTTGCGTTTGGCGCTTCTGTATCATTTGTACATGCAAAAACCCACTTATTGAGATTCGGGCCAAGGATAAGGTTGGAGCTAAACCTGTGATTCTCAATAAAATTGATGCCATGAAACTCCGAGAGGTCAGGCACATTAATTGCGCAAGATGCAGGTTTAAGCATTAGAATAACAAAGAGTAATAATATTGGTAAAACGAGAAACCTGTTTTTCATATCAGTCCTGTATAAATTATAATATGTGTATTAAAAAAAGTCTACTTTAATGATATTATCGGAAAAAATATGAAAAAACCTCTCATTTCTGTAATAATTCCTGTTTATAATCGCTCAAATCTCCTAAAAGAGGCTGTAAATTCTGTAATGAGCCAGAGCTTTGCGGATTTTGAGCTTATAATTGCAGATGATTGTTCGGAAGAGGATATACAAAAAGCTGTTGAGACGCTTTTGGTAAGGGAAAACATCAGTATAAAATTTCTTAGGCTGCAAAAACATTCGGGTATGCCGGGGTTGGTGAGAAACTTTGGCTGCAAGGCTGCGGAAGGCAGGTATATTGCGTTTCTTGATTCGGATGATCTCTGGCTGCCTGATAAGCTCGAAAAACAGGTTGCGCGTCTTGCTGGCAATAGCGCGGTTTCGATATGCCACACGAGGGAAATATGGCAGCGCGGGGAGAAGGTTGTTTCCCAGGCATCGCAGAGGCATAAGCGGGAGGGCGATATTTTCGAAGATGCGCTTGCCAAGTGCATAATGGGGCCTTCGACGGTTATTATGGAGAGGGGGCTGTTTGAAAAGCTTGGCGGGTTCCGGGAAGATATTGAGATTGCAGAGGACTATGAGCTTTGGCTTAGGGTAACGGCGGGCAGCGCTGCTGCGTATATTGACGAGCCGCTTGTAATCAAAAGAACAGGGGATTGGCCGCAGCTTTCGGAAAAATATGGGCAGATTGAGATATTTCGGATAAATGCGCTCAAGCAGCTTGTGGAAAGCGCTTATTTTTCCGGCGAAAAAATGGTTCTGGCGAAGAGGGCGCTGGCGGAAAAATGCAGGATTTATGCGGCGGGGTGCCGAAAGCGGGGGCGCGAAGATGAAGCTGTTTTGTACGATGGTATAATAGCTCAAATATTTGGGGCTTCCTTAACTAAAGATGCTTGACTTTTGCTGCCGGCGAATACAAAATATTATACCCGGAGTAACATACTAAACATGAAAAAAGTTTCTCTCTTGTTTTTTACGATATTAGCTGCTGTTCTGTTTTTAAATACTCCTTTGGCAGCAGCGCAAACAGATTCTCAGGCTAATAATGCAAACAGGAATTTTCAGAGAATAATACCGCTTACATCTCCTATTTACAGAGAGATGGACAGGCTTTATTTGCTTGCAGGGAAAAGCAGACCGTCGTTGTCGCGGCCCTGGTCTGCAGATGAAGCGAGAAAAATCTTCGAAGCGCTTCCGGAAAATTTCCTGGACACTGTGCCTGCATCTGCTGCGCTGATTAAAAGAGAAATTGGATTCGGGAATGAAAACACGGGACCAAGGCAAATGGCTTTTAAGGTTTCTCCGGAGATTAATATAGCAGCTAATGTTAAAATAAATAATGACAGAAAAGAGTGGGAGCATGGTTACGAGGCAAGACCGCCGTTACTAAACATACCGCTTGAGTTTTGGTTTTTTCCAAACGTGTATGCGAACATGGAGTTTGCGCAAAGACACGACTATGCTATTATTGAATCAAACAGATATTTTACCAATATCTCGTTTAATCCTGCGGATTATGACTGGAATACTCCTTTTAGGGCATTTTTATCTGTCGGCGGCGAGCACTGGAATATTCAGGCAGGCAGGGACAGGGTAAGCTGGGGAGCCGGCGTTACCGGCAACTTAATGATCTCCGACTACTCTGATTTTTTTAATAAGGTAAGGATTACAACATATTGGCGCAGGTTTAAATTTACTTATGTTTATATGGGGCTTGAGCCGTGGCTTACCCGCCAGGAAGAGGGTTTTAGAGACACGGTTGGCAACGAATTCAGGTGGTCAGGTCCCTTTGAGGATTTCGGCGAGCGTTTTAAAGCGCATTTGGGAAAGAGAATAGAGATTAGAATATTGGATAATCTTACTTTTGCAATAAGCGAAAGCTCCATGTTTGGAAACAGGTACATAAATCTTTCGGAGTTAAATCCTGTTATGTATTGGCATAATCTTTTTACGCCTGAGTATTCCAATGTAATGATGGGGTTTGATATAGATTTTACTCCGTTTCCGGGTCTTAATATCTATTTGCAGATTGCAATTGACGAGTTCGAAAATAGCGGCGGCAAGCCGCGCGCATGGGCCTACCTTGGCGGAGTTACTTATGTAAGGCAGACTACGGAAGGGTTCCTGACGTTTAACCTGGAAGGCGCAATTGTGGAGCCATATATGTACAACAGATGGCATCCAAATACAAGGTTTACAAACAGAAGAAGAATAATGACTCGCCAGGTCGAAGGCGGGCAGGATTTTGTAAACAAGCCGATTGGTTACAGGCACGGACCGGATTCTGTAATTATTTATGGAGCTGTGCATTATGAAAGACCAGGCCGTTATATGGCGGGGATAAGCGTAAGGTATGCGCTGCTTGGGGCGTGGAATGATTCGCTTGATTATGCGGGGACTTACCCGGACGAAGGGGAAAGGGGTGTTGGTCTGCTTTCCGGCATAGTTGAAAGAAATCTTGTGGTAGGGCTTCATGGCAGAATGCAGCTTACAGACAGAATATCTTTGGCTTCGGATATCTACTATGTGCGCATTCATAACTACCAGCCGCCGCCTGCCAGGGGCGGGAGAGCGGAAAGACCGGA
This sequence comes from Spirochaetota bacterium, assembly GCA_009786125.1. Taxonomy (GTDB): domain Bacteria; phylum Spirochaetota; class Spirochaetia; order CADAEX01; family CADAEX01; genus WQTU01. The sequence continues at coordinate 16,045 of WQTU01000091.1, forward strand.
GCGCACTTCCGGCACTAATATAACGGATTTGGAATTTACAGGCTCTGTGCGAATTAGGTTTTAGGCTGACTGACCATCGGTCGACCGATGCCACAATCCGCCCCTCCGCCGACGGTACTTTGGGTGCCACCCCCTCCGCGCCGGAAAGGGTGGGGTAGGCTGGTGGTGTTCCGCTACTTCAAAGACGAGAGAAATTTTACGGCATTATAACCATGAACAGCAGTTGAAACAGGAGTATAATCCGGTTCTTTGAATGCTTTTACAGCATCTTTTACCATATTCTCAAAGTAGCCTGTTTTTTCAAACTGCGGCGTTTCGGTAAGCACAAGAGAATTAAATCCTGTGTAAAATGGGCTTTTTTCGCTTTTCCACTCTTCGTAAATACCATTGCCTATTTTAATTAATCCGGATTCAAATGAGAGCTCAAGAGAAAAGGTAAGATGCTCTCTCTCTGCGCCGCACTGAATAATTACAGGTATTTCCCGTCGAGCGAGCTGCTGCGGGCGAAGATTATCCTCCGGTGTTTTTCCAGCTTTTTTGCTTTTAGTGTATGCAGTAATAAAAGCAGTGCCTTTTCCTTTTTTAATATTTCCTGCGATTTTCCATTTTTTAAGCACGCTGCCTGTAAAATACATTATTATATCTGCAAGATGAGTGCCGTCGTGCCACATAACATCAATAATTCTTTTTGTTTTTCCCATATAGAGAAAGGCGGAAATGGAAAGCAGCTCCCCGTAAGTTTTTTCGTCAATTCTTTTTTTTGCCAGCACATAGTCGTTTGAATAACGCCTTTCGTGGTTTGTAATTATTTTTGCCGCCCCTTTTTTATGATACAAAGCGATTTTTTTTGCTTTGCCAAGTTTATCTGCAAGAGGTTTTTCGCAAACAATAACTTTTACTCCCTGCGTTATTGCTTTTTGCACCATTTCCAGGTGGGAATCCGGCCATGTTGCAATAAAGACAATATCGGGATTTATCTTTTTTAGCATTTCTGCGGGGTCTTCAAAAACAGGGCAATTCCATTTTTTGGAAAAAAGCTCTCTTCTTTCCGGCTTTATGTCGCACCCCGCAGAAATAACTGTGTCCGGGTTTTCTTTTACAGCGCCTGCATGAGTGCAGGGCTTTTCGCGTAAAGGATCATCTTCGAGAATGCTTGCGATTCTTCCAATCCCTATAAAAGCGCACTTAATTTTGTTTGCCGGAGAACTATTTTCCTGGCTGCCTCCGGATTCCTCTGGGTTGCTTCGGATTCCTTTGGGCTGCTCCGGGCTTTGCTCCGGCGTTTGCGCGCTTGCAGCAGGCGTCATAATTCCTTTGCCTCTTCTTTGAGAACAGCAAGCAATTCGCTGTCTGTTTTAGCATACTTTATTATTGCGCGCAAAAACCCCGAAGGAGTTCCAATATCAAGCCTTTCGCCTTCTATTGTCTGAAACACAACCTGTTTTTTATCCATAAGTTTTTTAAGAGCATATACATGAAAATACTCGCCCTTGTTCCCCGACGAAATATGTTTTTCCCAGCCCTCTCTAAGGTATTTAAAAATATCAGGAGTAAAGAGAAATCTGCCAATAGAAGCTTCTTTGCCGGGCTCTTTCCCCGGCGCAGGTTTCTCCACAATATCTGTTACATGTATTCCGTCTTCCGCCAGAGCAAGGACCCCGTACCGCTCAAGTTGCGGCGGGTTGT
>WQTU01000092.1 GCA_009786125.1 Spirochaetota bacterium
TATAACAGACCAAAATAAACGCGCTCTGCCGGAGAATAATGACGGTCGGATAGCAATTTGGTGGAGACAGTCTCAAAGAGATAATCCAGGCTTCTTAGAAAGACGCAATGGCAATTCCAACGCCGTAAAAGCAACAGGCGTATTTTATCCGTTACATACTCCTGGCGATATTATTAGAGACATGATGGTTCACTATGGAGCGCTGCCTTATGAAGCTTCGTATTTCGATATAGAAGATTGGGAAGAAGAAATGCGCGGCGGGGCAGAGATAGGCATTTTTTTAGATCAAGCAAAGAATATATATGACTGGATAGAATTAATGCAAAACGGCGCTGTAATGGGATTCCAGTTGCTGATTTATAGAGATTTATTTACAGCCAGAGTAGACAATGCGAACAGGGAAGAAAGTTTTAATATTAAACTTTCTGAGATATTAAACCGCGATGAAATTGTTGCCGAGTTTAACGGTGATTATTATGCCACATTTACAACTATAAATTATAACAAGGAATATACAGAAAAAGAATATTTGACTCACGTTAATAAAACACGGCGAAACGAAATATTAAACATTTACCAATATGACAAAGAATACACGAATAACAGTTTTTTAATTAAAGAAGAAGATGTAATTTTAAAGAGCAATATATTGCTTGAAGATTTTTCCAAGACCAGACCAATAATCAGAAACATAGAACTGGAAGGATTGCGCTGGGATGAAATAAAATTATTTTCAACAGGCTATATTGATTTTAATGTTGAGCTGCCAAGGCAAATGAAAGCTATCCAGATATATATGGAACAAAGAAATATGCTTGGAAAATTAAGAGTAAAAATTATCAGCGTTAAAAGAAACCAAAAACAAAATAAAATATATATAGATGTAATCCAATCAGACAGGTTGGATATAATACCGCCAGCAATAAAGGATGAAGATATGATACCGCTTTTTATTCCAACCCCGATATTTAATGACAATGATTTAATTAACGGTTTATTGGGAGTGTGTTTAGTTTGTGACGGAACTACTTATTTTTGGGGAGAGTATCCGGAAGTGAATACTTCAAGGTTTAAAGATTTTTTAAATAAGTACAGTAATTATGGCGGGAACGATAATGGCAATACTTTCACAATGCCGGATTTTAGCGGCTTGACAATTACCGGAGCAGGTGCGAATAGGTTTGTTGAGATACTTGACCAAAACGGCAATAGATATTCGCTGCCAAGATACTACGCAAGCCCTAACGTTGGCGATGTGCAGGGTGATGCGATTAGGAATATAACCGGTTCCGTTCACAGAAATTTATCACATTCCTCCGTTACAGGAGCTTTTAGTGGCGGGGGCGGGGGGTGGTGGGCATCTGCCCAACAAAATTCCCAAGGGTCTCATGACTTATGGTTCAATGCATCTCATGTTGTCCCCACCGCCGACTTTAACCAACCAGCAGCAATTCCCGTAATTTGGGTTATGCGAATAAAATAAGGAAATATCAAAATGAAAGTAAATAAAAAAATAATTTATAGATTAGACCAATTCGGCTTTGCAATAATTAACAGCGCAAAAACAATTTACAGCGATATGCGTACAGGCAAGTTTTCGGAGTATTCCGGGTTTGCTAATAATGCAGATGATTTGCCAGCGTTAAAAGAAAACGAAGGCGCTAAGTTTGTTAATGGTTCATGGGAGATAAAGCCCGATTTTCGTAATATAAAATTATGGGATAAAGAGTCGATGGCAGAATATAAAATAGAAGAACCCGAAGTATTACCAGATTGGGAAAAATACACTAATAAAGACCCCAACGAAGCAATGCAGCGATTAAATACACAATTTATTAAATATGCCGGAACTGATTGGGTTATTGATAAAAAGGAAAAAGAAAAATCAATTATCAATCAGCGAAAAAGAGAAATTGAGGATAGGCTTGACTTGATAGATATAAGAAGGCTTAGAGCTAAGGAAGCGATAGCCGAAGGTGTTGAAACAGAAGATGACTTGAAGCACCTTGAAAAATTAACTTCCGAAAGAGATGCATTAAGAAAAGAATACGCTGAATTGGGAAAAAAAACTAAAAAATAAAGGGGACGCAAAGCGACCGCAAGGCAGAGCTTCCCGGCGGTCGCTTTGCGCGTGCTTTGCACGTATCGCGGCATCCGTGTAGCTGCACCGGGCGCGGCCTACTTTGCAATGCCGCAGTGCACCCCGCTGCCTTTGGCGGCTTTCCGCGGCAGAGCAGCAGGGTACGGCTTCGCGGCCCCTTGCTAACCGTCGTAGCCTCGGTTCACAAGGGGCATAGCTCCTTTGTCCGCCTCACCATTTAGTTATGTACAGGCTAGGCTTGCCCGCCTTCGGGCTTGGCTGCGGCGTGGCACTCACTTCTTCGGCGTATGCGCAAGCCGCGCTTGCCGCGACTTTCTCTGCGTCAGCAAAAAACTCTGGGCAAGGCTCGTGAGATGATATATTTTGCTTCCTGATCATCTCTTCAAAATATAATTTTAAATAAAAAAGCCCGGAATTTACAGAACCTGTAGGAACATTCATAACTTCGGCAATATCTTTATGATTAGGCTCTGTTTCAACCATACTAATTTTTTCTGTTACAATACTTATACGCGATTTTATTTTATTAATTTCTGCATAATATTTTTCTTTTTCTTCGGCGACTTCAGCATCGGATAAAAATTCATGAAACTGATAAAGCTTGCAAAAATATTTGTTTCTTATCCCTTCAAGAAGCTGCTTTCTTTTAATTTTCTTTTCAAGTTTTTGTCTAATCTTAAAAATGATTTCATAAAGCCACTCTATGCCGCAACCCAGAATTTCTGCAATAGCAGGAATTTCTGCTTCTTTCACAATACTTATATTCTTTAATACAAGAAACAAAACCCTTTTTTTAAGAGTTTTATTTCTATTTCCGTATTTGACCCTATCATCCGAAAATATTTTCTCAATAAAAGTACACGTAGGCTGCGAATCTTTTTTATAAAAATCATTCATATGGGTTTCTGCAAGATAAACTCCATAATTATTGAATGACCAAAATTCTTTATTTTTTAATACCTTTCTGCCAATATCCTCTGCTGTTCTTTTTAGAGCAAAAGTTTTTATTTGAAGCCTAAGAGTTTTTATCAGATATGCCTCAAATGGCGCCTCTGCCACTTTAAACGTATCAATAATTTTGGCTATCTTGGGATAAAAATAACTAAAAAATTCGCTGCATTCTTCTTCTCTCCATTTATATGTTCTTGCAGGAAATTTATATACAAACAAACTTATAGCTTCCACAAGTTTTTCTCTTGTTAAAAATCCATTTCTATAAGCAACTAACATTAGTGTTAAATTTTCTTTTTTCATTGCCAATTCCTTAGATAAATAAATTTCACAGCACATAGCAATAATATCTGAAACTACGTCCAGTGATTTTTGCGAATAATTTTCTGTAATTAGGACGAAAATTAGGGCAAGCCCTACTTTCTCTTTTATCTAATTGGCAATTAAAGTAAAATGATTCAAGTTGAAGAAACATTAGAACCAAGCTGAATCATAAAGGAATAGTTTATTAAATTGCTTGCTAATATTCAAGACTAAAAAAATTTTTTTGCATGAAAACCATACAAATTTTTTATAATTTTGGTATTGCAGCCTTGAAAATTGAGTAATAAAAGGTATTACGTGCAAAGCACGCGCAAAGCGACCGCCAGGCAGCTTGTCCGCGGTTCTCGCTTCGTCGGTAAATAAGCCGATTCATATATTTTGCGAAAAATTCGTAGTTAATAACTTTTTAGACAATATCGTATTGAACAAGTTTTAAATATCAGATATAATAATTCCGCAATGCAGAAAATTAAAGATTAGGCTGAATAGCTGTTTTCTATTGACTAAGTATTTGCTAATATGTATTAATGCGAGAGTGGTGAAATTGGCAGACACGCTAGACTTAGGATCTAGTGCCGTAAGGTGTAAGGGTTCAACTCCCTTCTCTCGCATAGCCGCATTTCCTGCGGGAGTAGCTCAGTGGTAGAGCGCCACCTTGCCAAGGTGGATGTCGCGAGTTCGACTCTCGTCTCCCGCTCTAAGAAATCGCTGTTTTATTCAATCGGGAATTGCGAAGCATCCCGAAGGAGCAAACAGCGTTACCTTGCTGCCAAAAGCTGTCTAAAAAGGCAGCTTTTTTGTTTTTTTACTGCTTTTTTCTATAAATATCAGATTCTTCTAAAAAACACGAAAATTAGGGTATATACAAAAAAACTGCTTTTTGGTATCATTTTATGCATAAATTTGTAGAAAAAAATTTAATTAACTAAAGAAGAGGGACACCGTGGTTAAAAGTAAAGAATTAAAAGCCCTGGAAAATTCAGCCGTAGAACTATCCATCACTATCGAAAAAGAATCAATAAAAAAAGAATATGACGAACTTTTAGGCAAATATGCAAAATCTGCACACATAAAAGGTTTCCGCAAAGGAAAAGTTCCAACAGCAGTATTGGAAAGAAAATTCGGCGATAGCCTTAAACTGGAAACAGGCTATAACCTTGTCGAAAAGGGCATGGAAGAAGTATTAAAAGATGTAGAAAAAAAACCGCTTCCGCACTTTACGCCCAAACTTCAGGACGAAGAAAATTTTTCTGTGGACTTGGAGAAAGATCTCGTTTTTACAGTAATGTATGAAACATATCCGGATATAACACTTGGACAATATAAGGGAATTGAAATAGAAATCCCCGAAGTAGAGATTACAAAAGAAGACGAAGACCGCGAACTCAAGAGATATCAAGAACAAAATGCAGTAGTTACAGAAAAAAAAGACGGCACTGTTGAAAAAGATAATGTTGTTACAATAAATTACTCCGAAGTTGATGAAAACGAAAAAAATATCGATGGCACAGCAAGAGAAGGTTTTACTTTTACAGTAGGAACAGGATATAACTACTATAAAATTGATGATGATATTATTGGATTCAAACTCAACGAAGAAAAAATTATTGAGAAAAAATTCGCAGATGACTTTGAATACAAAGAGCTTGCAGGAAAAAGCGTAAAAATAAAACTCAAGGTAACAAGCATAAAATCAAAACAATTGCCAAAAATAGACGATGACCTGGCTCAGGATATAAACGAGAAATATAAAACTCTTGACGATCTAAAAAAAGATATAAACGAAAGACAAAAAGGCATTGTCGAAATGAAGCTTAAAGAGCTAAAACGCCGGAGAGTGCTCGATAAAGTAATTGCAGCATCAACACTGGAAGTTCCGCCGTCAATGATAGAAAACGAACTTAGCCATTCATGGAGCAATTTCCTGAATCAGGTTGGCAGCGATGAGCAAAAAGTTTTGCAAATTCTTGCAGCGCAAAACAAAACTAAAGAGTCTCTTCTCGAAGAGTGGAAACCATCTGCCATAAACAGCGTAAAAGCTCAGTTAATAATGAATCAAATCACCAAAGAAGAAAAAATTGAAATTTCCGACGAAGAAGCTGCCGATGAAATAAATAAACAGGCTGCAAAAAGCGGAATGGCAGAAGAAGATTTTAAAAAGTATATAGAAGAAAACAATGTAACTGAATATATTAAACATTCATTGCGCGAACAAAAAGCTTATGATTTGTTAATTGAAAATGGAGTGGTAAAGCAGGGAGACAAAGTTGGTTTTCTTGCATTTATCAGCTTAAATAACTAATGCGGGATATTAAATCCGCTTGTATAAGGTTAAAAAATGAATGAAAAAATGAACAATCTGGTGCCTATTGTAATTGAACATACTGGCGCAGGCGAAAGATCTTATGATATTTTTTCCCGTCTTCTTAAAGACAGAATTATCTTTCTCGACGGAGAGATAAACGACATAACAGCAGATCTTGTTGTAGCACAGCTTTTATTTCTCGAATCCCAGGATCCGCAAAGAGATATAAACCTGTACATAAATTCTCCCGGCGGTTCTGTAACAGCAGGGCTTGCCATATATGATACAATACAATACATAAAGCCAGATGTTCAAACAATATGCCTTGGTCAGGCTTGCTCAATGGCAGCCCTGCTGCTTACATGCGGAGCACCAAAAAAGAGATTCTGCCTTCCGTCAAGCAGGGTATTAATACATCAGCCGTGGGGAGGCGTTCGCGGGCAGGCAAGAGATATTGATATTCAGGCAAGAGAAATCATCAGGCTAAAAACCCTTATTATCGACTACTTTGCCAAGCACACAGACAAAAGCGCTGCTATAATTGCAAAAGATATGGAGCGCGATTACTATATGTCAGCAGAAGAAGCCATAAAATACGGACTTGCAGACTCAATACTTACCAGGGGATAATTCTTATGCCAAAAAATAAAAAAGATATGTATCAAATTTGCTCTTTTTGCGGAAAGCCTGCAGAAATGGTAAGAAAAATAATTTCCGGTCCGGGCGTTCATATTTGCGACGAATGTATAGTTGTATGCAACAGAATAATGAGCCAAGGAGAAAGAAAAGGCGGCGATGGTTTAGTTTTAAATGATGTCGCAAAGCCCATTGAAATTAAAGAGTTTCTTGATCAATACATTATAGGACAGGACGAGGCAAAAAAAACCCTTTCTGTAGCTGTCTACAGCCACTACAAGAGAATAGCTAACGCAGAAAAACTCGATAAAGAAATTGATATTGAAAAATCAAATATTCTTATAATAGGTCCGACAGGCACTGGAAAAACACTTCTTGCAAAAATACTTGCAAAAAAGCTTAATGTTCCGTTTACTATCGCAGATGCAACAACTCTTACAGAAGCAGGCTATGTAGGCGAAGATGTTGAGAATATTCTTTTAAAACTAATCCAGGCAGCAGACAACAACATACCTTTGGCGGAAAAAGGAATTATCTATATCGATGAAATCGATAAAATTTCGAAAAAAAGCGAAAATGTCTCAATTACCCGCGATGTTTCGGGCGAAGGGGTGCAGCAGGCTTTGCTTAAAATTATCGAAGGAACAGTTGCATCTGTGCCGCCGCAGGGCGGAAGAAAGCATCCGAATCAGGAGATGCTTAAAATAAATACAGAGAATATACTTTTTATCTGCGGCGGCGCTTTTGTGGGTTTAGATAAAATTATTGAATCCCGCACGTGCCTGCAGCCATTAGGATTCGGAGCAGACATAAAAGCGCCGGAAGAAAAAAAATTGTCTGAGCTTTATTCAAAGCTTCACCCGGATGATTTAATAAAATTCGGGCTTATCCCTGAGTTCATAGGCAGGCTTCCGATTACAGCAGCGCTTGAAAATCTTACAAAAGAAGAAGTTAAGAGAATAATCACAGAACCTAAAAATGCAATAGTCAAGCAGTACAGGGAGTCCCTAAAACTCGACAATACCGAACTTGAATTTACAGAAGATGCAATAGACCAGATTGCAGAATTTGCCATTGCAAGAAAAACAGGCGCGCGCGGAATAAGGTCTATTGTAGAAGCAATAATGATTGACATTATGTACGAATTGCCTTCCAAAGAAGGAAGTAAAAAAGTTATAATAAACAAAGAAGTAATTCAGGGAACACATAAGCCAATAATTCTAGCTATTGAGCAAAAAACAGCGTAGGATGGGATAACAACAGGATGTCTATAAACCTAAAAGGAAGATCGCTTATATCTTTAAAAGATTATACTCCCGAAGAAATAAACTATCTTATAGAACTCTCAATCGCTGTTAAAAAAGAGAAACAAAATAACATAAGACACCAACGCTTTAAGGGAATGACCATTGCCTTGCTGTTTGAAAAAAGATCAACAAGAACAAGGTGCGCATTTGAAACAGCTTTTGGAGAAGAAGGTGGGTTTCCTGTTTTTCTTTCAAGCGAAGATATTCAGCTTGGAGCAAAAGAATCAATAGAAGATACAGCCCGTGTTCTTGGAAGAATGTTTGATTGCATTCAATACCGCGGTTATAAAACTTCGAATCTCGAAGCTCTTGTAAAATATTCGGGAAAGCCGGTCTACAATGGGCTTACAGATGATTTTCACCCTACGCAGGTTCTTGCAGACATAATGACAGTGCGGGAATATTTTAACACTTATAAAGGGATAAAGCTTGTCTATGTCGGAGACGGAAGAAACAATGTTGCCAGCGAGCTTATGATTGGCTGCTCAAAAGCAGGGCTTGACATACGAATTGCATCTCCGCAGCCTCTGTTACCCTGCGAAAATATAGTCTCTCTTGCAAAAAATTTTACAAAAAAATCAGGTTCTGCTATAGAAATTACGACAGACGTTAAAAAAGCAGTACAAGGTGCCGATATTATCTATACAGATGTTTGGGCATCTATGGGCGAAGAAGATAAACTTGCAGACAGGATAAAACTTCTTAAACCGTATCAGGTTAATAAAGAGCTTATGTTCTTAACAGGCAAGGAAACGATTTTTATGCACTGCCTGCCTGCAGTAAAGGGCAACGAGGTAACTGCCGATGTCATTGACGGCGATAAGTCAGAGGCATGGAATCAGGCAGAAAACAGAAAACATACGATAAAAGCCATAATGTTGGCAACCTTGGGGCTTGTATAGTTTTTTTATTCTTGATTTTTATTTTGTATTAGATATATAATTAAGGAAGTAAATAATTTCCAATCTTTAATGCGGAGGCATTAGCGTGAAAAAATGGGTAATCATACTCTCACTAATAATACTTGCAACTGTTACTTACAATATATTCAGTGCTGAATCAGAGTTATATGCAAGAACCGTTTTTATTCATAGAATTTTTAACCACCCCACTGGATTTATTGTTCATTATCAGAAACAAAACATGAGACTTCATGAAATTTATATACCATACTCTTGGTTTCAGGTTCCGCGAGAAGGCGGGGTAACTGCATGGCGGGCAGAGGTTATTTATGGCAACAGGCCGGAATTCCCGTTTATGCAAATTTTTTGGGATAGAAACGGATTTTCCCACGTAAGACTCTTTCTGCATGAGAATAGAACACATCCAAGCTGGGGAACTCTGCGAAATCCAAGCAGATTTAACGACAGCTTTGATATAGAAGAGCCGTATTTTCGGTTTTAATGATCGATATAAGCAAAGTCGAAAAAGCCATTTTGGAAGAAAATCTTTCAGGGTGGCTTTTTTTTAATTTCAGGCACAGAGATCCCATTGCAGATATGGTGCTTAAAATCGACAAAAAATCAACAAACAGCAGAGGCTGGTTTTACATAATAAAGGGCGCAGAAGGCTACATAAAAGAAAATATTAAAATTATCCACTCTGTTGAGCCAGATGTTTTAAAAAATTACCCAGGAAAAACAGTTTTTTATACCTCAAAAGAGGAGTTAAAAGAAATCTTAAAACAGTTCGCCGGTATGACCCTCGCAGCCCAGGCAGACCCGGATCTTACGCAAATCTCTTTTCTTGATAGCGGAACAGCATCAATTTTGCAAAAAGCTGGCATAAAAATTGTAAGTTCTGCATCTCTTGTTAAAAAAATAATCGGAACCCTTGATAATGAGCAAATATTGTCGCATGAAAAAGCAGCAGCTTTGCTCTACAAAATAATCGAAGAAACATGGGATTATCTCTCCATTAATTTTAAAAAAAATCAGAAAATAACCGAAAAATCTATTCAATCCTTTATTATCGAAAAATTCGAAGAAAACAACCTTGTTTCAGACTCCCTTCCGCTTGTGGCTTTTGGCAAAAACAGCGCTAATCCGCATTACAAGACAGGAGAAAATGACTTTTTTTTGGAAAAAAATAGCATTATCCAGTTTGATATTTGGGCAAAATTACTCACAGAGTACGCAGAGCAGGCAGATAATGAAAAATGCGTATATGCAGATATTTCCTGGGTTGGGTTTGCCGGCGAGGAGCCTCCGCAGGAAATCACCAAGAGTTTTAATGCAATTAAAGAAGCAAGAGATTCTGTAATAGCTTTTATAAGAGAAAACCTCGAAGCCGGCAACACAGTTTTAGGTTTTGATGCAGATAAAAAAGCCCGAAATATCCTGCTTAACAGAGGCTATAAAAATGAGATAAAACACCGAACCGGGCACGCAATTGACATAGAACTCCACGGATATGGAACAAATCTCGATTCCGTTGAGTTCCCGGACAAAAGAACTCTTTCAAACGGCTCCTGTTTTTCTGTCGAACCTGGACTTTACTTTAAAGATTTTGGCATTCGCACAGAAATAAACTGTTATATTCAAAATAATATGCTTTACATTTCCGGAGGACTACCGCAAAATGAACTTCTTGTGATACAATACCCAAAACGGCGGTAAATTATGGATTTAATTATAGATTTTATTAAAAAGTATGATAATTTTTTGATTTTCGGACACGACGACCCGGATGCAGATTGTATATGCAGTTCAATAGCACTATCAATATTCATTAATTCTTTGGGGAAAACAACACATATATATACCCAAATGCCATTTTATCGAAGAGAACTAAAACAATTTGAAAAATATTGCAAATCCGACCTCTCTCCCGAAGATATAACAGAAAACAGCGCAGTAATTTTAATCGATCATCATAGCCTCGCGAGAACCGCGCAGTTTACAGAAGCAGCAGCCTCTCTTCCGGTTGCAATTATAGATCACCATAACACAGCCTCAGATGCAGTACCCGAAGGAGTCGTGGCAGTGTTCATAGACAGCAAAGCGCCGTCAGCAACAATACTTATTAACAGACTCATGAGAGTCTGCAAATATATTCCCGATGCCTTTGTAAGCAAGCTGATTTTTCTCGGCCTTAGTACAGATACAGGCTTTTTCCGGCATCTCCAGGAACATTCCTTTGAAGCTTTTCGGCTCGCAGGAAAATTAACAGAATTCGGCGTTTCTCCAAACAAAGTTTTTTATGAAGTATACGGCAACAGATCTCTTGCATCCAGAACCTTTCTTGGGATAATGCTCTCCCGCATACAAACCTTTTTCGATGACCAGCTGCTTATAGTCCATGAAAAAATCTCAGACCTTGAACATTACAGCTTGATGGACAGAGACAAAGACATGCTTTATCAGATACTCCTTGGAACTGCCGGAGTAAAAATCGTAGCATCATTTAGGGAAGAAGAAGTAAATAAATGCAGCGTAAGCCTTAGGACAACCGCAGAAATAAATGTTGCAAAGATCGCAAGAGAATTTGGAGGCGGAGGGCATAAAAAAGCCTCCGGCTATGCAGTAGATTCAACAGTTGAAGCAGCAATATCAGACCTTGTTTCCTATACAGAAAGGTTTTTAAAAGCAAACGCAGAGAAAGAAGAATTTATTTATTCTCCAGCCAAGTTCTGAGTCTCCAGAGCAATCATAAGCTCCTCATTCGTCGGAACCACCATTATTTTCACAGGCGAATCATCTCTGGAAATAATACCCTCCCCCTGCATAGCATTATTTTTATCCGCATCAATATAAGCCCCAAGAACAGAAAGCCCCTGACAAAACATCTCCCTCGTCAAAGCAGAATTCTCAGCAATCCCGCCTGTAAAAATAATCGCATCCAGCCTTCCGTCAAGCTCAGACGCCATAGCCCCAATAAATTTCTTTGACGAATGAACAAACATTTTCAAAGCAAGAGCCGCCTTTTCATCCCCGTTTTTATAAGCCTCCCTTATTTCGCGCATATCAGAAGAAATACCTGAAACACCAAGAAAACCCGATTTCTTATTAATAATATCGCTAACCTGCTCAGGCGTATATCCCAACTCCTGAATCATGTACAAAACAATCGAAGGATCAATATTCCCCGCTCTCGTCCCCATAGGAAGCCCCTCAAGAGGCGTAAACCCCATAGTAGTATCAACAGAGACCCCATTTTTAATCGCAGTAATAGAACACCCATTCCCAAAGTGCCCTGTAATACAGTTAAACTCCCCATGCTTCACATTCAGCAATTCCGCGGCCCTTAGCGAAACATATTTATGCGACGTTCCATGAAAACCATATCTTCTGATTTTATGCTTTTCGTAAAATTCATACGGCAGAGAATAAACATAAGATGCAGGCGGCATAGTCGAATGAAAAGCAGTATCAAAAACAGCAACATTCGGCACCCCAGGCAGAGCTTTTTCGATTACCTTAATCCCCTCAAGATTATGCGGATTATGCAGCGGTGCCAGCGATATATTCTCTTCAATAATTTCCTTGATTTCAGGCGTTACAAGCTTAGCCTCAGTTATCTTTTCCCCGCCATGAACAATCCTGTGCCCCACAGCATTAATCTCCTTAATACTAGCCAGAACACCATTCTCCTTGTCCGTAATCAAATCAAGAATAAATTGAATCCCCTCAATATAATTGAGAATTTTCTTCTTAATCGTCTTTTTTTCATTATTAACCGAAAAAGTTATAGAACTGTCATCCTTTCCGATTTTTTCTATAAGCCCTTTGCACAGCAGCTTTTTTTCGTCCATTTCCCATAAGTTATACTTTATGGAAGAACTCCCGCTATTCAGAACTAGAATATTCAAAATATCCCCCCTGCGACCTTCACAAAGTTTAAAATTTTTATATCAATTTCGCCTGAATTCTAACAAGCAGATGCTCCACATCCGACCTCACCTCATGAGGAATATTAAGCTCCTGGATTTTAAAAATCAGTTTTTCCGCACTTTGATAGTTTTTCAGGTTAATAAAAGTATATATCAATGCATAAATCGCCTTATAATCCTCAGGCTTTTTTTCCCTCGCAGCTTCCAGAAATTCCCTCGCCTTTTTATAGTCCCTTTTAAGGATATTCAATACACCCATATTTCTCTTTACAGACCAGTTTTCCGGCGCAAGTTTTATAGCTATTTCAAGAGAGTGAGTCGCCTTGTCCAGCATATTTTTCCTCATCCAGGCACACCCCAAAGCCTCCCAAGCAGCAGCATTATATTCGTTTTTGCTGAGACAATAATTCAACGCCTTTATCGCCTTATCATTCTCCCCGCTCTCCGTGAGCGCAATTCCTATGAGACATACTGCTTCGTTGTTATCTGGCTCATCTTCCAGTAGCTTATTCAGAAGATCCTTTGCATCAGTATATAAACCCTTCCCTATAAGCGATTCAGCAATCTCTATAATTTCCATACATTAAATATAACACAAAGCAGAATAAAATCAAATTTTAAAAAGCTAAACTTGCAGAAAATCCCCATATTTCATTCTTTCTTCTTTTGGGCGCATGGGGCTTAGGCGAAGCCGTACCTCGAAGCTTTTAATATAAATTTACCTTTGTTCCAAGAATTTCTGCTAGGCGCACCACCAATTCCTCGAAATTGCAAGCAATTCCTGCGCAATTTCTCCGGGATTTCCTGCGCTTGCCCTTGGTCGCTATCGCTACATCCTTGCCGCTGACGCAGGATGCAATGTCCTGTTGCAGTCCGCTCTATCCCTTGCGCGGATTAGCTGCTCGCGATGATATATATTTATTTTCAAATCAAATCGCAACAGAAGTGCGGGAAGCTTAATCAAGGCTAAAGGACTTTACGGCGGAATATTGCCATGCTTTTTGGCTGGTCTCTATTATTCACGCAAACCCCCGCTATCAACCCGCGACAGTACATTATCCAATATTTTTACAGCATCAATTATAGATTCCTTATCAATTATCAATGGCGGAGAAACCGAAATCATATTCTCATGGCAATATGTCGAAAAGCCTTCTGCAAATAATCTGCCTGTTATTCTTGGCACAATTCTATTTTTATCTTCGTTGTACGGCACAATTGGCTCGCGGTTTTTTTTATCCTTAACCAGCTCTATCATGCCCAAAAGACCCTTTACCCTCACATCGCCAAGACATTCATGTTTTTCCTTTAAGGCTTCAAGAGATTCTTTTAACACCGGCTCCATTTTTCTTACATTATCAAGGATATTATATTTTCTGTAAACTTCGATTGCAGCTAAACCAGCAGCACAGCCAACCGGGTGCGCGCCATACGTTAGCCCGCTTACAAAGTTGCTGCTATTGTAAAAATCCGCAATCTCTTTGCTAACAATAACGCCGCCTAACGGCACATATCCGCAGGTAATACCTTTTGCAAAAGTTACAATATCCGGCTCAATGTTCCAGTGCGTAAAAGAAAACCACTCGCCGGTTCTGCACCAGCCGGTCATAATTTCATCGCAAACCATCAGTATTCCATATCTGGTGCAAATTTCCCGCATCCCTTCGAGATACCCTTTCGGCGGAATAAGTACGCCGTTAGTTCCCGGAATAGTTTCGAGAAAAATTGCAGCAACTTTATCCCTGCCCTCGTAGAGAATC
This sequence comes from Spirochaetota bacterium, assembly GCA_009786125.1. Classification (GTDB taxonomy): domain Bacteria; phylum Spirochaetota; class Spirochaetia; order CADAEX01; family CADAEX01; genus WQTU01. The sequence goes on from WQTU01000092.1 coordinate 14,216, forward strand.
TGCTCTTCGAGCTTCTGTAAATAAAACGATGTCATCTCTTCTTCATATCTAAAATTATCCAGCTCGCGGTACGGGTATGGAGTAAAAATTTTGATAAAACCCGGAATATCCTGCGCAGACAAAAAACCCCGTGCCTCGCCTGTAAGAATCGAGGCGCCCATTGTAGAACCATGATACGATCTGTACCTGCTCATGATTTTGTGCCTGCCTGTTACGCTTCGCGCAATTTTTATCGCGTGCTCGTTTGCATCCGCGCCCGATACTGTAAAAAATATTTTTCCCATATTGGCGGGCATTATCTCTTTGATAATTATTTCCGCCAGCTTTGCACTTACATCTGTTGCAAACTTCGGAGAAATATATGCAAGCTTTTCGGTCTGATGTTGTATAGCAGAAATTATCTCTTTATTTCCAAACCCAAGGTTCATGTTTAGAAGCTGGGAAGACATATCATAATATCTTTTTCCATTTGTATCCCAAAAAAATATTCCTTCCCCGCGTTCTATTTGAACAGTTTCAGCCGGGTTCTGCTTTTTCCAAGGATAGATTAGGTACTCTGTTTTGCCTGCTTCACTCATTTTTCATATTATAAGAGGTATTAAACAGCAAGGCAAGCCTTGCTGTTTAATACCTCTTGTTTGTCTCCTTGCTCGGTCATGTGCGTGCAAGCACGCCCGCGACTCTCGCTACGTCGACAAATAAATGTCTTAACAAAAAAATTAGATCATGAATTATTCGCCACAAAATTATCTATAAGCATCCTGCTTATGCTGCCATATCCGGGGATCGTTGGAAAATTCGAAGCCTCAAACCAGTCAGCTTTCCCAATTTCAACTCCATCAACCTTAATTTCTCCGGACTCATATTCAGCAGTAAAACCAACCATTAAGGTGTGGGGAAAAGGCCAGCTCTGGCTGCCAAAATATTTTATATTTTTGACTTTTATGCTCACTTCCTCTTCAACTTCCCTTGCAACCGCCTGTTCAAACGACTCGCCCAATTCTACAAACCCGGCAATTATGCTGTACCTGTTGGGATCCGGATACGCATTATTATGCGCCAGAAGCAGCTTGTTTCCTCGCGTAACAGCAACAATTATGGCAGGTGCAATTACAGGATAAAATATCTTCGCGCATTTCGTGCAGATTTTCGCTCGCTCAGTTTCTGAATCTTTAAGTTCTGCGCTGCACGCAGAACAATATTTCGTGCCATTATACCACTTGATTACCTGAAACGCTCTGGCTGCTATTGCAAAAAACTCATCTCCCAAAGAAAAAATAAGATCGCGCAAGTTCTTAAATTCTAAAGACTGATGATTCCCCCCGCCTTCGGCTGCGGAGCCTGGTTTCCCAACTGCTGCTGCACCCTGCGCTCCCCCCGCAGCTTGCTCTGCACCGGCAGTCTTGCCCTTCACTGCGGCCTGCTTCGCAATGCCGCAGGGCAAAACGCAACTTCCTGCTGCGACTTCCGCAGCCCAGCATTCTGTTCCATCCAGTGTGCCAAAGCAAACCGGGGGCGTGGTTACAATGCCAATATCCAAAGGTGAAACAAGCTCCGGCACTTCCCGTGTATGCTCAGCAGCCTGCTGCGAGCCTTGCGTACCGCCATAGCCGGTAGGGCTTCCCGACTTGCATCGGACTTCCCCTGCGTAAAGCCGGGACTTTGCACCCTCCGTCGTTTTATTATCCTTTTTGGGAAAAGAAAGCATATTGCCCTTGTCGAATATAAACCAGAACCCTTTTTTAGCCGGCAAAGATGCCGCGGGGGATTCCGCAGCCTTATATTTATCTTCCAAAATAAATTTCAAACAAGCCCTCCTCTCGCGTTCTGTACTATGATTGCTTTTATCAGTATCTTATCTTTTTTTTTCTCCAAATACATAAATATTATTGGTAATATATAAAAAAATCATACCAAATACTGGAAATCAATTTTGCTCAAAATATTTCGCACTGCCCTGCGCTCGCTTTGCACGTTTTGCGGCATCCATGCCGCAGTTTTCCAAGGGAAAACGAGAAAGACTATGGAAACACTGATTAGAGTCAAATTTAATTAGTGCTTCCTTAGTTCTTTTTGATGGACTTTACCTCGTTCTTTCTTTGTGTAGGTCCTGCGTCATTTTTTATATTGTTTGAAAGAATCATTCCATAGCTAATGATAATAATAATGCTAAAAGTCCTGATAAAGCAGTTTGCAAACTTATACCTACACCAATCCCTGCTCTGAATTCTCCGTAAATATTATAATCAGCGAATAGTGATAAATAACGGTAAAAATAAGTTCTGCCAGGTTGATTAAATTTTAAAAATAGCTGTGCGCCTATCGAACCTATAAATCTGTGATCCGTTTTATCAATATTGTTATGATGCAGTAACTGCCATCCCATCTTACTATTAATCGAAATTCCCAAATGATGGTTTCGGCTTATACTATAAATAAATGGAACAAATGCTAATTCCAATGGCAACAGTGTATTCATAAATACTTCATCACCCTCATGAGAGCCATGAATTGTAATTGCATTAACCTATTAAAAATCTGTTGTTAAAAAGCCAGTTAAAATGCAATATATCAATATCTGCACTTACTCTGTTTTGCGAAGCATCATAGTAAACCCAAATATTTGAAAGAACCCAACCAAAAAGTCTTTCTTCCGATTCGGCATTTTTTACTGGAAAACTAAAGAAACATATTGACAAAATTAGCAACACAAATCTTTTCATGTAAATTACCGCCTAAAAACAATACTAAGTGTTGCATGAAATTGGCTGCTTTCCACTAATTGTAAAAGTTATAAAAAAACTTTCCCGGCAGATAAAGCTCCGACACGCAGTCAAGAGCATAGTCATCCGTCATTCCCGCAATATAATCAAGCACAACATTGTTATCCGACATCTCAACATTTTTGTAAAAATGCTCCATCTTTTCCAGATACCCGCAAAACCGCGACGCAAGCATGGTTTTTTCTGTCTGATACTTACCATATTCATATCCATACTTAGAAAAAATATCTCCAAGATAGCTCCACAAGGTTTTCAAAATTCTTTCAATAAAATGATGAAAATCTTCCAAAGTATTACTGCGGTAAATAAACTTATAGTTAAAATCCTTAAGCGCCAACATAGCCTCGAAAACTTTATCCGAAAAACCTATTTCGTTATTAGCCTTTGCGTGTCTTATTACATCTTTTACAAAGGTATTTATTATACTGCTGTTCGTTATCCCAAGTGTCTCTATTACAATTGCGGGAATATCTTCCTTTTTAATTACATTCAACAGAATAGCATCTTCCAGGTCTCTGCCAAGATACGCCAGCCTGTCGGAAACCCTTACAACAACCCCTTCCCACGTTGCCGGATACGCCGACCTTGCCTTAAGCGCAGACAAATCCTTCACCGTAAAATCCGGCTTGTAATACTGCTCGAAAATTTCTCCGCAATGATTTATAATCCCGTCCCGCGCCCCAAACGTAAGATTAAGCCCCTTGCCGTAATTTATAAGAGAATCAACAACACGCAGCGAATACTCCTC
>WQTU01000093.1 GCA_009786125.1 Spirochaetota bacterium
CTCAGATAAATCACTTTGCTGCCTTATATTTGTGCAGCTAAAAAATAGTATTATCAAACAAAAAACAAGGATTTTTTTCATCAGATTTCCTTTATACAATTGTTAAACATTACAATTGTTATGTCAATTATTATTTATTATCAATTTTTCAGGTATGCTTACGCCGAATAATTTTGTGGATGGTCTATCATATATGGGTACGCAACTACTTTTTATCCCAAGTGCGCCTGTTTTTGCTGGGGATAAATGATTAGTTTAAGAGCAGCAAGAATTGCCGGCTCTTAAATAATTCTTAATGTGTATCAACTGAATGATGCCCAAACTGTTGTTACACCACTCACATGAAGCAGCCAATAACTGCGTTTATCGTTATAGGTATTGTAATGCTTATCGGGTTGGTAACGAACAGCGGCGTCCTTCTTGTGGATTATACTAATCAGCTTGTTCGCAAAGGATGGAACACAAGGGATGCCTGTCTTGAGGCCGGCGTTGTTCGCTTTCGCCAGATAATGATGACTGCTCTTACAGCCATGCTTAGGTTCTCTGCGATGGCATTTGCTCCGGGCAGCTCCTCGGCATTACGGCGCCTATTGCCCTTATGGCGTTCGGCAGACTTGGTTATCTGCTTATTTTTATACCTGTGTTGTACTCGTTGTTTTTCGGCAAAAAGAAGGGGATAATTACTGAAAATTAATTTGAATTTTCCAATATATCGCAGATGAGATTAAAGCGAAAGGATTTTTTTCTTGACAATTAACGGAATATACTGATAATATATTATTAAATAATGATACTTGCTGAGAACTACCAAAATTAAGTGATTAAAGAAAGCCAATCGCTTTCTCTGGCTATTATTTCCGAATGGAGCGAAAGTCGCGGGCAAGCTTTGCTTGCACACAAAGTACCCCTTGCGGGTGTGACAGAGCGAGTGAGTAAACAAAGGGTATTATGCGTATAATACCCTTTGTTTTAGTTTTTCGATTAAGCATCTGCTTGCGGGCAGAGTATTGTGATTTTTAAGGAGAATAAATATGGCTGTCAGGTCCAATGCAAACAATTTGCGATTAAGTTTACTTATTAAAATGGCGGGAATATCTTCTTTTTTCGTACTCCTGGCTGTTTTGGTGCTTGCGGTTTTCGCTGTCTTCACTGTGCAAACATTCAGTCTGAGAACTGCGCTTGTCATAGCGGAAAGCAAGCTAAGGGGTGATATTTCGTCTTTTGAATATATGGTCGCTCATTATTACGGCAATTTGCGTTTGGTAGATGGTCACCTGGTGGATGAACGAGGTGAATCAATTCACTATAGATATGAAGTTACAGACCGTATAGCATCAAACCTTGGCGTAGTATCAACAATTTTTGTCCGGGATGGTGATGATTTTAGGAGGATCAGCACCTGTATAATTGACGAACAGGGAAACCGAGTGGTTAATACCCTTTTGGCAAGGGATGGTGAAGCCTATGCGGCGATACGGGCAGGCAGGAGTTTTCTGGGACCTGCTTCCATTTTGGGCAGGTATTATGAAGCTGCTTACCAGCCGATTTTCGAACCCGGCACCAGAGATGTTATAGGGATTTCATTTATTGGTATAGAGATGGAAACCCTTCAGGATATTATCAGAAAAAATTCGGCTCATGTAATTGGTCAGATTGCCATTATTGCCGGCATAATTTTACTTCTGGCCATACTATTAAACAGCCTCAGCGCAAAGTTCATGCTGGTTAAGCCCATTAAGTCCGCAGTAGACATGCTCAAAGAAATATCTGAGGGCGAAGGAGATCTAACCAGGCAGCTTAAGTCTCCCAGCAATGATGAAATCGGCGATATGGCTCATTATTTTAATATGACTCTGGAAAAAATAAAAAATTTGATTGTTATCATCAAAAAGGAAGCCGGCGCGCTCTCTCAAATTGGTGATGATCTTGCCAGCAATATGACAGAAACTGCCGCAGCCAACAACGAAATTACTGCCAATATTCAGAGCATTACGGGCAAAATCATCAATCAGAGCGCCAGTGTTACCGAGACCAATGCAACCATGGAGCAGGTGTCGGGTAACATTAATAAGCTGAACGAACATGTTGAAAGCCAGACTCTCAGCGTATCCCAGTCCTCGTCAGCCATAGAAGAGATGTTGGCTAATATCCAGTCCGTTACCCAGACATTGATCAAAAATGCCGACAATGTGCAGGATCTACTTAAAGCATCGGAGATGGGGCGCACAGGTCTTTCTGAGGTGGCAATAGACATCAAGGAGATTGCCAAAGAATCCGAAGGTCTTTTGGAAATCAACGCAGTAATGAAAAATATTGCCAGCCAAACCAACTTGCTTTCGATGAACGCAGCCATAGAAGCGGCTCACGCAGGCGAGGCAGGCAGAGGCTTTGCTGTTGTTGCCGAAGAGATTCGCAAGCTGGCAGAGAGTGCGGGCGAGCAATCCAAAACCATCAGTATAGTTTTGAAAAAGATGAAAACATCTATCGACAAAATCACAAATTCTACAGAGAATGTGCTAACCAGATTCGAGGCAATTGATTCAAGCGTCAAAATCGTGGCGGAACAGGAAGATAATATCCGCAATGCTATGGAAGAACAGGGAGAAGGAAGTAAGCAGCTTCTTGAATCTGTCTCCATGCTTAACGAAATTACCCGGCAGGTAAGCAGCGGCTCGAATGAAATGCTTCAAGGGGCAAGGGAAGTAATTCAGGAGAGCAAAAACCTTGAGCAGGTAACTCAGGAGATCACCGGAGGTATGAATGAAATGGCAGCCGGTGCGAGTCAGATGAATGTTGCTATTAACCATGTAAACGAAATAAGCGGCAAAAACCTGGAGAAGATTAATATTCTGGCAAAGGAAGTTTCAAAGTTTAAGGTTGATTAAGTTTACCAAATTCTTTTGCTAAAAGCAAATGCAGAACTTGCAGAGCCTATGGAAGGATCCAAACAGACAGTTTACAATAGCGCTTTTAGTTAGGCCGGATAATTATCTTCCGTAGTCATCTGCAAGAGAGCAGGTTAATTCGTTGGATGATGCTATTGTAAAGCAGCGCACTCTTTTGACAGAAGCTTCGATAAATCATCGCAATACTGTGCAGAAACTTTTACGGGATATTGAGCGATCCGAAGAAACAGTGGGAACCGTGAACCTCAATATTGCGCTGGCAGAAGAAGTGCTTAGAATGCGGACAGAGGCATACAGACAAGGTGTTGTGGATTTGCAGACCCTTAATTTGCCCCGCGACAATTTGCGGACTGCACAGCGCCGCTTAATATGCTTACAGTAATTCTGGAGCTGGAGAGGGAACTTAGTATTCCCTTTGGAACCATTGTCACAGAAGTGTAAGTTATGTATCATAATCGCATGAGTATAAAACGCAGTCTCTTTTTTTCGAATTTTCGTATGCTTCTTATATCGCTTGGGGCATTTGTACTTTCTGCCCGCATAGTAATGTTTCTTGTGTATGGAGTTTGGAGACCTAACCCGGAAGCTGTGGCAGCTATCCACGAGACTTATACCCGCGATATGCACATGGCAATGACAATTCTGCTTATAGCTCTTTTTGTAATTGTTGTCAGCATTGTTAACAATATTGTTACTCACCGCATGACACAGCGTATTGTTAAGCCGCTGGAGCCGCTTAACGAAGGCGTACGGCAGATTCATGCCAATAATCTTGCGTACCGTATTGACTATAAAGGCATTGATGAATTCCGCCCTGTTTGCGAAGCATTTGACGGAATGGCAGCTAGGCTGGAAGCATCTACTGCGCAGCAGAAAAAAAACGAAGCAGCACGAAGGGAACTTATTGCAGGCATATCGCACGACCTTCGTACGCCCTTAACTTCAATAAAGGGGTACATCGAAGGAATTGAAACAGGAGTTGCTTCTACGCCGGAGATGAAGGAAGAATATTTTGCAATAGTCAAAAACAAAACCGCAGATTTGGAGCATATCATAGAACAGTTGTTTCTTTTCTCAAAACTGGAAATGGACGATTTTTCCCTTAACTTACGCTGCGTTGATATTAGCGCTGCTATTTATGATATAATCGAAGACTCTTTGTATGAGTATGCTTCCCGCGGGCTTGGCATAAAATTTACTGAAAAGCATGAGAGTGTTTATGTTTCTGCAGATGTACTCATGCTGCGAAATGTGATTATAAATATTCTGGAAAACAGCGTAAAGTACAAAACAAAAGAGCAGGGGCAAATGGAAATAAGCATTGCTGTAGAGAAAGATTTTGTCCTGATGCGTTTAACTGATGATGGGCCGGGCGTGCAGCCAGAGATGCTGCCAAAACTGTTTGATGTTTTCTTTCGCACAGATCCTTCCCGCAACAAGAAAGGCTCCGGCTTGGGACTTGCGATTAATGCAAAAATAATTGAACGTATGGGCGGTAGCATACACGCGGAACTGCCTGCCAACGAAGGGCTTACCATTGCAATCAAGCTGCCGCGCATGCAGGAAGGAGCTTATTAATGCCCGGGAAAAAAGAGAAGATTTTAATTATAGAAGATGACAGGGAAATTGCAGCCATTGAAAAAGATTTTCTGGAAATCAATGGCTTTGAAGTTGTTGTTGCCAGTAACGGTTTAGAAGGCCAAAAGCTTGCTCTGGCAGGCGGCTTTTCACTCATTATTCTAGATCTTATGCTTCCCGGAAAAGACGGTATAACAATTTGCCGGGAGATTCGGGAAAAAATTAATATACCAATTTTTATGGTTACTGCACAAAAAGAAGAGAGGGATAAAGTGCGCGGTCTTGGTTTTGGCGCAGATGATTATGTAATAAAACCGTTTTCTCCTACAGAACTTGTTGCGCGGGTAAAATCCCACATTGCCCGCTTTCAACGGCTTACCCAAAATTCGGGTCATCAATTAAAAACCGATGAAATTGATTTTGGCTGGCTGAGAATTAACAATGACGCCCGCAGGGTTTTTGTAAGTGAAAATGAAATAGTGCTTACGCACAAGGAATATGAGCTGCTTTGTTTTCTTGCTTCCAATCCAGAAATGGTTTTTAGCAAAGAGCAAATTTATGACAGGATTTGGGGCGAAGATATGTACGGCGACCTAAAAACCGTTGCTGTACATATTAACCGGCTGCGGGAAAAAATTGAGAAAAACCCTGCAAATCCCGTGTACCTGCAAACAGTCTGGGGCGCTGGCTACAGGTTTTTGCCGTAGCACTATAGCGCTGCCGCAATATCCGCAAAACATACTTGGGTATGTTTTTAAGGCATTTTAGGCGCGATAGTCGGTTTTAGGGTTGCGTCAAATTTTGTGAGTAATATTTCCGGATGATAGGAGAGTTTTGAGCGGCGCAGACCTTCGTTTCCTAGGTCATCTTCGCGATTAATATACTTTATAAACTCCGGAACGCGTTGTGCAAATTGCTGGTTGATAATAGCATAAGCGCCTTGTATATGCGGCAGCGCTTTTTCAATGTGAATAACATAAGTGTCGGAGTTAAGCTGCTCGCCCATCGTAAGCGCTGCAATAGAACCATTAAGCCGAATCAGCCCGCCGTCAAATTCAAGCTCAAGGAAATGCTCAAATGCCAAACGTATTGCATTAAGCTCGTTTTGATAAGATTCATAATCTTCAACTTCTCTGTATTTTTTATGCCACTCCATGCTCATTTCATAGCACTCGTCCAGGTTTTTAGCGGTAATAGGTTCGTAAACCCAATCAGGATTATCCTTAAAACGTGCAATGTGATTACGCTTGGCATGATATTTTTTGCCTGCGAGAATCGCGAGGTTTTCGCGCAAATAAATATAGTCGCTTGCATCCCTGTTTTCGGTGTAAAAAAAAGCGCCAGGAAACAAATCGTCCAACACAGCCTTGTGGTCGTTTGTGATATTCCCAAATGTTAATGGATACCCGCTGTTGGCGCAGTAGGCAGCTAAATCAGATATGACTTGCTTTAAATCTCCGCTGCCGGCAGGAAAAAGAAAACCAACACGGTTTTCAACCAGGGCTTTTGCAATAAGAAAACCCTTGTAGTCCGCAACTTCCTGATTATATGTGCTATCCCATATAAAAAGATTGCCGAAGCAATATTCGCAGCCATTATAATTGCTTTCGCCAAGGCGTTTTTTTATCCATTTTTTGTCTTCGTGTTTCATCTTTTTGAATGAAAATATTTCGTGCAAAACAATCTGCTCCACTTCCAGTAGTTATTATATACTATTATAATAGCTAATGGAATGCTGGTTAGAAGAAGGGGGTAATAAAAAGCATGAATAAGGCAAAAGCACAAGTTTTTGCAGGTGTTTTATCTGTTGTTGTAAATGCCATTCTGTTTGGAGTAAAATTTTGGGTTGGGCTAATTACAGGGTCAATTGCTTTAATCGCAGATGCATGGCATACGCTCTCCGACGCGTTGACATCAGTATTTGTCGCATTTTCCGTAAAACTGCAAACAAAAAAGGCAGATAAGGAACACCCCTTTGGGCACGGACGCTGGGAACATATTTCCGCAATTTTTATTGCCTTTATTTTAGGAATTATTGCTTATGAGTTTTTTATGAGGTCAATAGAAAGACTTAACGACAGAGAAGGCATTGTATTTGGAACCCTCGCAATCGTAGTAACCGCAGCATCAATAGTTGTAAAAGAAATATTGACGCAAATTGCATTTTATATAGGCAGAAAAACTGATAATGCAGTTGTAACAGCAGATGGGTGGCATCACAGATCAGACTCGTTGTCCTCAATAGTTGTATTGGCAGGTATCGTGATTTCGAAATTTGTAACAGATTTGTGGTGGATGGACAGTGTTTTGGGAATTTTTTGCGCGCTTGCGATATTTTATGCAGCTTTTAAAATTCTAAAAGAGTCAATTTCGAAATTATTGGGCGAAGAACCCAAGCAGGATTTAATTAACAAAATAAACGAAGAAGTAAAAAAAATATATAAAGAAGATTTAAAAATCCATCATGTTCATTTACATAACTATGTTTCGCAAAAAGAATTAACTTTGCACATAATGCTCGATGGGAATAAAAGCATAGAATATGGGCATAAAATAGCGACTGCTGTTGAAAATATGATCGAGGAAAAATTTGATATGGCCGCAACTATTCATATTGAACCATTAGAGTAAGCGACTTTGCGTGTACTGTTTGTCAGTCGCTGGCGTGCAGTTTAAAAGTTTTTTTTATTACTGTTACCAGTATTTTAAGCTGATCATCGAATTTATCGGTTATTGGGATCGCGGCTAAAATATCTTTCCGTTCCCGGTCGAACCAGTTATAAAGCCGGCTCCGGATTTCAAGGTCCGTTCCTTTGCCGTTTGCTATTTTTACAATACTGGTCATTTCTTCTCTGGAAAATATGCTGCTTTTATTCTGGTATCGAAGGAAGTAATTGCTGTTGTTTTTGGTTCCCTGAATACTCATGCTTTCTTTTGCGGAATTAGGCTTTTCCCGGACAGATGATTTTTTTGCAATAGAATTCGAATGTTTTGAAGCAACATTAACGGCTTTGGCAGCCTTGTTTAGTTCTTCCACTTGTATATTGTAAAGGAGTACCCGCGCCTGTTTCGCAAGAAAGGCCAGCCCGGGAGAATCAAGCTTGGGAATAAGGCTTCGCAGTTCTTTGATCAGAGGTTCTCGTTCCGCATCAACTTCTTTTTGCGCAGCTTTTGCCGGCGTAGCTTTTTTTGTATTGATCTTTTTTGCCAAATGATGCTCCTTTACCTGTGGAAGCACTGATTAAATTTGACTCTAATCAGTGCTTCCACATTTTTTCTCGTTTTTTTGCAGAAAACGTTCTAGGTTGACGAAGTTGCCAGCCACCACAAACCCTCAAATACTCCGGTGTCAAATAATTGCATATATATTGCGCCGTTGGGTTGATCGTCTTTGACAAAATTTGCAAAATGTTGTGCCGTAAGTGCCGCATTATTCGTTACGTTTTGATCTTGTCGAATAGTATTCAATGTCTGTGTTAATCTTGTTGCCACGTTTAAATCTAAGCCATTATCTCCCAGGTACGTGCTGAACAATGCGTGGCGGTGTATTTGGGCAACGCGACGTTCTCCATTATGGAGTGGAGTTAAATTCATTGCGCGTGTTTGGTGGACACCGATAATAAAACATGGGGCAACAAGGGCGATGGTTAACACCAACGCACCAAGCATTGTCAATATTCTCTTTGGTGTAAAGCCCAAAAGCAAATACCCCCTTGGGGATATTGTATCTCATTAATTTAAAATTAGTCAAATGATTTGGGGTACATTTTTACCCCGTAAGGGGTGGGGGGATGTTATGTTGAAAAATATAAAAACAAAAATGATTTTTTGTTTATCCCCCCATACCTGTTATATACACTACTTTCAATAATTTGTCAACTAAAAAATCCCCTTTCGGGGATTTATTTTTTTTGATTATCGTGTTCGTTGGTCGATAGTGAATTCTGTCTTAGATTGAGAACCAACTGGTTGCGTTGGACCAAGTTTTTTTAGAGTGTTACTTCCAAACCGTGCATTATTTACACTCTCTATAGATACATCAACATCTTGGGGAGTAAGTGCAATAGAACCTGCGTTGGTCTGGAGAAGTGGACCCTCCACAACAACATTTCTATTCGGCATTTTCCCTCGGATTTTTTCTGCTTTATTTTCAAGATGGACCTCTCTCATGCGTACTCGGAACTCAGGGGTACTTGGTGCAATACCCTCTGCAATTACTCTAGCACGAGTTTTATCATGAGCAAGGTGACCAGGAGCACCTATATTCCAATCGTCGCGGATTAATCGCGCAAGTTCTTCTTCTGCCTGTTGGTCGGTTTTGTGGTCCCATGTGCCGACTTCGACAGGTTCTTCAATCATGATTTTTGTTTGGTCGCATCCTGTAACCGCAAAAACACCACCAGCGACAAGTGTGCCCTTAGCAATCGCCCTCGCGACTTCTTTTGCCACACTTTTTTTCTTTTTTGGCCCAGCAACGGCATCAGCAATTTTTTGTTCAAAATCCATACTAAAACTCCTTAAACTTGTGTTTCCATGCAAAACTAGCACGAATATAAAAAAACTTGGTTAAGAGTTTTCCAAGCATTTTTGCAAAATTGAGAAAATAAAAAATATAAAATTATGCTGTTATGGGGTTGGCAAAGCGAAACTATGCCGCAAAATTGTCTGTTGTCTGTTGTCTGTTGTCTGTTGTCTGTTGTCTGTTGTCTGTTGTCTGTTGTCTGTTGTCTGTTGTCTGTTGCTAAAATTCGAGCTCATATTAAGAATTACTGTATATAAATTTTGGTAAAAAAACAAGATTTTTTAGAAGAATATTAATAGATGCCAACGAAATAAGAAAAATTGTAAAATATTTAGCAGCAAAGTACTGGAGCGAAAGACAGTTCTGAACTGCACCTTGTAGTGCCGGCAAGTTAGAAGCAGTTTTTTGCGACTATATTCACAAAAAATAGTGATTTTGAGCAACAGTTATAATAAATAATAAATAATTTTCTTACTAAAAAATTTATTTGCTTGACACTTTATTACAAGCAGATATAATTGCACTGTATAAATTCATCTGTGCAAGGAAGAGGAAGGTTATGGAAGTCCAAGTTAAGGAACTGATTGATAAAATTAAAAGCGATGGTGTAAACGTTGCTGAAGCGAAAGCTGCTGAAATAGTAAAAAATGCTGAAGCGAAAGCTCAGGAAATCGAAGAAAAAGCGAAAAAAGAAGCTGCTCAGATAATTGCAAAAGCGAAAGAAGATGCACTTAGGTCTGAAAATTCCGGAAAAGATGCGCTCAGGCAAGCAGGAAGAGACCTTGTTTTAAATCTCCAGTCAAAAATAACAGATCTTTTTAATGTAATAATCAAAGCAGAAGTTGCAAGCTCAATGGACGAAAAAGTTCTTGGCGAAGCAATTACAAAGTTGATAGGCTCATGGAATACAGATGTATCTGACCTTAAAATACTTTTGTCAAAAATTGATTTTGGCAAGGCAGAGGCTGGCTTAAAGTCTAAACTTGCTGATCAGATTAAAAAAGGTCTTGATATAAAGCCGTCTGACCAACTTGATGCAGGTTTTCTTGTGTCTGTAAAAGATGGTTCTGCATATCATAATTTCTCGGCTGAAGGGATCGCAGAAGTGCTTTCAGAATATTTAAACCCAAGACTATCAGCTCTTCTTGAAGAAGGGGTCAAGGGCAAAACAGGAGTTTAAGCCTTGGCAAATCTGTATTATTATATAGTAACTTCTCTACCCATGCTCTCTTACGATATGGAAAAGCCTCCGGCAGAAGCAGATTTTTTTGATTGCTGCGGGGCAGTGCTTAGCGAAACAAATTATGCGATTATAAGAAGCGCAACCCTTGTTCCGCGAGAAGAGAAATCTGTAAACAAGACTATTGAAAGATGGAACTGTTGGGAGAGGGGTCTTAGGAACGAGCTTGTTAAAATGAGAGCAAGTAAAAAGAGTCAGGACAGCGAAAAATATCTTGCTGTTGGTGATAGTGAAGTAGGTGTTTCTGAAGTTGCGCGCGAGGCGTTTCAGGCAGCGAGTCCGCTTGATGCTGAATTGGTTATAAACAAAGCGCGATGGGAATATCTTGAGTTGCTTGAAGCAGGAAATTACTTTAATCTTAGCAAGCTGATTATCTATTTTTTAAAACTGCAGGTATTACAAAGAAAGTTGGAAATAGATAAGGAAAAAGGAAAAACTGCTTTTACAGAGATTTATGCAGCTGTTCTTGAGAAAGGCATGGCTCAGTAAAATAGTTAGATAAAATAATTGGTATATCTTTGCAAGCATCTTTGCAAACGTAAGATGTTTGTATTTTTCGAAGAATAAAAAAATGTGATGAGGAATATTTGTTGTAGGGGTATTATATGGCGGATATAAAAGGAAGTGGTAAGGTTGTCGGAGTAAACGGCAACATGGTAACAATTGAGTTTCAAGGCGAAGTTCTCCAAAACGAAGTAGGTTATGTTCAAATAACCACACCGGAAGGAAAAAACAGTCTTAAAGCGGAAGTTATCAGGATAAAAGGTAATAGAGCAGACTTGCAGGTCTTTGAAATGACCCGCGGCATTGGAATTGGAGATAAGGTAGAGCTTACGGAAAATATGCTTGCCGTAACTTTGGGTCCCGGACTTTTGGGACAAGTTTATGATGGTCTTCAAAACCCTCTTCCGCAGCTTGCGGAACAGGAAGGTTTCTTTCTTAAGCGAGGTATTTATTTAAATCCTTTGCCGGATAAAAAATGGGATTTTACACCTACTGCAAAAGTAGGAGATACAGTTGTTAGGGGAGATTCTCTTGGTTCTGTTCCTGAAGGAATGTACAGCCATCAGATTATGCTTCCTTTTAATATGTATGACACATATAAGGTTAAGTGGATTGCAGAAAAAGGCGCTTACACAGTAGATGAAAAAATCGCTGAAGTAGAAGACTCAAAAGGCAAAGTATTTCCGCTTACAATGAAGTTTCAGTGGCCTGTAAAACGAGGAATTGATGCTTATACGGAAAGACTAAAGCCGGTTGATCCAATGGTAACAAGGTTAAGACTTATAGATACATTTTTCCCTGTTGCAAAGGGCGGTACATTTTGTACGCCGGGTCCATTTGGTGCGGGAAAAACGGTTTTGCAGCAGATAACAAGCCGAAACGCGGAAGTTGATATCGTAATCATTGCTGCGTGCGGAGAGAGAGCCGGAGAAGTTGTTGAGACTCTAAAAGAGTTTCCTGAGCTTATTGACCCAAGAACAGGCCGTTCGCTTATGGAAAGAACAATAATTATTTGTAATACAAGCTCGATGCCTGTTGCAGCGCGAGAAGCTTCTGTTTATACAGCAGTAACTCTTGCAGAGTATTATCGCCAGATGGGTATGGATATTCTTCTTCTTGCAGACTCAACATCTAGATGGGCGCAGGCGATGAGAGAAATGTCTGGTCGTCTTGAAGAAATCCCGGGTGAAGAAGCTTTCCCAGCATATCTTGAATCTGTTATTGCATCTTTTTATGAAAGAGCAGGTATTGTAAAACTTAAGAACGGCAAAAAAGGTTCTGTAACAATCGGCGGAACAGTAAGCCCTGCAGGCGGTAACTTTGAAGAGCCTGTTACTCAGGCAACGCTTAAAGTAGTAGGCGCTTTCCACGGACTTTCAAGAGAAAGGTCAGATGCAAGAAAGTATCCTGCGATAGACCCGCTTGCAAGCTGGAGTAAATATAAAACTTCTCTTGACATCGCAAAAGTAGAATATGCAAGAAAAGTTCTTTTCAAAGGAAACGATGTTGCACAGATGATGAAAGTTGTCGGTGAAGAAGGAACAAGCACAGAAGACTATATTACATTTCTCAAAAGTGATTTTCTTGATGCTGTTTATATGCAGCAGAACTCTTTTGATCAG
The DNA here is from genome assembly GCA_009786125.1 of Spirochaetota bacterium. Classification (GTDB taxonomy): domain Bacteria; phylum Spirochaetota; class Spirochaetia; order CADAEX01; family CADAEX01; genus WQTU01. The sequence goes on from WQTU01000093.1 coordinate 12,373, forward strand.
ATTGATAACTCTGTTTTAGTTATAAGGCAGATACATATCTTTGAAATAATATTTAAGATTCTTGGAGCAATTTTTAATTTCCAGACAAAAGAAGAGGCAAGACAGTATTTTAACCAGCTAAGACAGCTTTTCCTTGATTATAATGGAACAGGATGGGAAACCCCTGAATTCAAGGCAAAGGAAAAGGAACTTGTAGATATGCTTTCCGCCAAGCAAATAGGGCTTGAGGAAAATGCAGCAGCTTTGCTGGGAACTTCAAAGTAAGAGGGGCTAAAGAGAATGCGAAAAGTTTATAGTAAAATAGAATCAATAGCAGGAAACGTAATTACAGTTTCCGCAGAAGGGGTAAAGTACGATGAGCTTGCAGAAGTAACTTCAGCTCATGGAAAATCCTTTGCTCAGGTAATTAAATTAAGTGATGATAAAGTTTCTCTTCAGGTTTTTGCGGGCGGAAGGGGTGTTTCTACAAATGATGAAGTACGCTTTCTTGGTCATTCAATGCAGATATCTGTATCAGACAATCTTTTGGGTCGTATTTTTACCGGCAGCGGTGTACCAAGAGATAATGGGCCCGGTCTTTATGAAAATATGATAGAAATTGGCGGTCCTTCTGTTAATCCGGCAAAAAGAATCATTCCAAAAAATATGGTAAGAACCGGTATTCCTATGATTGATGTGTTTAATTCTCTTGTAGAATCCCAGAAGCTTCCTATTTTTTCATCTTCAGGAGAGCCATATAACGAACTTCTTGCTCGTATAGCGATGCAGGCAGAAGTTGACATGATTATTCTTGGCGGAATGGGTCTTAAGTATGATGACTACCTTTTCTTTAAGGATACTCTTGAAGAAGGCGGCGCTCTTAGCAGAACAATCTTTTTTGTTCATACAGCGTCTGACCCGATAGTTGAATGTCTTCTTGTACCGGATGTTGCGCTTGCAGTTGCAGAGCAGTTTGCGCTTAAAGGCAAGAAAATTCTTGTACTTCTTACAGATATGACAAACTTTGCAGATGCTCTTAAAGAAATTGCTATTACAATGGAACAGGTTCCTTCGAACAGAGGTTACCCCGGAGACCTTTACAGTCAGCTTGCTTCAAGATATGAAAAAGCTGTTGACTTTGAAGGCGCAGGATCTATTACGCTTCTGGCTGTTACAACAATGCCCGGCGATGACGTAACTCACCCTGTACCAGATAACACAGGATATATTACAGAAGGTCAGTTTTATCTTAAAGGCGGAAGAATTGAGCCTTTTGGATCTCTTTCAAGACTTAAACAGCAGGTAAATAAAGATACCAGAGAGGACCACAGGTCTCTTATGGACGGTATGATAAAACTTTATGCTGCATATAAAGAAACAATTGAAAAGAAATCAATGGGTTTTAGAATGTCGGCTTGGGATACTAAGCTTCTTAAGTATGGTGAAGTATTTGAGAAAGAACTTATGGATCTTTCGGTAAATATCCCGCTTGAGAAAGCTCTTGATAAAGGCTGGGAAATTCTTGCAATGTGTTTTAGTCCTGAGGAAACAGGAATGAGATCAGAGCTGTTAAACCAGTTCTGGCCTAAATAAAAGGAATTAAATTGCATGGTAAGCCCTGCATTCCGCGCCGTTGGCGCGTGTTTCGCTGCAAGCAGCGGGATATTAACCCTTTTGTTTGTCTGCGATTTTCATCGGGGTTGCCAGCGGCACTCGTTACGTTGACAAATAAGGATTAGAGATAAAATGGCAAAAATCAAACTTACTAAGAATGAGCAAAAGAAACAGAAAGATAGCTTAAAAAGGTATAAAAGATATCTGCCTACTCTTATACTTAAAAAGCAGCAGCTCCAGCTTGTAATAAGACAAGTTGAAACAGCGCTTAAAGAGAAAAAAGATGAGAGGGATAAATTTCAAGCTGAAATTAATTCCTGGGTTGATGTTTTTAGCGAAAAAGTTGATTTTGAGAACCTTTTGAAAGTTAAATCTGTTGAAACCGAAAGTGGTAATATTGCCGGTGTTGATATTCCAATATTTAAGGGAATATCGTTTGACCTGCCTGAATATGATCTTTATGAAAAACCGCTGTGGGTAGATGCAGCAGTTGAAAAAGTTTCAAAGTTGCTTGCTTTTGATGAAGAAGTAAAGGTACTTGAAAAACAGATTGAACTTTTAGGTGTTGAATTAAGGGTAACTACTCAGCGAGTTAATCTTTTTGAAAAAGTAAAAATACCTGAAACAAAAGAAAATATTAGGAAAATACAGATATACCTTGGCGACCAGCAGACTGCAAGTGTTGTGCGCGGTAAAATTGCCAAGAATAAGCTGGTAAAGGTGTCATAGTTATGATAGTAAAAATGAAAAAAGTTTCTCTTGTAATTCTTGACTCAGCCAGAGAAGACGCGCTTGAAAAACTTAGGAAATTGGGTGTTGTTCATATTGAAAAAGAGAGTAAATCAACAGAAGCGCTTAATTCATTAATGGAAAAAAGATCTCTTTTTGAAAAAGTGATAAATGCATTTCCCAGGTCAAAGAATAAGCAGAAGTTATCCGGAAAGCCGGACTTGGCTGAAGCTGATAAAATTGTAACAGAAGCGAATAAAATTCTTGAAAAAATACACAGCCTGATAGAAGAAATAGATAGGGATAAAAAAGATATTTTAACTCTTACTCCGTGGGGAGATTTTGATCCTTCATCTGTATCTGTTCTTGAAAAAGATGGAATTTTTCTAAGATTTTATGTGCTTGCAAAAGAACAGTTTGCAAAAATACCGCAGGAAGCAAAATATGTTGTGGTAGCAAAAGCAAAAGGCATTAATTATATCGTTACTGTTGCCCTAAAAGGCGAAGCTCCTGTTGATATTATTGGCGATAGGCTTGTTTTGCCTGCAGCGGGTCTAAAACAGCTTTCTGAAAATATTAAAAAGAAAGATGCAGAAATTATACAGCTAAAGAAAGAATTGGAAAAACTGGCAGATAAAAAAGAGATAGTTACAGAAGGTTTTAAAGAACTTATGGCAGCTATTGACTTTGAAGGTGTTAATGCTGAAATGGGCAAAGAGGAGCGATTTGCTTATCTTTCCGGTTATGTGCCTGTTGATCTTGCTGATAAGGTAAAAGAAGCTGCTGCAGCAAATACCTGGGCGCTTCTCATAAAAGATCCGGAAGTGACAGAAGATCCTCCTACTCTTCTTAAAAACAACAGGGTTATAGAGTTTATGAAACCGCTTTTAAAATTTCTTGATATAGCGCCAGGCTATAGAGAAATTGACATAAGTCCCTTTTTCCTGCTTTTCTTTACAGTATTCGTAGGGATACTTGTTGGTGATGCGGGATATGGTATTCTTGTTTTAACAGCTCTAATAGTAATGCGTTTTACGATGAAAAATTTTAAAGGACCTGTTTTTGGGCTTTTATGTACGCTATCTGTAAGTATAATTGCATGGGGAATATTAACAGGGAACTGGTTTGCTTCAGCAACTTTGTCACAAGTACCGCAATTATATGCGATGACAATACCTGAAATATCATCTTTTAAAGACACTGCAACTAATATTATGCAGCTCTCGTTTTTGATTGCTATGGTTCACCTCACCCTGGGTTTTTTGATAGGCTTTGTAAGAAAAATGCCATCATTGGCTGCATTTGCAAATATTGGTAATCTTTTTATTCTTTATGGGGCGTATTTTCTTGTACAATTTCTTCTAATGGGAGCAGCATTAAATCCTATTACACTTCCATTGGTTGCTATAGGATTTGTGATTTTAATGATTTGCGGAAGCCAGGAAAAAGGAAGATGTTTTTTTAAAGGATTATTGTTCGGGGTGGCAAGCTCACCAATGACAGCAATTAATTCTGTAAGTATTTTTGGCGATATTATATCTTACATAAGACTGTATGCAGTAGGTCTTGCAGGCTGGTCTGTGGCTAATAGCTTTAATAATATGGCTGCAGGAGTTGCCGAAGGTCTTGGCGGTCCGCTTGGTATAATACTTGCGATAATGATTCTTTTTGCTGCACACACATTTAATATGATGTTATGTGCGTTGGGTGTAATTGTTCATGGGGTAAGGCTTAATATTCTTGAATTTGGTCTTAAAGCCGGAATGGAATGGAGTGGTCGTCCTTATGATCCATTCAGAAGAGAAAGTGCTTAATTGTCTTGGAAAATAGTTTTCCTTGATAGAATAGATAAACTTAAAGTTATTTTAAGTAAAGAGTTAATTATTAGAAAGGAGTTAATATTATGGATGTTTCTCAAATTGGAATAGCAGCAGCATTCGCTCTTGCAGCAGCAGGTACAACAGCAGGGTATGGACCAACAGGAACAGCAGTAATGGGTGCGTGGAAAAAATCTTATGCTCAAAATAAGACACCTTCATTTCTTCACTTTATTTTTCTTGGTGTTCCGTTGTCACAGACATTTTATGGTTTGATTCTTATGATTCAGCTTAATGCTGCAGTTGGAGTAGTAGAACCTGGAATTATTCTTGGTGCGGGTCTTTTTGGTGGTTTTGGATTGGGATTTTCAGCTTATTGGCAGGGAGTAGTTGCTGGCGCAGGTGCAGAGGCACTTTCAGCTACAGGAAAAGGGTTTACTAACTATATTCTGGTTTGCGGACTTGTTGAGGCTGTAGCGCTTTTTATTATGGTTTTTATTGTTGCTATATTATTGTTGGTATAATTTAATTCTGTAATAAGTAGATTTTTCCGACAAACGAAACAGGCATGATTTTTCATGCCTGTTTTTTTGTCTGCGAATTAAAATATTGTAATAGTGTATGAAAAATAATACATTATTGCAACCTGCTTAAAAAGCCCGCACTGCCTTGCTGCGTAAATCTTTATATTATAAGCAATTATTATTATTCAAAAAATATTTGAGTTGGCATGAAAATTGCATACATAATTAGTGTAAAAAATATATAGAGGTGTTTTTTGAATAATCTACTTTCTGTTATAGCAGCAAGAACTTTACCAGCAAATATTCTGGAATTAAGAACAGAATTGTTTAGAAAAAGTATCCACATGATTATTGCTATTACTCCGATGCTGGCAGCTGCAATTGACAGGGGTTTTACTCTTGCTCTTCTTGGCGCTGGAGCAATTATATATACATATTCGGAAATTTTAAGAGCTCAAGGGCACAGCCTTGCATTTATATCAGGTATTAAAGATTTTGCATTAAGAAAAAGGGACAAAAATTGCTTTGCGGGCGGACCTGTTACTCTTGCTCTTGGCGCAATGGCTGCCCTTCTTTTATTCCCGTCAGATGTGGCGAAAATCGCTATTTATGCGCTTGCGTTCGGAGATGGATTTGCAAGTATTGTTGGAAAAGTTTTCGGCAAGACTAAAATACCTTTTACAGGCGGAAAAAGCGTTGAAGGAAGCATGGCTTGTTTCTTTGCTGTGTTAATCTCGTCATATCAAATTACATCAAATATAGGACTCGCTTTTACAACAGCTTTTGTAGTTATGGTTGCAGAGGCTCTTCCTCTTGGCGATTATGATAACTTTGTTATTCCTATGGTAGCGGGCGTAACAGCTTTTATAATGCTTGGGTGATAAAAAAACACTCAAAGACTTAATCCCATTTATAAATCTCGTGTATTTTTTTTGAGAACAAAACAGTTCCGGCAACAAGAAGTACCATTCCGGCTAAAAAAAACTCAAATGAAGTCATGTAGAATGTTATTTCTTTGCCTGTGATTATAAGCATTATGCCTAGTGCAAGAAAAAGATATTCTTTATTTCTTTTTTGAAAGTAATTTATAACAAAAATAAGAACTGTAAGAAATTTTATAAAAATCAGTGTAAAGAGGTAATAGTTAAAAAACCCAGGTTTATTATAGCCATTGCTGAACATATCGCTTGAAAGAGGGATTGCAGAAGCGAACATAAGTGAAAGAACGGCTATAATTAGCATCGAAGTTTTGGATCTGCTGATTCCTATATCCGAAGAAGCCAAAGCAGCGGCAAAAAGTGCAAAAACACCGCAAATTTTACTAAAATAAGCTACTCTTGATAAAAACATCACATAGGTAAAGGAGAAGTTAAACTCATTGAGTATGATAATCATAGGTCTGGAAGCTTCAAAAATCAGGCTTGTGAGAAAAAGCATGAAGAAAATTATTTCGATGCTGTTTGTTTTATAAAAAAAGAATCTTAAAAAAATTAGGGTTATTGCAGAGTAAAAAATCAATAGCAAGCCAAATATATAGTTGGGTGTAAGTAACTTCTTGTAAGCCTGGGAGCTGCTTTCAATTTCTCCTGCTATATAGAGAAGATATGGGGCTATTAGCAGAAATGTAAGGATAGTCAGTAACATTCCGATAATTACCAGTAAGATATTATTTCTCTGTATTAAAGTCATATAATTTAATAATAATATAAAAAACTTTTATTAAAGACAATGTTCTGTACGATAAAGAAGTAGAGAGGAAGAAAAAAATGCGGAAAATATCAGTATTATTAATTATATTTATTATTTTAGGAAGTAAGTCCCTTTTTGCAGGAGATATTGCTAATTTTGTAAATATCGGGTTTTCCGGAAATTCACGCTACTTTATGTTTGCACAATATGGCGTAACAGCCACAGAAACATATTCGGAAATATTTGCTGTAGATGTTATAAATAATAGATTTGTTCCAAATGGCGTTATAAGAAAAAGGTTTCCTGTTAGAGCGCATTCAATGGACAATGGTTCCGGCGCTTTCTTTAAAAGTTTGCTTGCGGCGAATCAGATTATCCAGAGAATTAATATAGACCCTCTGGCAAAAGGGCGCAGTATATTTGTAAATATAGATAAAGGTCCTACTCATTCTGTTCAGTTCCGTGATTTTCAGACCGGAAAAACTTATAATATAAATTTGCATGAAAGAAGCGAAATTAGAGCCGGTGTTTATGAATCAACTTTTCATTTAAATATTCTTGTTACGAGAGATGGTTTGCCTTCCAGGGCATATACTGCAGGCTCTCCAAATTTTGTAAGAAGAGGTGTAAAAGGCTATAGCATTAGAAAAGTTTTTCTTTCCCCGGATGAAAGAAACTTGGTAGTTGTTGTTGAAAGAAGAGAGGTTCATAATAATTCTGTTTCTATAAGATATATGGTTGAAACATTACCTTTGTAGTAATAGAATCATTTTGACTCTGTTACAGTTCAGAACAATGTTAAAAATATGATGAAATCTAAGAAACCGCTGATTTATTCAATCGAGAATAAATTGCGCAGCATCCCGAACTTGTTCGGGGCTACAATACCTTATTATCCTTTTTTCGTAGTTTTCTGCAAGAAA
>WQTU01000094.1 GCA_009786125.1 Spirochaetota bacterium
CCCGGATAGTTCGTAACCACCGCCGGGAGCAGTAGGATCACTGCATGCTGTAAAAAAAGCGGCCATTGCCACAACCGAAAGAATTAGCCAAAAATTCTTAATCTTTTTCATAAAAATCGAGAGCCTCCTGATGTTTTTTTGTGAGATTACCACAATATAAGGTATTATACCTTATACATTACTAAGTACATAGCCTTTTGCTGCCTTTTGTCAAAGCATTGACAAAAGGCAGCAATTCTAAATTCAAGAGTTTCGCCCATTATTAATACCTGCCATACGAGAAAACAGGCCGACAACATCCATGAAAGCAGCTCAAACCTTCATGAATCCCCAAGATTCTAAATTGGCTTTGCATGAAGAGCCGAATAATTGTATTGTAGGCACACTTTGCCCATGTAGTTTTCGCTGTGAGTATGAAAAACTGTCTCTAAGGAAGCACTGATTAAAAAGGAAACGGACCAACGCATCATTTTTATGATCTATATAAATATGGGTTAAAATAGGTTCTATTACAACACAGAATTTAATCAACAAGACCTATTTGAATTGCATATCTCACGAGTCCGACAAGATTTGTGCATTTTAGTTTGCTCATTATGCTCGCTTTATGCGTCTCAACAGTTTTATTGCTAATATAAAGCTGTTTTGCAATATCATTAACAGATAGTCCCTCTACAAGAAGATGAAGTATCTCCTGTTCCCTTAAAGAAAGACTTTTATAATCATTTACTTCTGTCTTATAATGAGATTTTATCTCTTTATTCATCAGCTTGCTGATAACCTTATTTGAAATATGGCTGTCTATAAATAACTCTCCGTCTATTACTGCAGAAATTCCTTCTAATATTCTATTATTGTCAGAATCTTTTAAAATATATCCTTTAACGCCATATTCTATTGCTTTAATAATGTATTCTGCTTTTGCATGCATACTAACAATTATTATTTTGATATCCGGTTTTTCTTTTAAAATTTTGTTTGAAAGTTCTATTCCAGAAAATCCATGAATTGAAACATCCATTAAAATAATATCCGGCGATAAATTTATTGCCTGCTCATAACCATCCTGAAAAGTTCCGCTCTCGCCAATTACATTCAGATTCTGTTTTTTCCTTAAAACAGACTTTATTCCTTCTCTTACAGATGGGTGATCATCAATTATCAATACATTATATTTCATCATTTTTCCTTTACAAGTCCTTTGCACGGTATTTTAAAAATTACAATAGTTCCAGTTTCTTTGCCTGGCTTTATTTCCATTTTCCCGCCTACAAGCATTACCCTATCTTTCATTCCCTGTATGCCCATATGTTCTTCTGTTCTTACTATCTCAGAAGGCTGGAATCCTACCCCATTATCTTCTATCTTTATTACAATATTGGGGAAAAATAAAATAATTCTTATTGTTATTTCAGAAGCATGGGCGTGTTTTAAAACATTATTGACTGCTTCACAAATCAATCGGTAAACAATAATTTCCAGATTTTGGTCTATTACATAACTATCAAGCCCCAATGGATGATAATTTACTATAATATCTTTCTTAAGCTCAACTTCCATTAGCAAATTCTTTATAGATTCACATAACGAATTAGCCAACTCCGGCGGTCTAAGGTTAAAAGATATTTCTCTTACAGATTTTATATTTCTGTCGGTTATAGTTTTAATCTTTTCTATTTCGTTTATTACTATATTATCATATTTGTTGTCTGAAATCATTTCATTACACTGATTTTTTATTACAAGGAGGTCCTGAACAATCACATCATGAAAATCTGCTGCAATTCTTATCCTTTCTTTATCACGAGCTTCCATAATTGATTCAGAAAGCTTTCGAACCTCTTTTTCTTTTTTTCTTATTTCAAAATAGTTGTAAAACAAACTTCGCAATAATAAAATCAGAAAAACAATAAAACAGAGACTCGCCATAAACATTATCCAATTACGTCTCATGCTTTCAGCCAGATGCTGATTGATAAGGTTAATAGTATTTCTGATACTTATTTCAAAGTGATCTGTTTCAATTATATAACTGAATATTTGATATGCAAATAAATCTATATCATCATTAAAAAAAATAGATATAACCAGCGTAAGCTGAATATCCTGCCATATAAAAATCATTTTTAACACTTCTTCGAAAAGCAAAAGATCATTTATGATCATATTAAATATTCTTTCATCAAAAAAAATTTGCCTCATGGCAATTTCATAGTTGGAAACAGCATTTATAAGATCATAGGGGTTTCTGGCTCTATTTTCCATAAACAGATATCTTACTGTTTCGTTTTTAACAAGAAGCCATTTTTCATATATTCTGGTTATTTCATTGCTTGTTGTAAAATTTTTTTCAAGTCTTTCATACTGAGGAATAGATATAAGAAGAAGCACTGTGCAGATAAGTAAAAATAGAGCAAAGTAATATATTTTTCTGTAATTTAAGCTTATCGTTCGAAGTAATTTGTATATTGGTATTGATATTAATATTTTTATTATTTTGTTCACTTAATTATTCTTCTGTTTATTTGCCTTAATTTACTCTCTAAACGCCAAATCGTCTAGGTCAAAATTACAGTTCGCAGTTGATTCAACTATTATTTAAGGCAAAGTATAAAAACTCACTCAAAAATAAGAAAAAGCCTGATACCTTTTTTTCCGGCACCGCCTTATGCTTTATAAAATTTATCAGGAGGATTTTATGAAAAAAATTAGTATTATTGTACTTTCTCTGGTAATTGTTATGGCTTTATTTATCTCCTGCCACGGAGGAACAGAAAGAGCACCAAGAGAATTTCTCCAGATTAGTACATCTGCAATTGGCGGGACATGGCATGCCAGCGGCGCTGCATGGGCACAGTTAATAAGCCAAAACAGCCACTTTATTGCTGTTAACAGCACTTCACCGGGTCTTGAGTTTGAAACTATGCAGAGATTGGAGGTTGGGCAAGTACAACTAGGGTTTTCAGGAATCGGAACAGCTCACCTTGGGCGCATACCCGGAAAAATTTGGGACGAAGGAGTTGATGTTGTTGCTCTTTTTGCAACACACCCTGGTTTTATGAATCTTATAATTCTTGACACACCGGCAATTACTTCAGTAAGAGACTTAAGGGGCAGAACTATTGCAACATATACCTCAGGCAACTACTGGGGAGATATGGCAATCACATTTCTTGAGCTTCATGGCGTTACCCAAGAGAATTCAAGAATAATGAGAATAATGAAAAACGATTCTGCCAGAATGCTTTCCGATGGTCAGATTGATGCAATTTTTCACAAATACGGACACGGGCATGGAACACTAAGACAGTTATCCACAGCAAGACGTGTTAGATTTCTTGAAGGAGAGCCGGATTTAACGGAAATTTTTCTTAGCAAATACCCTTTCTTTAGGGTTGAAGCCTTTGGAGATGAGTTTGGAATTCCAAATGCACTGCAGCTTGTCAGCAACTATGTAGCAATTACACATTCAAGTCTTCCCAAAGAAACTGCTTATTTGGTAACCAGAATATGGTTTGAAAACAGACCCTTTTTGATGAACGCTCTTCCAAATATAGCGCCATGGCTGCCTTGGGATAACCCGCAGCAAGACGTAACAATTCCATTTCACCCTGGTGCTATCAGATATTTTAAGGAGGTAGGGCTTTGGAGGGAATTATAATTCTCTACCCCTCCTAAAGGGAGAAAACTAAATGAGTGAAGTAAAATTAAAAATACAGCCTGAGCAAAAGGTAAACATTTATAATGAAGATGATATTCAGGGCTTAGCAATAGGAAGTTTAAAAGTACGAAAAGCTATTATTTTTATTTTAGGCTTTTTAGGAGCAGGCATCCCTATTATTGAAATACTTTACAGACCTCTGCTGCCGGAACATCAGAGACCTCTTCACATTTTTCTTATAGTAGGGTTAACCATATTGCTTTATCCTTCAGGGTTTTTTAAGAATAAAAAAGTTGAAAGTATTTTTAATATTTCTTTATTTTTAGCGCTTGGCGCTGTATGCGCTTGGGCAAGTTCAAGATGGACTTTTTTTTATACTACCCCCTTTCCGGATCCAATCGAATCTCTTTATGGTTTGATTCTTGTACTAATAGTTTTTGAAGCTACGAGAAGGGCAATAGGACCGCCAATGGCAATTATTGCCGGGGTTTTTATTTTATACTGTTTTGTTGGCCCTTTTCACTTCATACCAAGGTTTTTTGCACATCCGGGTTATACCCCTGGAGAACTTGTTACACACCTTATAGTAGGCGTTGAGGGCATAATGGGGGATCTTGCAGCAATAAGCGCAACACAAATTGTTTTCTTTATGATGTTTGCCTCTTTTCTCAGGATGACAAAATCAACAAACACATTTATGAACCTTTCACAGGCGCTGACAGGTCATAAAGCAGGCGGACCTGCAAAAGTATCGGTTATTGCCACAGCTTTTGTTTCAATGTTTTCAGGAAGCGCAAGCGGTAACGTAGCAACAACAGGCTCTGTAACTATTCCTCTTATGAAGAAACTTGGATTTAAGAGGCATGTTGCAGCAGCTATAGAAGCAACAGCCTCAACAGCAGGTCAATTTTCGCCCCCTATTATGGGAGCAGCAGCTTTTATTATTGCTGAGTATACAATGAAGAGCTATTGGGCTATTTGTGTAGCAGCATTTCTTCCTTCGGTTCTTTACTTTTTGATTATGTTTATTGTGGTTGATATATTAAGTAAAAGAGACGGAATTCGTGGGCTTCCAAAAGATCAATTGCCGCCTGTTAGAGAAAGTGTTATAAAAGCGCTTCCTATATTAGTGCCGATAACTGTTCTTATTGTTTTACTTGCACGCCAAATGAGTGTTCAGATAACTATTTTAATAACGCTTGCAACACTTATACTTGTATGTCTTCCGCTAAAAGAACAAAGGATTGGCATTGTAAAAATCTGTAAAGCTATTGCAAATACAGCAAAAATTCTTATTCCAATTACAACATCTTGTGCTGTTGCCGGATTAATTGTAGGGGTTATGACTCTTACCGGATTTGGAGAAAGGCTTTCTTATGGAATTGTAATATTTGCAGATGGTAATCTTTTTCTTGGTCTGCTTATGACAGCTTGTGTATCCCTGCTTCTAGGATTGGGACTTCCAACACTGGGTGCATATGTAGTTCTTGCAGCGCTGGGCGCGCCTGCATTAGTATACCTTGGCGCAGATTTGTTGGCAGCTCATATGTTTATTTTTTATTTTGCAATATTATCTGCAATAACTCCGCCTGTTTGTCTCTCTTGTTTTGTAGCAGCAAGTCTGGCAGAGGAACCAAAGCCTTTTAAAGTAAGTTTTACATGTATGTACCTGGCTCCATTTATATATGTATTGCCATTTTTATTTGTATATGATGTTGGACTGCTTTTTCAAGGAACGCTTCCTCAGATTTTATATAGCTTAATAAGAGCTATTTTGCTTCTTACAACACTTACTATACTTTTTCAAAAGTTTTTCATGACAAGAGTTACATTGATAGAGTTTATTGTACTAATTGCATCAGTAGCGTTTTATTTTTGGAAGGGTATTTTCCCAATATTTGCTTTTGTATTTGCTGTGTTTTTCGCCGTACAGTTTGTAAGAGCCGGCAAACATAAAACATTTTTAAAAAAAAGGAGTTAAAGGAGGAGTAAATTTATGAAAAAATATTTATTTGTACTTACGCTTCTGTTAATGGTTTCGCTGATGATGAGCTGCGGTTCTTCAACCGCAGCAGATTTTTCAGCAGAATTTTTCGCACAAAACCATAATATAGCAGCCGGGGCTGAATTAAGAAAAGTAGCTATGGAACTAAGACCTATGCATGCGGGCTCAACTGAGCAAGTGGTTATATTCCACATAACTTTAAGAAATACAACTAATGAACCTCGTGTGTATAGAGTCTTAGCTGTTATTGAAGGGGCTGAGGGGCTGCCAGCAGCAGGCATAGGAATGATTCCTCATGATGACCAAGGAGTATTAAAAGTACAGCCTGGACAAGAATTTACAGATCGAGTAGCTGTTTCTTATGACAGAATTCCAAATAATTTTCTTTTAACTGTTACTGTAGAAAATTAAAAACCAAAAAATAGCTGCTTTTATGGTTTTCATAAAGCAGCTATTTTTTATTCCCGCCTGTGGTATAAAATATTTTAGCAAACAAGATTACAGTTATAAACTATTTATAACTGTTTATGGACAAGTAAGTCAAAATTATTATAATTGTATCATTATCCTGGCAAGATTATGAAAAAACTTAAAGAATATTTTATATATGCGATAATTGGAATTATTTTTCTTCTTTCTCTTGCTGGTGCAAATACTATTGGGGCAATAGTTAAAGATTCTTTAAGAATATTTTTATTTGAAAATTCTGATTTTTTTGAGAAACATTTTCACTCATGGTCATTCATATCTTCTTTTATTTGGGTAATTATTTTTACATCAATACTGCTTCCCATGCTGCTGCTGGCAACAAAATTTATTTTTCAGAAACTGCTTAAAGACATTGACTAATTTGTATTCCGTCATCCCTATGCAGATAATTTGCGCCATACAAAAATCCCTAGATGCGAGCCCCTACTCCACGCGCCGAAAAAAATTTTTGTCAGCTTCGCTATTATGAATAATGCTTATAAGATCGGACAAGATCCTGTCGGGATGTGCAGTGCCCTCATCCCAAAACGGATTCCCCGCGCCATCATCCATAAGATCATTATTATAAACCCTGCCTGTCTGGAAAGCCCTAAAAAGAGAATATCGCCTGTCCCGGCTTAAAATATCGTCAAGAGTCCGAATCCCATGAGTATTCACAAGCCACACGTCAGCGTTGTTCGCAACAGTAAAAACCTTTTCAAAATCAAGGAAAAGAGAGCCGCGGCGCCTGACATCTGCCCACGGGTAAGACGCGCCAGCATCCCTTAGAAAAGTTGCAAAAAAACTCCTGCCGCCAGGCATGTTCCAGCTGCCCCCTTGCATCATGTTAAGAAACACAACAGGCTTCGGCACAACCGCCGCAGCGTTATCCGCAAGAATACTCTCAGCCAAAGCATTATATCGCAAAACCAAGTCATCAAAAATCCTCTTCCCCTGCTCCGCCATATCAAGAAAAAGCGAAAGAAAAACCAGCCACTCTGCCCTGCCCAGCGGATGCTCTTCCAGCCAGCCAGCCGTTACTGCAACAGGAAATCCATGCCGCAGCAGCAGCCCGCTGGAGTCATAATCCCCGCCAGTCCACGAAGTTATTATAAGGTCAGGATTTATAAGATAAACCATTTCAACATCAATATCGCGGCCCTCACCAACCTGCGCCACTGCCCCGCCCCTTACAAGCTCCCTCACCTGTCTATTCGAGCTATTTCTGGCAAGGTCTATCGCCTTCAATTTATCAAGCGAATCCAGCGACTCAAGAAAAAAGATATTTTCCGCAGAGAGCGAAATTATTCTTTGCACAGGGATTTTTACATACTGAATTATCCGGCTTCTGCCCGCTCTTTTTTTATTGACCGCAATTGGTTTTTCGCTCCGGTAAAGGTACCAGATATATTCGATGCCGCCCGCACTTATATTAACCCTAATATAATCTTGATGATCTTTATATGAAAAATTTCGTGCAAAACTGTTTTTAGAGGCAATTTTTCTATCAATATTATCCTGTTTGCAACTTGCACATAAAAAAAGAAAAAAAATGCTGATAATTACAACTGTTTTTGTCTTTTTATCCATCTAATATAGCACCTGCCCCCATCAGTTTATCTTTTTCTCAGAAATCATCAACCAATTAAGAGACTTTAACAATTTTTCTTCAAAAAAGCAAAATACACGGCCATTTTTCATATATTTTATCAATAACCGTATTATTGAACACAAAAGGGTTGGCAATATTAAATAATGCTATTATCATAAAATAGTGTTATATTTCGCTTATAAAGCATTTTACTATGTTTTACTGGAATCAAACAAACAGGATAGGAAAAAATGGAACGTAAAACTGTAGTCATTGATTTTTCGCTATTAACTCCCATATTTACAAAATTCGTGGCAGAACCATTGTTTAAGTTTGTACCTTGGTGGCTTCCGGCAAATATTATTACAATTATTTCCAATCTTTGTATAGTTTTAGCTATGGTAATAGCTATTCTTGTAAAGACCGGGGTTTTTAAATTCTGGCAAATAGTTCCTCTTTTAATTATTTTTTATTTAACAGGCGATATTTTTGACGGAAAACAGGCGCGAAGAACAAAAACCTGTTCCAAACTTGGCGAATTTCTCGATCATTTTTTCGATATATTTGTTGTCGGATTTTTAGTATCAATAATATTCATTATATATGAAATAATAGACCCTTTATCTATTGCAATCTTTTTAAGCATATCATTTTTGCCATTTTTTGGTTTTTACTATGAGCAGTACAAAAGAAGAACCCTCTTTTTTGAAAAACTGGGAGCTTTTGAAGGCGTAAGTACCTTTATACTTTTTATAGTGCTTGGCTTTATTGAACCAACAAGATTATTTTTAACAAATACAACAATTTTTAACTTTCCTTTAGTTTTTATATTATTTGTATTACTTTGTCTTGCTGCTGTTTACTCTACAAAAAGGAATCTTGATCGCATAGGAACAAAAGGAAATCGCGGCTTTTTGGTTTATTTATTCCTTAATGCCATAACAGTTTTTTTCGCTTCACACTTACTGCCGTCTGCTGCAATTATGTTTGTAATAGCTGCATACTGCGGCGGTTTCATAGGAAGGTTGCACATAGCATATCTTCTTGAGCATAAAGAACCTATTCCTGATTTTATATTTCCGCTGTTTCTTGCAGTCGCATTTTTTGTAAAGATGCCCGAACCTGCTATTCTTACAATTTCGATTGTCTATCAGGTCGTAAATGTATTATTATCGTTTCTTTCAGGTTTTATCCCGCTAAGAAAGCATTGGGTATGGATTAATCCGGAAGAAAGTGAATATTTAGACGTTTACACAGTTTAAGCGAAGCTTAACCCCGAAGCTTTAGGCGACTGAGGACTTTTGTTTCATAAATTTATTTGGGGCAAGTAAAGGAATATTAGAGTGAGCTTTTTTCCCAATAAAATTTCCATAAGAAAGCCTGATGATATGCACCTCCACTTGCGTCAGGGGGATACTCTAAAAATAGTTGCCCCTGAATCTGCCAAATGGTTTTCACGCGCTTTGATAATGCCCAATACAATTCCGCCGATAAATAACAGTGAGCGGTTAATCGCATACAGAAAAGAAATCGAGGAGGCAACTCTAGGCAGCGGCTTTTCCCCTCTGATGAGTTTTAAACTTTATCCGAACATGAAAGAAGAAGATGTTATAAAGTTATCTGAAGTTGGCGCTGTTGCAGGGAAATTATACCCAGAAGGAAGCACAACCAATGCAGAAGACGGCGTAAAATCTTATGAGCAGATAAAAGAAGCGTTGTCCGCCATGAGCAAGCTTGGCATTTTGCTTGCAATACACGGAGAAAAGCCCGATTCTTTTGTTCTTGACCGCGAAAAAGATTATCTTCCGGAACTTTTTAAAATAATCGAGCATTTTCCTGATCTTAAAATAGTGCTAGAGCATGTTTCGTGTGTTGAAGCAGTAAATGCTGTAATAAACGGGCCCGCTACTCTCGCAGCTACGATTACTGTTCACCATCTTTTAATTACTCTTGATGATCTTATTGGCGGTGGCTTGAACCCGCATAATTTTTGCAAGCCTGTTGTAAAAACACCCAAAGACAGGGAAGCTATACAAAGTGCAGCTTTGTCCGGAAACAGAAAATTCTTTTTTGGCTCAGACAGCGCTCCGCATCCCGAAACATCTAAGCTTACAAAGAGCGGCAGCGCAGGCATATTCTCGGCTCCTGCTGCTTTTCCATTATTGGTATCTTTTTTTGAAAAAAATGGTTCAAAAGATTTGCTTGAAGATTTTACATCAAGATTTGGAGCAGAATTTTATAATCTTCCGTTAAATAAATCTATTATTACTCTTGAAAGAAAGGAAAGAAAAGTGCCGGAGAAATTTTCGACCATAGTTCCTTTTATGGCAGGCTCTTCTTTGGAATGGGATATTCTGTAGTTTCTTTAATGCTGGAAAAATACTTTTTAGATTATTTTAAAATTCGCGATACTATTGATGCAAAAATATCAGATATTTTGTCTTTTTATAAAACAGATATTTTATGCAAAAAAGGGTGCTCCGGATGCTGTACAGGAATTTCACTTTTCTCTGTGGAGTTTTTTGCTATCAAAAGTGTTTTGGGGCAGGAAGATGAGCGGAAAACCGGAAAAAGCAATTGTCCGGATAACTTATTAAAATATTTAACGTTACCAGAGTCAAGCGAAACAGAATGGAACCCGGACTGTGTTTTTCTTGAAAACTCAATATGTACGATATATGAGGCGCGGCCAATTATATGCAGAACACAGGGGCTACCGCTCCTTTACTTTTCCGATAAACTTGAAAACTATACCATATCTTATTGCGAGAAAAATTTTACCTCATGCAATGAGGATTTTGAGTTTAACACAGAATATGCAATTGATCTTGACAGATTAAATTCATCGCTTCTTAAATTAAATAAGGAATTTATGGAAGCAGCTAATCTCGAAAACAATGCAAACAAAAGAATTCCTATATCGCTTTTACTTTCCTGATTTCAATGCAACAATTACGCCTCAACAGCGATGGTGCGATGATGCTTTTCTAGCGACGACCTGCTTCGCAATATCGCAGCACCGGGCGCACCATGCGTATTACTGCATGAGCCCAAGTTTATATTTCAACGAGTAGAGTGTGTTTTTCATAAGCATTGTAATAGTCATTGGTCCTACTCCGCCAGGCACCGGTGTAATATAACCTGCTACTTTTGAAGCTTCCTCAAAATCCACATCCCCTTTAAGAATTGCTATAGGTTTGCCTGTTTTCTTGCTTATTTTTTCTCCAACTCTGTTAGTGCCAACATCTATTATACAGGCTCCGGGTTTAATCCACTCAGTTTTTAGAACCTTCGGCGACCCTGCTGCTACAATAATTATATCAGCTTTTTTGCAATAAGATTCCATATCTTTTGTACCTGTGTGAAGAACAGTAACAGTAGCATTTTCAGATTTCTTTATAAGCATATTTGCCAGAGGTTTTCCAACAATATTTGATCTTCCAATAATTACAGCATCTGCGCCATTTATTTTTATACCTGCTGCCTTCATAAGCTCCAAAATGCCGGCAGGCGTACAGGGGAAAAAATTAACATCATCCTGACCAAGAACAACTTTGCCAATATTAAGAGGATGAAAACAATCAACATCTTTATCCGGATTTATAGCGTAAATAACGTTTTTTTCGTTAATATGTTTTGGCAGAGGAAGCTGCACAAGAATTCCGTGAATAGAATCATCGTCATTATATTGTTCTATAACAGAAAGCAGCTCCTTCTCCGAAACATTATCTTCCAGATTTACCTGAACCTCTTTAAAACCAAGAGAATTAGCAGTTTTTATTTTAAGACTTACATAAGAAGCAGATGCAGGATTATTGCCAACAAGAATTGTAACAAGACCAGGTACCTTGTTATATTTTTTTTCTATTTCAATTTTTTCATTCTTTATTTCTGCAAGAATTTTTTCACTTATCTCAAGACCATTTATTATTGTTGCCGGCATAAAACTCCTTCTCCCATCTCTTTAATATTTCTGCTAAAAAATAAAGGGTACGCAAAGCGACCCTTTGTTTCCTCATTCGCTCGGTCATGTGCAAACTTCGTTTGCCCGCGACACTCGCTTCATTCGGAAAGCTCATTTAATTTATCGCTAACTTCCTTTTTCATTGTAAAGGAGTGCTGTACCTCAGGAAAATTTCCTTCCTTTACATCTTTAACATATTCTTCAATAGCTTTTTCCATTACATCATAAACATTGGCATAAACTTTCACAAACTTGGGAGTGAATCTTTTGTAAAGCCCCACAAGATCGTGAAAAACAAGAACCTGGCCGTCGCAGTCGATTCCGCCGCCAATTCCAATTGTTGGAATAGAAAGCTTCTTCGTTATAAGCGCTGCAAGATTTGCAGGCACAGCTTCAACAACAACCATAAATGCTCCGGCCTCCTGAACAGCGGCTGCATCTTGCATCAGTTTTTTTGCTGCATCTAAAGTTTTTCCCTGCACCTTTAAGCCGCCAAGCAGGGATGCTGTTTGCGGAGTAAGCCCTATATGCGCGCAAACAGGAATTCCGGCCTTAGAAACAGCATTTATTACTCCAGCATATTCTGCGCCGCCTTCTATTTTAACAGAGTCTGCAAGACCTTTTTTGCAAAAAAGCCCGGCATTTTCTATTGCTTTTTCCGCTGATACATTAAAACTCATAAAAGGCATATCTGCAACAATATGAGTGTTTGGAGCCCCGCGTCTGGCAGCCTGAATGTGCATCAACATCTCTTCCATTGTAACAGGCAGCGTGCTGTCGTAACCAAGCTCAACCATGCCGAGAGAATCTCCCACAAGAATAATATCCACCCCGGCTTCCTGTGCAGCCATTGCCTGCGGATACGAATAAGCAGTAAGCATTACAATTTTTTTTCCTTCCTGCTTCATCTCCATGTAGTTGTCCGGCAGAAGCTTTTTTTTATCACTATCTTTCACTTATTTAACTCCTCAAGAAATACAGTTGTTATTTTTTGTTAATTTCCTTTGCAAGAATATCTATAATTTTTTTCGCAACATTTTGTTTTAAATCCATTGGTATTTTTTCCTTATACCCGCTTTGTGTTAAAACAATCATTTCATTGGTATCAGACTCAAACCCGGCTCCTTTTTTGGAAACATCATTTACTGCAACCATATCTGCATTTGCTTTTTCCATTCTCCACTTTGCATCATCCAGCAGATCCTTCTCCGGCATATTATTAAGCGCGCGGAATACAAGGAGAAATACACCAGGATATTTTGCTTTTATGCTGTCAATAATTTTCGGAGTAGGTTTTAACCGTATAACAAAAGAATCATTCTCATGCGTTGAAATTTTTTCCAAGGATTTTTCTTCTGCCTGCCAATCTCCGACTGCTGCCGCTGCTGCAACTATATCATAAGAATTGCTCTTTAGCTCTTTATGAACAGCATCATACATTTCCTGAGCAGTGTTTGTATATATAACTTTTATTTTTTCAGACGGCTTTACTGTAATTTTCCCTGCAATTAAAGTAACATCTGCTCCGGCCTCTATTGCTTTTTCTGCAAGCGCAACACCCATTTTACCCGAAGAATTATTTGTTATAACCCTTATGGGATCAAGATACTCAACTGTTCTTCCAGCAGTAACAATCATTTTTTTGCCTTTAAGAAGCTTTTTCCAGCTTCCGCCCGGACTAGTGCGGTTTGCGCGCGAAATTATTTCCCGAAGTTCCTCCTCTTCGAGAAGCATTCTCCGACATTCTCCAGAGTCGGAGTGTGCTGGCAAAAGAATTTCAAGAACTTTCTCATATATTTCGGTATTTTCTGCTATTTTTGCTTTTCCTTCCTCAATACGCGGCTGCATAACTGTAAT
This sequence comes from Spirochaetota bacterium, assembly GCA_009786125.1. GTDB lineage: Bacteria > Spirochaetota > Spirochaetia > CADAEX01 > CADAEX01 > WQTU01. The sequence goes on from WQTU01000094.1 coordinate 13,547, forward strand.
TCCGCACGAGATGAGCTTATCTATGTTCTGTATTACAAAAGGGTGCCTGTACATAGGCTCGTGCATTGCAGGAACCACAAGAAGAGGAATTTTCTCGCCTATAGCAGTTGTCGCAAAAGTTGTAACAGCAGTATCATCAATTCCTGCTGCAATTTTGCCTATTGTATTTGCTGTGCACGGCGCAATAATTAGAAGATCTGCTTTTGTTTTTGTATTTCCAGCAAGCTCCACATGTTCCACGCTGCCTGTTAATTCCATAATCGGATAACGGCCTGTCGCCCAGTGCATTAAATCCGGATGAATAATTTTACAGGCAGCCTGGCTCATTACAGGGAAAACATCTGCGCCGTGGCGCATAAGAAGCCTTGCGAGATCCGAAGATTTTACAGCAGCAACGCTTCCGGTAATGCACAATACAATTTTTTTCCCGGCCAGCTTATCGCTATAACTATTTTTAATATCAAGTGAAGGATGTTTTTCTTCCATAGTTTTCTAACTCCTCTTTCTATCAGTCACCAGGCTTGCGTCTGTTACGCTTCGCCTATAGATGGCTCGCGTACCAGCCTCCAGCCTTCGCCCAAACTGGGGTTTGCAATTAACAAATTCCCTTAGAAAGTTTTACAAGCCTCTTTGAAATAAATACAAGAGAATCTCTTAAAATCTTTTTATTACTATAGCCATCATATATTTTTTTTAGCTTTTGCTTTTTTTTCTTTTTATATTTTTTAATTTGCGCAGTAAGAAGAGGAAGAACTCTTGTAATATTATCGATTATAGAAACATGAGCGCAGTTGGGAGTCCTTGAAAGCGGATTAAGATCAACAGTAACAACTCTTTTCCCAAGTTTTACAAGAGCTTCTGTTCTGTCCCCATCTTCAAGCGGAACAAAAACCATATCTGCCTTAAAAATTCCATCCGGGTCAACTATTCTTCTGTCGCTGGCAAGCTCCTTAATAACAGCGCTTTTTTCGCTCAAGCCAAGCACTGTTTCTGCCCCTGCTTCTTTAAGAACTTTAAGTATTGCCTCCTCCCTTCCAGGCGTTCTGTAAAAGAGATTTATCTCAAGAAGAGCCCCTGACTCCTTGGAAAGTTTTACAAGATCTTCTGCTGCAATTTGCGCAACATTTCCATTAACAGAAATAACAGGATGCTCTGCCAGAAGAAAAGCGCATGCCGCTGCTTTTATTGCATCTAACGCAAAATTCGCTGTTTTTTCGCCTATAAGATAATCGAATGCTTCGCCCCTGCCCTGCGCGATAAGCCCTGCAGGCGCTACAACTTTGGTCTCGCATCCCTTGATTATGTTTTCCCGGATCATCATTGCTTTGTAACGAGGGTGCTCCTTGGGAATATTGGGAGACGACGCCTTTCCCGGCGTTGCCTGCTGTTGCTTCTGCTGCAACTGACAATCTTCATTAATCTTCGCTGACAATGCTTACTCCTCCTTTTGCAATATTTGAAAAAAACAAAAAAGGCTTTCTGTCGGATTTCATTTCAGAGATATTTTTTTCTGCAATTTTTTTTATGTTTTCAACATCATTCCTGGGGACAATTGAAAATGTTCCCTCGCCAAACATTAGCATACTGCTGTTTATTCCGCATTTATCAAACCAGTCCATAACTGTTCTTACACTCTGAGGAATCATTTCTGTGCTTTCCGCAAACTCGCGGGAATATTTTATAAAGTTTTCGACACTGGGCGCTTTTTTTATAAGCGAATGATACTTTTTACCGCTAGTAGTTATTTTTTTACGAAGCAGCGGGTCTGATAAAGCTTCTTTCGTTGACAGCGGACCATAAACAGCAAATATTGCATACAACCCTTCCGGATATGGTATTGAAATAGTTGCTCCTATTCCAGGCGCTCCGGGCTTCACCAATATTTTCATGCCGCCAAGAGTCTCTCCCATAACCGTACCAAGCCCTGTCTTGCACACGACCTCTGCACAATGCGCAATTTGCGAAGCTTGCAGCGCGCTAAGAGGATCGCGGTAAAGCCTGTTAAGCGCAAACACAAGGCTCAGCGCCCCAGAACCGCTCGAACCAAAGCCAGCGCCCTGAGGCGTCTCTATTTTATGTTCGATTTTAAAGTATTCCGGAATAATCCCTGTTTTTTCAAAAAAAAGCTCTATTATTTTTCTGCTGACAGGCGCCTCGGTTTTTACGGAATTTATAGTAATCAGATGATTTTTTGATGCCTTGTTCCTGCTTATGGTTGTAAATGTTCCTTTCTTGACTGAAAAACCAGATCCCAGGGAACCGCAATGAAGCGGATCTGTTTCCAAATCCTTCATATAAAAAAGTCCTGTAACATGTCCCGGAGAAAAAGCTGTTACACGTTTCATACATTGGAGTATCTATTATATCTCGCTTTTATTCAACACCCGAACAGCACCGAATTGCTAAATGGATCACAAAGCTCGAAAAAAGCTTTCAGATATGTGCAGTTTCTGATACACTATAACAATGAATATAGCTATAATTGGAGCAGGAGCAACAGGTTTGCTTTTTGCCGCTTACCTCTCTCATGCCGGATATAGTATTGTAATTTTAGATACTGATGAAGCAAAAATAAACTCTATAACCGATAACGACATAAAGGTTTTGTCTCCAGCAAGAGATGAAATTCTTCGCGCTTCCCCTTACGAAACCCTCCTTCCTGCACATCTGGAGAAAAGCAATAAGTTTAAAAACTGCAAATACTATATATTTTGCGTAAAATCATTTTCAACCAAAAATGCCGCAGAATCCATTTGTAAATTTGTTAACCCGGATTCTATTGTTGCAACACTTCAGAATGGAGCAGGAAATATCGAAACTCTATCTGCTTTTTTTAAATTAGATAATATTGCAGCCGGAACCACAACAGAAGGCGCCACGCTGCTCGAACCAGGGATCGTAATCCATGGCGGAAAAGGCAGCACATTCATTGGTTTGGCTGCTTCGAGCGCAACCCACATACCGCGGCTTAATCCATTAATTGCAGCATTCGAAAAAGCAGGTTTTAAAACTTCCTATACAGATAATCCAAGAAAAATGATATGGGAAAAACTTGCGGTAAATGCATCCATAAATCCAATAACATCGATTTTAAAAACAAATAATGGAGCTATAATCGAGAACAATTATTTAAAAAACCTTATAAAAATAATTACAGCAGAAGTATGCCTGGCAGCTAACAACGACAGCATAAAACTCAACCCCGATGAAATGTATAACAAAGTTCTTGAAGTTGCAGAAAATACAAAAGCAAATAAGTCTTCCATGCTGCAGGATATTTTAGCAGGAAAAAAAACAGAAATTGAAAATATTTCCGGGTTTGTTGCCAAAGCTGCGGAAAATGCCGGGCTGCCGGCAAAGGCAAATCTTGCGCTTTTTCTTCTTGTAAAAGCTCTTGAGAGCAGATAGGGCAGCGCAGGGCAGTGAATTACTCGTCTGTTTGCGCAGGCACTGCGGGAAACAGCTTACTTATATCTAACTGTGTGATACTCAGTTTTCCATCAGCCTTACGCGTAGCAATCTTCCAGAAATAATCACTATATTGCCTATCCATTATAGCTACATGGGACAATATCCAATCTCTAAGAAAATAAGCAAGTTTTTTAAGAGCCAGCCTTTTTCCGGCCTCAAAGTCTTTTACGCTCTGGATTATAGTAAACACAAATTCTTCGTGAGCCTTTTTGTGTTCAGCATAGCCCGGGAATTTGGCTGCGAGCATATATTTTTCTTCCGTCGCAAAGTGAGTTTTTACATATTTTACAGCTTCATGGACTACCCGCTGAAAATAAGCCCGTTCCCTTGCTTCATCCCCTGAAGCATTGTTAAATAAATCATTGACAAAATTCAAAAGCCCCTTGTGCTGGTCATCAATTATTTTTATTCCCATTGAGTAAGTCTGAGACCATGTAATATGCTCTTTTTTGGGTTTGTCCATTATATAATTCTATATGTAAATTCCTCATTTTGTCAATAAACAGAATTATTGACTTTAAACATAATATTTTTGCTGCTATCATTATCCCATGAACAGGGAAAAAGTTATAGGCCTTATAAAAGAACTTATAGTTGAACTAGGCGAAGACCCCCAAAGAGAAGGATTGCTAAAAACACCTGAAAGATTTGCAGATGCTTTCTCTTTTTTCACAAAAGGCTACCAAGAAAATATTGAAGACACAGTTAATGGAGCAATATATGCTTCAGAAGCCAATAATATGATTATTCTCAGGGATATAGAAGTATACAGCTTATGCGAACACCATCTTCTTCCCTTTTACGGAAAATGCCACATCGGGTATATAGCAGGCAAACAGGTAATGGGAGTAAGCAAAATTGCGCGCATCGTGGAAATGTATGCAAGAAGGCTGCAAATACAGGAGCGGCTTACATCGCAAATTGCAGAAGAGATAAAAAGATGCATAAAAGCAGATGGGGTTGGAGTAGTTATGGAATGCAGACATTTATGCATGATGATGAGAGGCGTAGAAAAGCAAAACTCGTTAATGACAACATCTTCTGTACTTGGAAGCTTTCACAATCTTGCAACAAGAGAAGAATTTTTAAGCCTTATAGGCAGACAGCTCTAGTTTGAGCTAGTAAATAAAATTTTCATTAAACTCAAAAAATTATATATTTTTTTATAGATTGCTTTAATATCTTCTATTATATCTTCGCCCTCATAAGCTGATTTTACAGCATCAGGGTTGATAATTATATTCATTGGCGGCTTTTCGGCAAATTCAGGAAGAATATCTGCCAGTACCTGCGCAATTTTTGTCAAACTTTTATAAATATCCTGTGCAGAAAGCGCAAACGCATTGTTTATTTCATGAAGATACTTTTTTATTTCAATTTTGCACTTTGGGTCAGCAGACATTCTCTTCATAAATGAATTAATTTTACCGCCAACTTCCCCGTCCGATCCCAGCGAATTATCAAGCTGTATAATCTTTTCCGAGAGAGACATTAAGGCTTCCAGAGTATCGGATATTTCTTTGCTGGATGCATTTGTTTTCCATTCTGCTTTTACAACAAGATAATTAACAATCTTCACTATATCTTTTTTTACATAATCAAGCATAAATGCTTTTATACAATTCATGCCTTCAACATGAAGATAGCCGCCAAGAAGCTTTTGCTTAAAAATGCCATTATTTGCTTCTGTATAATTTTTCATTCGGTTTGTAGCAGGTGAATCTCCAAAAACCTGTTTAAGCAGCCCGCCTTTTTTAGAATTCTTTTTCTCCAAAGATATTTTTTGGATAATCATCTCAACAGAAGTTTTAAGTTTCGAAAAATATTCATCAAAAATATTTTCTTTTGGCTCTTCAATAGGCACAGAATAGGCAGGGTTTTTTGAAACCAGCTTTATCATATATTGAAGCACTTCTGAGTTATAAACATTGCCTACGTATCTTGTGAGCTTAGTCCAGTCGTCCCGCGATAAAATATCCTGTTTTTTGAAATCTTTTAATACATCAAATACTTCATTCCACGAAGTATAACTTAAAAGCAAAGGAGCTATCGAAACTATTTCAATCAGATCATCAAGAATATATTCACAATCCACTGGTTTAAACAATGGCTTGTATCTTAAATCCATTTCGCGCAATGAAGAATCAAATTTTTTCAAAAAGAAATAATAATCAAATTTAATTAATCTTACAAAAATTTGATATTGCTTATAAACTCTGTTCGCAGCTTCCTTTTGATCGTCTGTAACTGATTGAACAAAAGCAGCTAGTTCTTTCTTGATATTTTCAAGCTCTTCGCTATTCTCGTTAAGCCGTTTTTCTACATTTTCTTTGTGCAGCTGATTTACAAGTTCTTTTTGGTGTTCGGTAAAAACACTGTCTATAAACAGCGATTTTAATGATGGCGCATTTTCCTGCCCTGAAAGAAACTTCGCAGGAACAGCAGTTACTACATAAATTTGGTGATAAAATTTTGCAAGCGCAGGAAGCGCTTCCTCTGTTTTAATATTAATAAATTTATATTTATGTTTTTTTAAAATCTTGCCAATATCTTTTAAAAGTTGCTTCTTTTTTGCTTCGGGGCTATTATCTCTGAATAAATTAAGAATTCTTGCAAAAAATGATAACTCTTCTTCTATTACTTCTTTATGAGGATTGATTTGTTTTGAGCTTTTATTACCTAATTGTTTCCCAGCCATAGCAGCAGAATAAGCTGAATAACTGTTTTTTTCAAGGTATTATTGGGTTCTTCTTAAAGAAGTTCAATAATTTTTTGTTTTAGGGAACCGCTGATTTATTCAATCGAGAATAAATCAGCATTACCTTATTATCCTTTTTTCGCAGTTTTCTGCAAGAAAACGAGAAAAAATATGGAAGCAC
>WQTU01000095.1 GCA_009786125.1 Spirochaetota bacterium
ACATGGACGTCACTGCCTAGCAGTGGATCTGGCGCAGCGACACGGATGTCGCGAAAAAGCGCCAGGCGCTTGCCCGCGACTCTCGCTTCATTCGGAAATATCAGGAACAAACCCGAATATTATTATCAAGAACTAAATTTTGTAGGAATATAGCATTTTATAACTTTGAAACTGCTTTGACAACAATTTTATTATTAAAAACATACAAATATGTATTTTTTTCATACAAATTTGACATTTCTTCTTTAAACACCTGTAATAATTGATGGGCGCCATATAATTTTTTCCGCCCAAAGATCTCCCTTAACTGCGGCTTACTATTTTCGCAACCGGGGAGTAACGATTCTGACAGGCGCATGTTTGTCATCCGGTTTCCCGCTCACTGAAAAACTGGATGAACGAAGTCTGTACCAGTCTATAATTTCCAAACGCTGTTCCGCCTCTTTCGACAACTCTACTTCCTGCAGTTTGGAGAAGGTGCGTTGATTGTGAAATACTGTTACAATACGGGTAAGGACACCAGACTTAGCCTTTCATAGGGCTGCCTCTTGTGAATAAATGTCTTTCAACATCCATTCTGGCAGGTTGTCGGGTGTCCTACTTGTTTATGAGTTCGGACACTCTCACTTTATTCGAAAATAATACAAAAATGTATTATGTAAATACATCGCACCCTTAATATGGAAAAAATAACACTTCATGTTGCGAATTTTACCCGCATCATATATACTATAACCGGTATAAATTTGAAACTGCTCAGGCTATTCAAACTATGCAATTATCCTTAAATAAAAGCGAGACTATTTATTATGCTCTATTTACTTGAAGACATATCAGACAATGAAAACGCGGAAGCGGAAATGAAGACCGCAACCAATGCTCTGCGCGAAGATATCCATCTGCTTGGGAGAATGCTGGAGGATGCAATCCGCGATGTTGACGGTAAGCAGACTTCCGACCTTATCGAGACTCTGCAGCTCTCCATGCGCTTCTATCACGACAAAAATCATACTGCTATGAAGGATATTTTGCACAATCTCTCTGACGATGATATGAACATGGCTACCCGCGCCATTGTATATTTCTCAATCCTTGCAAATATTGTTGAGGATCACCATCACATTCGCCGCTGGCGCACACGCCAGACTGCAAGCGCCGCTGCAAGCGAAGGCAGCCTGGAAGCTGGTATCGAGTTTGCCAGGGCGCACGGTTTTACAAAAGTGCAGCTGGAGGATTTTTTCCGCTCTGCCTACATTGCTCCGGTATTGACAGCGCACCCGACAGAGGTGCAGCGCCGCTCTGTTCTTAATATTCTGAATACCATCAGCACTCTGCTTGACAAACGCGACAGGCTTGCTGAGACCAAAGAAGAACATGAAGAGATCGAAACCGAATTGCGCACACAGATATTCACACTATGGCAGACGCGCGTACTTCGCAGCTCAAAGCTCTCGGTGCTTGATGAAGTGGAGAATGTGCTCTCTTTCTTTGACTCAACTTTCTTCGAAGCAGTGCCAAAACTCTACACTGCTGTGGAGCGCGCCATTGGCGTTGAGATGGGCAATCTGCCCGTCTTTTTACAAGTTGCAAGCTGGATAGGCGGAGACCGCGACGGCAATCCGTTCGTCGATGCATCCGTACTAACCGAAGCGCTCTCGCGCTATTCAGAACGCGCGTTAATCTTTTATATAACCGAAACCGGGCGGCTCTGCCATGAGTTCTCGCTCTGCGGATTACCGCTCGAAGAATTGCCGGCATTGCAAAAACTGGTAGAGATTTCGCCCGACTGCTCTGTGCATCATACAGACGAACCATACAGGCTGGCTATCTCCACTGTGCAAGCGCGGCTGGTGGCAACATACGAAGTTTTCCTTGGCAGAAAGCCGGGGGTTGCAATACCATCTTTTGTGCGCGATGCAGCAGCGCAGCCTTATACTACGCTGGAAGATTTTATAACTGATCTTACCGTGATTGAACAAGCGCTTCTTCGCCAAAACTCAAAGCTGCTTGCACAAGGCAGGCTCGGCAGACTCCTGCGCGCTGTACGTGCGTTCGGCTGGACTTTGGCGCCGCTCGACATCCGCCAAAACTCTGTTGTGCATGAGCGCGTAATCGCAGAGCTTCTGGAGTTCGCAGTCCCCGGCACAAACTACACTGGATTGGATGAGGCAGAGCGCGTTAAAATTCTGCTTAGAGAACTTGCCACCGCACGCCCAATAGTCTCCCGCCACATTAAGTACAGTGATGAGACAATGAAGGAACTTGCGATTTTCGATGCAGCCCGTTCTGCTCATTTGCGTTACGGAATTGACTGCATCCGTACATCGATTATCTCCATGACTCATGGTTTGTCCGATATTTTGGAACTCGCTGTTTTGCTGAAAGAAGCTGGTATAATGCGTTTGCCCGAAACTGCACTCGATGTCAATATTATACCTTTGTTCGAAACTATCAAGGATTTGCACGCAGCTCCGGAAATAATGGACAAGCTGCTCTCTTTGTCATGTTACCGGGCGCTGTTAGCAGGACGCGGGAATGTTCAGGAAGTAATGATCGGCTATTCTGATAGCAACAAGGACGGCGGCTATATCACTTCGCGCTGGGAACTCTACCGCGCCGAAACCAGGCTCGTGGAGGTGTTTGCAAAACATGGCGTAAAGCTCAGACTGTTTCACGGACGCGGCGGTTCTGTAGGGCGCGGCGGCGGACCAAGCTATCAGGCAATATTGGCGCAGCCCAAAGGCTCTGTGCAGGGGCAAATACGCCTTACAGAGCAGGGCGAAGTAATTGCCGCCAAATACAGTAACGCAGAAGTCGGCAGGCGCAACCTCGAAGTTATTGTTGCCGCTACCCTTGCTGCCACAGCAGAATCTTCGCAGTCCGAACCTTCGGACGAGCGCTTCCCGGAAATAGTCGGCGAACTGTCTGATTTTGCCTTTTCCGCCTACCGCAATCTCGTTTACGAAACAAAAGGCTTTGAGGATTATTTCTGGCAAACAACAGTAATATCCGAGATAGCTTCGCTAAATATCGGCTCACGCCCGGCTTCCCGCACCAAGAGCCGCAACATAAGAGATTTGCGCGCCATTCCCTGGGTATTTTCGTGGTCACAGTGCAGGGTAATGCTGCCAGGCTGGTACGGGTTCGGCTCTGCAGTGGAAGCGTTTTTGGCAAAACATGGTCAGGCGCATGGCATGGCATTATTGCAAGATATGTTTAAGAACTGGCCTGTCTTTTCCACGCTGCTTTCCAACATGGAAATGACTTTGGCAAAAGCAGATATGAACATTGCTGCGCAATATTCCACTCTGGTAGAAGATAAAGCGTTACGCGATGCGATTTTCCCGCGCATTGTTGCGGAATACGAGCGCTCGTGTGCACATCTGCTCGCCATTACAGGGCAGAAAGCGCTTCTGGATCGCAACCCAATATTGCGCCGAGTAATTGTTAACCGGCTGCCATACCTCGATCCGCTCAATCATGTGCAGGTGGAGATGCTGCGCCGCTTCCGCGACGGCGGTCCTGATGCAGCGTGCGAACGCACACGCAGGAGAGTTCATCTTTCCATCAATGCAATCGCATCAGTGCTTCGCAACACCGGCTAAGAATAAAGGGTCGCGTACGCGCAAAGCGACCCTTTGTTTCCTCACTTATTCGGAAATAAAATCTGCGGGGCAGCGGATTTTATACGCTTCTGCTCTGCCTTATCAGCCTATGCCATGTATCAGGGCAAACGCATGAAAACTTATAATTCATTATAGGATAAAGAGTTAGCAGATAGTATGTGAAATCTAAGCATTTTGTAATTCCTTATGTTGTAATGAGACAACTTTTTTCATGCGTTTGCCCTGTCATAATAGGCTTTTATGGTTGACATCTTTATACTCTTTAATCAATTATATCCCATGCCAGGTGGACGTCAATATGAAAAGTAATCACCTTAGCAAAAAAAACAGATGCTATTGCGCAAACTATTCCGCTAAAAAGAATTTATGGCTGCCTCAACTTTTTCCCACTCTGCAAGCAATTCTGTCTGCCTGTTTTTGTTTTCGCGAAGGTTTTCTTTAAGCTCTTTTATCTTCTGCCCATCTGCGTAAAACTCTTCCTTTAGCATCATCTCTTCGATTTGTTTTGCTTTTTGTTCAAGGTCATCTGCAAGAAGCATAATCTCTTCCAGCCGCTTTTCCAGCTTTCTTTTTTCTTTTTTTACAGCTTTTTCTTTTTCCCTTTCGCTGGCGGCCTCTGTTTGGCGAAAATCCCCTTCCTTGGGAGAGCTGGCCGAAACACTATGAGCTGGACTTCGCCAGCCAGCCGCCGCCGCTGCTTTGCCAGCGTTCGCCTTCGCGTCCGACTCCTCTGCTTCTTTCGCTTTCCTAAAAAGATAATACTCATACTCCCCAGGATAATCTTTTGCAATTCCATTAGTAAGCTCAATAACCCGCGTCGCAAGGTTTTCGATAAAATATCTGTCGTGGGAAACAAAAATAAGCGTACCAGTATATTTTTTTAAAGCTTCAAGAAGAATATCTTTGGAATTAAGATCAAGATGATTCGTAGGCTCATCAAGTATAAGCAAATTCGAAGGGTGCAAAAGCAGCTTCAAAAGCGCAACACGGTTCTTTTCGCCACCCGAAAGAAAAGAAATTTTCTTTTGTATATCGTCTCCCCTAAATAGAAAAGCACCAAGAAGATTTCTTAAAGAAGGAATAAGCTCTGTCGGCGAAGAAGATTCTATCACCTCTATTACAGATTTCTCGTTATTGAGAGTTGCCTCAAAATCCTGGGAAAAATAACCAATACTTACGTCCTTGCCAAGCCGCATATTCCCAGTATAGTTTTTGTCGGTTTGCGACAATATTCTAAGCAAAGTCGATTTCCCGGCTCCGTTGCAGCCAGTCAAAGCAATTTTCTCCCCTCTGGTTACATAAAGATTTACATTTTTAAGAGCCTGAAAATCCCCATAAAATTTGTTTAATTCTTCTATTATAAGAACATCTTTTCCCGAGTGCGGCGGAGTTGGAAATTTAAAGCGCATTTTTTTAAGGCTTTCCGGGATTTCGATTCTTTCCAGATTTTCGAGCTGCTTAACCCTGCTTTGAACAAGACTTGCTTTTGAAGCATTATACCTGAATCTCCTTATAAAATCCTCGGTTTTTTCTATTTCTTCCTGCTGCCTCTCGTAACGCTGAACAAGAGCCTCAAGTTCCTGCTGCCTTGTTTTTTCATACGCCGAGTAATTGCCTTTATATTTGCTGAGCTTTCCGTTAAAAAGCTCGATTACTTCGTTACACGTTACATCAAGAAAAAACCTGTCGTGCGATACGATTATATAACCGCTTTTAAACTTGTTCAAAAAATCTTCGAGCCACTCCCGCGCTTCTATATCCAGATAGTTAGTGGGTTCATCAAGAAGCAGAATATCGGGTTTTTCAAGCAGAACCCTTGCAAGCGCAATTCTCATCTGCCAGCCCCCGGAAAAACTTTCTGTCATTTTGCCAAGGTCTGCTCTTGAAAAACCTAAGCCTGTAAGAACGCTCTCTATCTCCCCTTCTCTTTCGTAATATCCGCTGCTTAAAACTGCTTCCTGCAGAGCGTGGTGTTCTTCCAATAGAGCTTCGAGATTTCCTTCTCCTTCTTTGCACAAAGCCAATTCTTTTTCAAGCTCTGTTATTTTTTCGATCATTTTCCGAAAAACAATAAATGCTTTATCCGCTTCGTCAAAAAGAGTATAACCAGAAAAAACCACGCCGGACTGCGGCAGATACGAAATTCTCGTGCCCTTCTGCATGGAGACAGAACCTTTGGCAGGCGCCATTATTCCGGCAATAACTTTGAGAAGCGTTGTTTTGCCGCTGCCATTCGCGCCTGCCAGCGAGATTTTTGAGGTTTCAGATATATTGAGGTTTATTCTGTCAATAAGATCCCTGTTGCCAAAAACAACAGAGATATCTGTTATGTTTACAAACGCCATAGGCGAACAAAGGTCCTCTTACTACCTGGGTAATGAACTTTGCCTGAAATAAATTACGCGCGGCTCAGCCGGAATAGAAGTTACAATACCTCTTTCAATATTTCTTTCCGGTATATGCGTAAACCGCACTGCATCATCAACAAATAAATAGGCAAAAACAATTTCTCTTCCCGGAGAGTCAAATGCAAATGTTATAACTCCGTCAAATCTTCTTGCAAGCCGGCTTGCCAAAAAGTAATTACTTTGCACTGTTCCAGTGCTTCCAAAGCCAAACGGAAAAACATCAGGCACAAGGTTTAAGTATCCTGTCCAGGTGAACCTTCTTCTGTCTCCAAGGCTTATGGTGCCATAAAGGTCGCTTGTAAGATTCCTTCCTCTGGCATAAAACCGGTCCAAAACAGCAATTCTTCGCAGAACTTCCTCTTCAATATATCTCTCCAGAGGCATTTCAAGAGTTGTATAGAAAGCTAAATGATTTACTCCCCTGTGAGTATAACTTACATAAATTCTTTCGGTTGAGTAGAGAATAATTTCAAGAGGCGTGCCAAGAAAAGCAACAGTATTGCTGCCTTCGAAAGAAATATCAGTAAAATTAAATTCAATTCTTTCTCTTTGTGTCTGGATTACTATTCGGTTATTAGCCCTGTCCGGAAAAAGCCCCTCGCCTGTTTGAAGGCTTTCAATAACAATATTGCCGCTGTTTATTATATCTGCATAGACTGTTGGGTACCATGTATTATTAAAAAAGCTGTCGAGAAGCTGCTGTTCATGCTCTTGCCTGGAAAGAGAAGTATCCCTTGTAAAAAATGTAAGAAATGAACCAAAGCTGTAGCCTATAACACCGCTTTCTGTCATAACTTCTGTCCAGTACCCTGTTAAGTGACCTACAACAGAGGGGGTTTGCGATTTACTTACTATTTTTACAACCTGCCCCGGTCTTAGTCTGTACACTCGCTCGGAATTGGCATCAGGTAACCTTCTTACATTAAGAGCTGTCTCTGTGAATGCAAACATATTAATATAAGGCTTAAATTCAGCCGCAAACCTTTCAGCATCTCTTCTTCTGTCAAAAAATTTCCCTATTGGTCTTGGAACTTCTTCCCTTACCCTGCTTCCTGCTTTTTCTATTACAAATATATTTCTTAATTCTGATTGGGAGATTACTCTAACAAGTTCTCCGTATCCCAGATCAGATTCATCCGGCGGCCATACCACGACAAGATAGCCTACTGCTCTGGAGCATGAAAATGCGAAAAGTAATAATAGCAGTGCTGTAAAAATTGAAAAAGTTCTCAAAAAATCCTCCAAGGTTTTTTAGATTATATCAGTATAGATTTATTTTGTTAAGCGCTCTCGTTATTTTACATAACATTGTCTCATGCTAAAAACCAAGGAAGCTCTGATTAAGAACCATTTTTTAAAATTTAATAGTAGGTTCTTATTTGACTCTAATCAGTGCTTCCATATTTTTTCTCGTTTTCTTGCAGAAAACTGCGAAAAAAGGATACCGCAGCAAAGCTGCGTTTCCTTATTCGCTCGGTAATGTGCGTGCAAGCACGCCCGCTACACTCGCTTCATTCGGAAATAAGGTAATGCTGATTTATTCTCGATTGAATAAATCAGCGGTTCCCTAATGTTTTTTATGGGAATTTAATATATTCCTCTGTTTTAATATTTATTAAAGTTCTACACTGGAAAAAAGTTACAGTTTAATCAGGAGCAGATATGTCAGATCGAGAAAAAATCAAACAATATATAACCTCGGCAAGGAAAGATATAATAGAATTTCAAAAGCTTTTAACTTCAATTCCTGCTATCTCGCCAAGTTCCGGCGGAACCGGAGAGCTTGCAAAAGCAAAAGCTCTTGAAAAATGGCTTATTTCAAAAGGTCTTGGAGAAGTAAAGTGGTACAACGCAGAAGACAGCAGAGCCGAAGGCAGCATCAGACCAAATCTGGTGCTTGAAATCCCTGGAAAAAAGCACGACAAAACTTTCTGGATTATGTCCCACATCGATGTTGTTCCGCCTGGAGAGTTGTCTCTCTGGAACAGCGACCCTTATGCGCTTAAGGAAGAAAACGGCACAATCTTTGGCAGAGGCGTCGAAGATAATCAGCAGGGGCTTACTGCTTCTGTTTTTGCTGCTCTTTCTCTTGCGGAAAATAATATTGTGCCGGAGTATGATGTAAAACTTCTTTTTGTTGCAGACGAAGAAACAGGTTCTGATTTTGGCATAAAATTTCTTCTGGAAAAACATAATCTCTTTAAAAAAGAAGATTTTGTGCTTGTTCCGGATGCCGGAGACAAAAGCGGCGCTCAAATAGAAATTGCAGAGAAAAACATTTTGTGGCTTAAAATTACAACACTTGGGAAGCAGTGCCATGCATCGCGCCCGGATCTTGGGATAAATGCTTTTGCTGCTTCTGCACAGCTTATCTGCGCGCTTAAAAAGTTCGAAAAAGCTGTTGGGGATTACAACCCTATTTTCGACCCTCCGCGAACAACCATAACTCCGACAAAAAAAGAGGCAAATGTGCCAAACATAAATACAATGCCCGGAGAAGATGTTTTTTACCTGGATTGCAGAGTGCTTCCGGAAACAGGGGCGCGCAAAGTGCTTTCCGGCATTAAAAAAATAATTAAAAAAATCGAAAAAAAACACAAGGTCGAAATAAAATATGAAATAGTGCAGGAAGCATCTTCTCCGGCAACTTCGAAAAAAGCGCTTATTGTTGGGCTCATGAAAAAGGCAATCAAAGATGTGTACGGCAAAAAATCAAAAGTTGTTGGAATAGGCGGAGGCACTGTTGCCGCGCACCTCAGGAACAGCGGGATTGATGCTGTTGTCTGGAGCAGAATCGACCAGACAGCTCACATGCCTAATGAGTATTGCAAGCTCGAACACCTTGAAGGAGATGCCATTGTTATGGCGTATCTGATGGCAGGGTGCGAATAATTACAAATCTTCCTTCGGATATAAGATTTGCATTTTGCCCCATGAAAAAAAGTTTATTCGCATCTTCTGCGGGTATTATTATATCTGTATTATAACGGCCAAAAAGTCTTCTCGCAGATGTAAAGAGCGGTCTGTCTCCAACCCGCTCTCGAATTCGCGGGTCATTGGGGTCGCTAAAGTAACCGGCAGTCCCCCACTTCTTGAGAAACGCCGGCTGCACCATTTCCTTGGTTACAACTCTTCTCATTCGTTCGTCAAATACTGATGGGAACATCGCAGGGGAAAGAAAGCTTGTTCTGTTTTCTCCATGCACCGGGAACTCAGCGTCCGCATAAATTACAACGCCTGTAAACCTGGCAGACGGAGTCCATAAAATTGTTCTTTCGGATCTTAGCGGCGTTCTATGTGTAATAAAGTAGCTTCCAATATCTCTGTGAATATCAAGCTTATACTGCATATTCATGCCTGTCATATTCCGGTTGTGAGTGCTGAATGTTCTTGTAATATTATTATAAATATCATTTATATGAGAAAGTATATTTGGATTGAGCTGAATCTGCTCTTCTATAGTAGAAGATGAGTTAAAAAAGAGCTCGCCGTTTTTATCTCTTCTGATAGAGTCCATAAATATTGTAAAAAAATTTCTTCTGACAGCATCTTCGCTCAGGTCTCTCATTCTGGGAGCCCCGCTGCCGGGAGCGAAAACTGTTTGCACATTTATAAACATTTTTCCTTCGCTCCAGTCAACCATTGAAAAATAATCAAGCTCCGGAGTCTGGGAATGAATCAGTACAGTGGGGCAAAGAAAAATAATTATTAAAGCAAGATAACGCAGCATAAACTACTCCATCTTTTTTTTATCCGGCGCTCGCTTTGCGCGTATTTTGCATATATCGCGGCGTCTATACCGCAGCACCTTTGCTGCCTAGCTGCTCGCTGGCGCTTATCGCGGCATCCCTGCCGCTGCACCTTCGGAAGGCACCCTAAGTTCCATCCCTATGGAAAGAATACCATCCACCTGAATGCCATTGTGATGCGCAATACTATAAGGATTTGAGCCAAACATCCTGGCTATTGACCATAAAGTATCGCCAGGTCTTACAATATAACTTCCTCTATATCTTCCAGGATTATCTACAACCTGAGGCCGCTGGTTTGCTGCATTACTTCGCCCTGTGAAAGGCGGAACATCTCTTAACGCAGGAATAACAAGCTTCTGACCCACAGCAAGAGCAGAAGGATTTATCCCCCTATTGTAGCTTTTTATCATATTGACAGAAACACCATAGTGCCGCGAAATATCATAAAGAGTATCGCCCCGTCTAACTTGATAAAAATGAAACCTCATAAGGTTATTATCAAAAGAGTTTAGCGCCTCTGCCACAACAGCGCTGTATCTTTCGGGAACTTTTAAATAATAATTTCTTCCCGCCCTTGAAGCCCGTGAAGGGGTTATATCAAAATTAAGTTCCGCATTTCCTGCTTTAAGTATATCAAGGGAAATTCCCGTTACTTCCGAAAGCTTTGTTAAACTTATGGAGTACGGCACTGCGACCCTCTCCCAGCGGTGCGGCGCCCGCCAGCTTATTGACATCCCGTGCCTGCCTTTGTGGGATAGTATCCGCGACACCGCAATAAGTCTTGGAACATAATGAATTGTTTCCCTCGGCAATAACCCTCTTGCGGAAAGCTCCCAGTAGCAAGATATTCCTGTTGCATTAATTGTTCTTCTTACTCTGTTAAGCCCGCTGTTATACGCAGCAAGAGCAAGCGCCCAGTCGCCAAGTATGCTATAGTTATGCCGTAATTTCGCAATAGCGCCGTGAGTCGCTTTCCAGAAATCGCGGCGTTCATCTGCAAAGTCATCTACCATCATATTATGCGGCGCAATGCTGTTCATCATAAATTGCCACATTCCCGCAGCCCCGGATCTGGAAACCGCATTCTGCCTGAACGCAGATTCTATTACAGGAAGAAAAAGAATTTCATGCGGCATATTGTTTTCATGAATATGATCATCAATAAAATCAATAAAAATATCCGCTCTCGCCATTATAATCTCAAGCCATCTTAGTTCTTCGGGTCTGCTAAACCTTTCAATATAATAATTAACAAGACGATTATCCGGCGGGAAACCAATAGTAAAAATCTTTCTCCCCGCATGAGTTTGTGCAGAATCAAGCCACGGCTGCTGTTCGGTTATACGCCGCACAGTTTCAATACTTATAGTCTTATTGTTGACATTTCCGCTAAAAGGAAGCGGTCCTGCAAAGAGCAATAAAGGAAAAGAGAAAAGAATAACAAAGAGTAAAAACAATTTTTTTTTATCTTCCATGCGACACCGCAAAAGGTCTTTCTCCAAAGTATATACCTGCCCACTCCCAATTTCCATGTATCGATGAGTCAGCAGGGAAATTTATCCTCCTAAAGTACAGATACCAGGTGCTTATTCTGTACGTCCACCCTGTTGTTCTAAGGAATGCTTCACGCTGGTTGGAAATATCTTCAAGAACCCTGCTTACATTAATTCTTGGAGAAAGAAATGTATTTAAATTTGGAATAAATTCCGGCGGAGTACCTGACTCTCCATCTTCCCAAGATACAGCAAAAAAATTAACTCTTGACATATACTGTCTGAATATTCTGCTGTCGCCCCTAAATTTAGCCCTATTAATACTACTTACTACTACTTCGACAAGTTCGTCCAAAGACTCAAATGTCCAGTCTTTATCTGCATGATAAAATGCCAAAAAGTTTACTACTCTCTCCCTATCCATGAACCCATCGCTGTTAGCAGTATCATAAAAATCAAGAAATCTGCGATATGCCCGAACCGCCTGAGCCCAATTGCCTACTCTACCATAAGCATTGCCAAGATGATAATAAATTTCCTTTATATTGATATCACCGCTAAACCTTGTAAGTTTATCCCTGTAATAGAGGATCCTTGCCTCATCATTTTCAACAATATTCAGAAGGTCGCGCAGAGCCAGAAAATGTATCGAATTTCCCATATGCCGAAGATCATGATAATTTCTTAAAATTCTTTCGTAATATTTTATTGCAAACGGATATGCCATGTCTTCGCGGTGATTCCGCGCAACAAGCATAAGATAATAAGCATTAAAAGGATCATTCTGGTTTTTTTGAACATAGGTTGTAAGAAAAAGGTTTATTTCCCCTCTGCTTACTCTGCTTGACAGGAATTCGAGCATTTGTCTCATTGCTATAAACCTTTTTTCATGAGATGTTTCTGTTTCAAGCTGCCGGTAAATCCTGTTAAACCTGATCCTGTCGCCTTTGCTTAGAGATAGATACCTTCCCTCTTGGGAACATCCTGATAATGGAATCAATAGTGCCGCAATTAATACTAAAAATATAGTTCTTTTTTTCATCATTTATTAAGCCTGAAAAAGTATAGCATAATAGCTCTTCTAATGCAAGCGCACGCATTGCAAACGATGCCTGAGCCTTTCTCTGCTTAACAAACCACCAAGCAGCGCAATAATGGAATTAATAGTGCCGCAATCAATACTAAAAATATAATTCTTTCTTTCACCATTTGTTAAGCCTGAAAAAGTATAGCATAATAGCTATATCTAATGCAAGCGCACGCATTGCACACGATGCTTGAGCCTTTCTCTGCTTAACAAACCACCGAGCAGCGCATCTGTTACAATATATTCTTGCCCATTGCAAGAATGACCCTATAAAATGTATATTGATTATCAAGAAGAATGAAATGCAAGCGCAAGTGCTTGCTTAAATCCCCCTCGCTTGAGTGCGCGGGGCAAGTTTTTAAAATTAAAAAAACCGATGGGCATAGCCTACGCGAAGCCCTGTAGTTAACCAGACTCCTTCGGTATCATCCCCAACACCCCCAGTAATTATTGACCTGCTTCTTAATTCAAAAAGAAAATTCCCATTACCTACAGGAAGTGCATAACCAATACCTACAATACCTCCAAAAGCTAACCTGCTATCAGGAGAATAGCATATAGTAAAATTGTTGCCTCGTCTATCTAGTTCTATGTCCCCAACTATAAATTGTATTGCTGGACCCGCGAAAACACTAAATCTGCCAAAATTTAACTTTGCAAGAACAGGAACTTCTATAAACCTGGCTGTCTCTGTCGAGCCGTCTTCGTTAACTCTAATATATATAAAATTAAGCTCTGGCTGTATGGAAAACATTCTGCTTAGATATACATTTGCAAATACACCTGCTTCAAACCCTAAGCCTGTTCCCACTATGAATCCACCGCCAAGATTACCATTACCCCCAATGGCGCCGCCAATTTTGACATCTGCAAACAAGTAGCTTGCCATTAGCAAAAAAATTAAAACTAAAACTACTTTTTTCACTTTTATTCTCCTTTTTTATGACTCGCCATCATGGCAGCCAATTATGTTTTATTACCCAAAATGATAATAATGTATTGCTGATTAGAGTCAAATTTAATCAGCGATTCCCTTGCGGCATCCATACCGTATTGTTCATAGCTATAGTCCGCATTGGGCTATACTATAAATCTTCCAGGCTTTTGTCAATTAATAAGCCATATAGTGTCGGCGTTCAGCGAAGCTACGCAGTGTCCCCTGCGTAGCTTCCCCTCCACCGTAAATCCACAAGAGTCGGGACTTCGCGCGCGCATGGAAAATCTGCACTGCGGTTACGCAGTGTCCCCTATGGACACTGCGTAGCTTCGCGCGCATGGAAAATCGCGCGAAGCTATTGTTACTTATCACAATATATGCCATTATTATGATAAGTACTTCAAAAGGAGGAGTTTGTGCCATTAATTCCAAAAATCCGTCCTGTTTCCGATCTCAGAAATAAATTCAGTGAAATTTCCAAAGAAGTACATGAATCCAACGAGCCGGTCTACTTAACCAAAAATGGGCGCGGAGATATGGTTGTAATGAGCTTGGAAGCTTATGAGCAAAATCTTTTTGAATCAGAAACTTATATCAAGCTAAAAGAAGCAGAATATCAAGCTGCGTCAACAAAAAAACGGTATACACACAATGAAGTAATAACAGAATTGCAAAGCGTTATAGCCAGCGAGAAAAAGCCAAAATACAAAGGCAAGTCTGTTGTATAAGGTTCAATATCTTCCAATCGCACTGGATGATTTAAAAGATATAGTAAGATATATTGCCCATAAACTGGACTCGCCGCAGGCAGCGGAAGATTTACTTCTTAAAATAAATAAAGATGTTCTCAAAATCGCAGAAAACCCTTTTCAATGCCAGCTATATATTTCGCCTGTAAAGCTAAAGTATGAATACAGAGTTTTGCGTATTAACAATTATTCTCTGTTTTATGTTGTAGAAAATGAAAAAATTGAAATTCATCGAGTTATCTATTCTAGAAGAAATACTCCGCAAATATTAGAGAAATAAAGGATATTAATAAAGGATATTATAGAAGTTTTCAAACAATACCTAAGGTAAAAATTCCGGGACGCGAGTCTGCCCTGCGGTTGCAATGATTAAAATGAATTGCTAGAATACGGGAAAGAGGTCAAGTATGAGCGAAAGAATAACAATGGAAAATGGCAAGCTAATGGTTCCTGATAATCCCATAATCCCATTTATCGAAGGCGATGGCACCGGACCGGATATCTGGAAAGCGACAAAATTGGTTCTCGATGCAGCTGTAAAAAAGGCTTACGGCGGGAAAAAAAGCATTCAATGGAAAGAAGTTCTCGCAGGCGAAAAAGCGCACAAAGAAGCCGGCGAATATCTTCCGAGCGAAACACTTCAGTCTTTTATCGACTATCGTGTTGGCATAAAAGGACCTTTGGGGACACCTGTTGGCGGAGGAATACGAAGTTTAAATGTAGCGCTAAGGCAAAAACTTGACCTTTATGTATGTTTGCGCCCGGTAAGGTATTTTGAGGGGATCCCATCGCCTGTAAAGCGCCCGCAAGATATTGATATGGTTGTTTTTAGGGAAAACACAGAAGATGTTTATGCAGGATTTGAAACACGCTTTGACGATAAAAAAACAGAAAGACTTAGCGCTTTTCTTAAAACAGAATTTGGCTGGACTTTAAATAAAAACACAGGTATTGGACTCAAGCCCGTGAGCAAGGGAAATACAGAGCGGCTTGTAAGGGCTGCAATTGAATATGCTATTGAAAACAAGAGAAAAAGCGTTACCCTCGTGCACAAAGGCAATATCATGAAATATACCGAGGGAGCTTTTCGGGAATGGGGGTATCAGCTTGCAAAGAATGAGTTCCCTAACCAAACAATTGCATGGGATGATTGCCCGGACGGCAAAATTCCCGAAGGCAAAATTTTAATACAAGATGCAATTGCAGATGCTTTTTTGCAGTTCATTCTTACAAGACCTACTGATTTTGATGTAATTGCAACAACAAACCTTAATGGGGATTATATATCAGATGCTCTTGCTGCACAAATCGGCGGAATCGGAATAGCGCCGGGCGGGAATATAAATTTTGTTAATGGCATAGGAATATTTGAGGCTGTGCATGGAACTGCGCCAAAATATGCAGGGAAAAATATGGTTAACCCAGGTTCTCTTATTCTTTCCGGTCAAATGATGTTTAACTACCTTGGATGGAAAGAAGCTGCAAACCTGATCAATATCGGAATCAGCAAAACAATAAAACAGAAAAAAGTAACTTATGATTTTGCACGAAGCATGGAGGGAGCGGAAAAAGTCTCCACCAGCGATTTTGGTCAGCTAATAGCAGATAATATGTAATTTTTTATGGAAGATAAAAAAGCAGGTAGGGAAAAACTACTTATATTTGGAATTATTTTTATTTTTCTCGGTACTACTCTTCTTCTTGTAACAACAGAAGTAATTACAAACAATGGATTGGTTTTATCGCTTTTAGTGCTGACTTTGGGGCTTTCTCTGCTGCATAAGGGGTTTTTCAAAACCGGAAGAGAAATATATGTGCTTATCGGAATGTTTTTATCTTTTTTGGGACTTTATCTGCTTTTAAGGGCTACTATTCTTGACGACTATGGAATACGCAGAATATGGCCGTTTTTTATGTTGTTTACAGGAATTTCTTTTTTACCATACGGGCTAAAAAAGAAAAAAGGCAAAAGATTAAGAATTTTTATTCCTGCGTTTGCAATAATATTTCTCTCGCTCTTTTTTCTTCCATTCAGCCTCAGGCTTTTCACAATGAAATTCCTTACTCTTGCGGTTGTGTGGTGGCCTCTTATTTTTATAGCAATGGGTATTACTTTGATAATTGTTTTTCTGATAAAAAGGTATGGACAAGATGTTAGCAAATAGACGCTTAACGTTAGCAGCAATTATCTGCCTCTTTGCTGTTTTGCCGCTGCCGCCGCTGCACAGCCAGAGCAGAGAAGCCAATACCGGAACCAGAGCGCAGCAGCCGGCAGAAACCGCAAACACTCCGGCGCTCCGGCTCGAAACACTTTTGGGGCTTACGCCAGCAGAAGCACTCGCAGTGCTTGGCGCGCCGGAAGCTGTCTACCCCCTAAGAGGGGCAGTATCGTGGCAGGATAATGTAGTATTTTACTACAGCTCGCACCTGTACCTTTTCTTCTTCGACAACCGCGTGTGGCAAATAAGGTGCGACCACAGATCCACAAAAACAATTCTTGGTATTTCTGCGGGGATGGAAAGAGCAGCAGTCAGAGAAATTCTTGGAACCCCTTATTACTCAGGAGACAACGAAGATATCTATCTTAATCCTGCGGGAATTACACGCCTCAGAAAAGGTTTTCCCATAAGACTTAGACTAATTTACGACAACAACAATAATCTTCACGACATATATCTTTTTCGCAGCGACTTTTAGCAACAGTATGTTGCTACCCTGCACAAGCAGCATGGATAGGCGAAGCCTAGCCGCAGCTTTAATTACAGATTTATTTTTGTTCCACAAATTTGTACGGCACATCCTGTGCGCGACACGGAAAGTCAGCTTGCAACAAGAGATGTTCTTATTTTTCTTATAAGACTTATTTTGCTTATGCTAATGCTCACCTCGCTGTCGTCCAGCAGCAAAGAGCCTTTTAGGAAAAAAACATTGCCTTCTTTTTCAATTTTTTTAGCCTTAATAAGCCGGCGGACAGACTCGCCTTCAAGATTGTTTTCAACAACTTCTGCCAAATAGCAAGAATTTCCAGCTACCTCTTCTGCTATTCTTACTTTCCCATTGTAATCAAGTCCTCTTGCTTCTGTCTTTTCAAGCCGCGCATTTCCTTTTCTAATTTGCTCCGGAGAGAGAATAAGCTTTCTCTCCAGACGGTCAAGAACCACTTCTTTTTGCTCAGCAGTAAAATTTGATTTTTCAATTTTTTCTCTTATTTCAGAAAAATCAGCATTTGCTTGTTCGGAAGGCGGAGAAGTTTTTTTGCTAAAATCAAGTTCAAAACCATCAATAAACTTCAGGGATACAAGATCTTCTTTAAATGAATGAATACTGCTTTTTTCTCTCTCAACAGAATCAGTAATTAGCGTTTGCGGAAAAGATGCGCTGTCAATTCCTGCTTTGTTAAAAGCTTCCAAAAGTGCAGACATATCTTTTTCGTTTATTAAATAAATTCCGGCGCCAAGTTTTCTGCATAAATCAGAACTAAAGTGCCCCGAATTATCAATTACGTTGCTCTTCTTCTCATCAGCAACAAGAACTATTCCCTTATAAAACTCAAGGCTCTTATACTCTTTTTCCCAGCTTTCCATCGAGAATTGCACATTTTGCGGAACAGGATAACCTGCAAGGCGGTTAAAAAAATCTATAACATCTTTGCACGTATATCCTGCTTTTAAAACACGCAAAAAACTTTCTTTCGATAATGTAAAATAAATAATGTCTGAATATTTTTTTATATTTGCAATAAAAGCAAGCATAACACCTTCGTGAAAAATAATATCTTTTGAAACATGGATATCAAAATTAGGCTGAAGAATAAAATGACATGGCTCTTTGCTGTCAGAAGTTATAGCTCCTCTTTTTTTATTGTTTAGAATTGAGAGATAGGCAGGATTTGGGTAGTAATAATCCCCGTCTTTTTTGAGATATTCAAGCCCCGAAAGTATTTTAATAATATCATCGCGCCATTCTTCCTGCGGCAAGTAGTTTTTTACAAACAATAGATCAATTATTTTTAGCAATGATTTTTTCGGAAACCCCTTGTCTGTGCTGCAAACTATTTTCATAAATTTATCTACAAGAGAAAAATACAAGCTGTAATTCGAGGAAAAAAAAGCGCCTGTACAAAGAGCCTGTCTTTCCGAAAAAGAAAGTTTCATAAACTCTTTCCACCTGCCAATTGCCGGCTTAAAGACACCGGCTTCCTGTCTTACTAAATTAAGTCTTTTTAAAACTTTTCTCATAATATCAATTTTAAGTTCTGCATCTGTGCCCATTGTGCCTGGGAATATTTCCATTAGCTCTTCTTGTATTCTTTTTTTAAAATGGCCGTCAAGCTTGAGAACCTGTTCCCGCCCAAGAAGATACGACAATACCGAAAAAAGAAGAGACTCAAAGTACCATGTTTCTGTTTCTTTTTTAAGACTCTCGCTAACGTCAACTGCCGGAATAACAATAGAATGATCTATTACCCTCTCCTTAAGAACATCCTTAAAAAGCGGCGATATAATCAGCAACGGCGATTCGCCTGCATCTTTGTCCGAACAAATAAGCATTCTCTCCTCAAGATTTTGCAAATGAAGATAAAAATCATAATAATTTTTTTTGTCGGAAAAAAATGGGTAGAGTGTTTTTATTTCTATGGGACCCAAAATATCAAGCACAGTAAGAACAAAAGCATCTTGCTCATCAATTAAAGCTATTATTTTATCGAGATTTTTTTCTTTGCGCAAAAATGCTGCAAATTCATCGATAAGATTATGTTTGTTAAAAGGAGTTTTAACATCGCCGAGATAATTTCTTATTAAATCAAAAAAAATCTGCTCCGGAAGCGAAATAATAATTTTCTTCCATTTTTCAATATCTGTCATAAAATTATTTCCAACTCTCGAAACGTGTTTTTATAAAATCAATTATTTGCTCATGCTCTTTTTTTCCTGTTCCGTCGATTTTTACAGGAGCTCCAAACTCTATGTGAGCAGTTCTTCCGGGGTAAAAATTTCCCACATCGCTTACCAGCTTGCCGTTTGCCCAAACATCTGTTTTTAATGCAAAAGGGATTACAGAAACGCCTGCTCTTTTTGCAAGCTTTATTCCAAGCGAATTAAATTTATCAGGCTCAAAAAGCCTTGTTCTCGTTGCCTGCGGGAAAATAACAACAGAAGTGCCGCTGGAAAGGCGCTCAACGCCTCCTGTTAAAACAGCATCCAGATCTTTTCTGGGATCTTTTCTTTCCACAGCAATAGGATTCCGCGTTCTCATTATTGGACCAAAAATAAAATGACTCATAAGGCTTTTCTTTATAACATAAGTTACAGGTATTATGGAGCCTATAACTGCAGGAAATATAAGTGTCTCAAGAGCGCTCATGTGGTTTCCGACAAGAACAAAAGGTCCCTGCTCTTTTCTAAGGTTATCGAAACCTTTTATTTCAAACCTTCCGCCTATTTTTTCAACCTTTTTTAAGACATGAAAACAGTATTCTATATAAAAATCCTCTGTGCATTTTTCTTTTAAAATAGCTTTGCGCAAAGCTAATAACAGCCTTAAGAAGTCTGCATGAAAAGAAAAAGTTTTAAAAAAAGAGAGCTTTTTTTCTGGATTGTCATCTTTTTTTGACTCAGATTCTGTGATATATTTGTCGGAAGAAAGTAGTTTTCTTATTTCATTGATATTGATTATCTTATTTTTTATACTATATTTGTTTTCCATTTATAATTCATAGTATATAACAAATAAAATTGTTTTTCTAGGGAAGCACTGATTAAGAACCTATAATTTTTAAAATTTAATAGTAGGTTCTTATTTGACTCTAATCAGTGCTTCCACATTTTTTCGTAGTTTTCTTGCAGAAAACTACGAAAAAAGGATAATAAGGTAAAGCTGATTTATTCTCGATTGAATA
>WQTU01000096.1 GCA_009786125.1 Spirochaetota bacterium
GGCAACTTCCGCAAGAGCGACTGGAAGAAAAGCAGGGTCTTCATCTTCAACAGCAACTTGAAGAAAGGCTTGAATATCCTCTTCTGTTTTAAGGTAATTGATCATGTCAAATTTTCTAAGTTTCATTTAATACTCCTTCGCCAATTTTCTGGCATTTTTAATATCAGATTGCTGACTGGATTTATCGCCGCCACAAAGCAGAATAATGATTTTCCCATCCCTGTTGATGAAATACAGCCTAAAACCGGCTCCCTTTTTTTCTTTCGCTTCATAAAGACCATCTTTAAGAGACTTGACATTGCCAAAATTACCATTTGCCAGTTTAAGGATTTGTGCTGCAATTTTTTGGCGATAAACGCAGTCTTTAATACCTTCAATCCAACTTACAAAGGTGTCAGTTTCAAGGACTTCATATTTTGGCTTTTCTTTCATATTTTAAATGTAGTATATATAAGACAAAAAGTCAACGGTTTTATAAAACCATAATTTTTTTTGAAATAAATTGTTATTTATCAAGCCTCCCGTGGGCAGCCGGTGTATTTGGAGGTAAACAGTGGAACATAGGGTAATAAAAATAAAAGGATACCGCTTTGCTGAGGTCAATTCTAATGGATAACTACGCTGGAGAGGTGGGTCTAATTCGGCGGACAAGTGGGTCTATTTATGTGGACACAAGGAGCTTTTAGCGTGGAATATACATTCCATAAATATAAAGCTGTTAAATTGCACCAAAGTACAGTACAATAGTGGATTTACTAGGCTTACCTTATGATTGAGCAGTTAACAAAATAAAAAGCTATAAACTAATCTTATCCATAGCCTCAATCAATCGGTATACTGATGATGAAGGATTTTTACCTTCTAGCAATTGTTTTGCCCTGACAGATGCAACATCGCTGTTTTCCAAAAGCAAGTGTTTTTGTTTTTCAGTTTGAGGAAGTTGATAGGCAGATAGCTATTGGAGTTCTTTTACCGCTCCTTTTATAGCTTCTAAATGCTCCTGAATTTTTGGTAAATGCTGACAAATAATATCAATTGGTTTCTTGTTATTTTGGACTGCACCACTAGCAAGATACTCGACTGATGTATTAAGCGAAACTGCAATGCGTATTGCTTCGTTGACTCTTGGATATATACCTTTAGAAATCCAACCTTGAAATGTATTAAAACTGATACCTGAATTCTTTGCTACCCACTCATGGGTAGTATTTTGCGCCTTAACCTCTTTTTTAACGTTTTCCCAAAAGATAAAAGGGTTATCATTCATTTCATAACATATTGTAGAAGAAAAAATACAAAAATCTATCCAAACAGACATAAAAGCAGTTGATCAATATGTCTGTTTGGATTTAAAATATAAAAAAATGTCTAAATCGACAAAGAAGTCCTACATGTGGGGCTTCTTTATGCGAGAATAGCATCATAAACGTAAGGAGAAATATTTGAAAAAATTAACGGTTTTTATGATTTTGGCAGTTGTTTTAATGGCTAACTTTGTTGGATGTGCCAGTTATCGCCATACTCAAGCAGTTAGGAATGAAACAGGCGCCGTTGCTGCAAGAGTTTATTCCAGAGATACTGGTACTACCAGTTGGGGTAACATGATAAACGTAAGAGCACGAACTGACGCTCATGGGAATGTAATCAGAACACCAGAGGGGGCAGTCAGATTCTGGGACGTGTTTCATCTTAACTCTGGGGCACAGCATAATATTTTTAGCGAGATAAGTAGTTCTGCAACCCCAACAAGAAGAAATCAAGACCTGCGAATGATTGATAATCACGGTGTAAAGTATACAATTTATAATGTTCCCATCGAAGCTACGACCTATCATTATGGTTTTTTGGCGGCGTTGGGCTGGGGGAGACCCAACAGAATAAACAACGCTTCGCCAATTACTTTTACCGCTCAAGACAGACATCCGCTGCTTTTTATACAAGATCAAACAGGGCGCAGTGTTGATATAACTGCTCCGGCTAGAACAGTTCGGAATCTATCCAATGCCTGGTGGCAGCTTCCGGAATTAAACCAGAGTCAAAATGTTACAGTTACTTATACGATTGGGCGCTTTCAATTTAGTGAGCAGGTATACATTAGCAATGAGGATGTTACTCTTACTTTAACAAGAAGACCACCTGTAGTTGTTATACGAAATAATACAGGACACACAGCAGCATCCATTTCTATAAGAGCCACTGGCGATGGTGCCTTGGCGTGGATAGATATACTTTCCCCAGGAGGTGGAATTACTACTGTTGCTCGTACTGTGATAAGCGGAGACAACTTTTCTGTTAATTTAGAGCGCCTTCCACTAACCGGGGACAGGTTCGATTTTAGGCTAGTACATGTTGCTACCGGTCAGGAGCATATTATGTCGAATATTCATATCCCGAATGATGTAACTTTAACCTTTACTGCAGCTCACAGACATTAAAACATGAAGATAGGCACTAATTTGGAAGGAAAATTTCAGGATAAATTTTACCATACGCAAACATGACTGTTTTTATTACTTCTGAATTAGTCAGAAATCGCGGTAATGAGATAAAGAAAATTTTCTATGAAAATCCCATCTGTATAGATTGGATAAATAAAAAATACCGTAGTGAGTTGAAACTACGATATGAGGAGTGTTTTTTAATGTTAAAAAAAATTGTTTCAAAAGTGACTTTAAGTTTACTGGTAGTTGGCTTTATTTTGTCTTGTGCATCAAAACCTAACGGGGGGTGCAATGCACAGGTATTAGGAGCAGTTTCAGTAAATTTTATAACGTCTTATGGGTTAAGAGAACAGCAGCCGGATAACCCTCTTGACCAGGTGCAGGAGGAGTTGGTCGAACGAGGTGGGCAAGATATTGGAAGAGGCATAGCTAGGGGAGATAGAGGACGAATAGGAAGAGGTGCTGCCGATGCTGGGCTGGGATTAGGTATTGCAGGGGCTAGAGATGTTGCGGCTTTAGCAGAACGGAGAAGAATACTCCAGGGAATAAATGAAGCTGCTCATCAGGCTTTATTGGAAGCGGCAAGAAAGGAACACGCCGGAAATATAGATATTCGTGATGTAACTTTCACTCTTATTGGGCACAATGCGCATACTCAAATGTTTGAATATAATGCCAATGGAACAGTTATTTTGCAGGATGAATAAAGCCGTGAGTGAGAAAGCGCAAGGAAAAGGGAGCATGCAATGATTCGTGGTTTTATTTTCAAAGCGACTGTGTTTGGGGGTTGTGGGTTTTGGGAAAAGCTCATTTGAATATCAATTCGTAGAATTGTAAAAATGGTAATCCGAAATGATTAAAAACTAAGGAGGGTATTGTGAAAAGGAATTTAACTTTTATTGGATTGATCAGCTTAATACTAATTATTGGGCTTGCGTTCACCGCTTGCGGAGAAGGGCGGAATAGTCCGTCAGGTGTAGTCAGACAGCTTCATACTGCTATAGAAAATGGGGATACTAATGCTATTAATGACTTAATGGTTCCGGAGGCAGCAGAACTGGTTAATAAAATGGCAAGCGAATTGCGAAGTAAATTAACCGAGTCTGGAGGTATTGCAAGTATGGAACAAACAATTTCTGGCGATACAGCTGTTGTACGAGTAACATATAGAGATGGCGAAACAGATGACTTTGATCTTATTAGGATTGGTGGCAGATGGAGAGTAACCATAGATTTTTCTAATAAATGATAAAAAAACCATATTTCCTTATAGGCATTACTACACTCACAATAATTATTTTCTCGGTATCTGTTTATGTAATAACGCCTAGAGGTAAGCCCATAGCATTTTCTTCAAAAGAGCTGGGTATTCTCTTTGAAATTGTAAGAGATGGAGATATTATTTGTCGCCTCGGAAACAGGTCTTGGTCTCAACATTTAAGAAATGTATCTATAACGGATAGGCGTTTTTCACATATGGGAATAATACGCGTGAATGATGGTTTGATTACCGTTATTCACGCAGAAGGAGATATAGGCCGTGTCAATGATTTTGTAAGAGAAGAACCTTTAGAAGATTTCATAAAATATGCCAGAGCAATTGGAATATATAGGATAAATGATATAGATGCAGGTCAAATATCAAATTTAGCAATTGAATATTTAGGGATGCCTTTTGATTGGAGTTTTGATATGCAAGATAATACAAGTTTATATTGTACAGAATTATTATATGTTATACTAAGGCGTATAGCTCCAGAATTGGAATTAAAAACGATTTATGTTAGAATATTGGGTCGATATGTAATTCCTCTTGAAGCAATTTCAAATTCAATTATTTTTTCTGAGATATTTTATATCAATAGTAGCCAATAATATTATCTCACAAGCTTTACGTCGCATAATGTAAGCTAAGTCTTTATCCTGTAATAAATTACAAAATTTCATACGTTTGGCGTGCAAAGAATGGTGAGGAGTCTTTTTTTCCTGTTATGTACTGGTGCCTGTCTTTATCTTTCCGACTATTTGGGTTTGCTTTCCTTTTCAATCATATCAATTAAAGATCTTATAGGCTCAAAATCTCTGATTCTTTCCGCTGCGGTAATTGCCCTGGCTATATCTTCTTCTTCAATTTTCATGCTGTGCGGATAACGGACTTCATTAGCATATTTGCTTAAAAGATCGCATTCTTTATAAATGTTATTAAAGTCGTTGAATATCTTAATACAATTTTCATTAAGGATAATCAATTTATGTATTTTTTCCGGAACAACGCCGTGAAAAACTAAAAAAGCTTTTAAATATTTTTCTGCAGATTGCGCACAATGATAGCAGATAACCTCAATAGGCTTACGATGTAACTTATTTAATTCTTGTGCCGAATAAAAGGTATTACGTGCAAGCACGCGCAAAGCGACCGCAGGACAAGCCCTGCATCCACCGCGCCAAAGGCGCGGGTTCCGCTGCAAGCAGCGGGGTACGCGTACCTTTTGTTTACCTCCTCGCTCGACCATGTGCAAGCTTCGCTTGTCCGCGGTTCTCGCTTCGTCGGTAAATAAATATCGTTGTTAGCGAGTCGCAACCACTCTGCTATTTCTTTGTTCTTCATAAAGTAATTTTCCTTTCTGGCAAATTGTTTTTTCAAAACTAAATTCTTTTCTTTCGTTAAACTTGCTTTCATCAATAAATAATAAATCAACAAAATAAATTTTTTGGGTTCTTAAATCTCCGATTACTTTTGCATATAGTTCTGCATGGCTGCCTGTATCATCAGGAACAACAGTATAAATATCTATATCGCTTTTATTTCCTGGTGTTCCGTAGGCATAAGAGCCAAAAAGGTAAATATACTTTGCATTTACGTGTTTTAAGATAGTTTCTTTAATAATATCCACCACTTCTGCTGCATTTTTCTCGAAAATTACTCCATCAAAGTCTGTATATGTATATTTTAATTCACTTAACAACATAACTATTTCCTGTTTATATTATTACATGGCTGAAATCAGATAGCAAGACTTTTCCCGCTATTCCAAACTTTATGCTTACCCAAGTATTCAAGAGTTAAATTCTTGGTACGTCTATCTTGGCATAGCAGCTAATAGAGCAGCGAATTGCGTACCCAGCCTGCAAGACTGATGCAGCAGTAAATGTTATAATTTTTCATATAACACAGAAAATACATGGAAATTACATATAAAATACATAGAAAATTTAATTGTTCAATGATATAATCAAGAGCCAAGGCAAAAATACCTTGATAGCATGGAGATTACTAGATGAAAAAAGCAGTTTTATTGTTAATTTCAGTTGCAATTATAGCAGGGCTAATGTCCTGCACAACCTATAGCCAGAGAAGAAGCTCATCAGACAGAATAATTGGACTCGTAAACGCACAAGAGGGTGCCTGGTTAGGCGGGGCAACAGCTTTGCCTTTTCTTTTTGACAGAGAAATAATTGTTCTTGAACGCGACAGCAACATGATATGGCAAAACATAACCAACGCCGGTTTTAGCTTCGAAGAAATTATTAGCGTGGAATCAATTCCTGTTTCTTCCGGAGATTACCGATTTTTTGGAGATACTTTTGAAGTAAGAACATGGTTTAAAAATCACCTTCCCAGAAGAGCTTCGCTTGTAAAAATAAACTGCAAAAACGGTCTCTACTATATGATTCTTGGCGGGAGAACGCGGGTTAGGGCAGAGTCTTCCGGCGCAAGAAGAACATTACCGGCTATACACGGATTTACAGGTCCGGTGGAGGTAAGATAATGAGAAAAAAACTTATATTTTTAGCTGTTTTTCTAGCATTGGCACCAGCCCTTTTTGCGCAGTCATTTGCTGTAGTAACATTTGTTAATGGCTGGGTTGATATTAGAAATAATTCCGGAGCCGAGGTTGAAGCATTTATAGGGGATAATGTTTTCATAGGCAATTCCATAATTACAGACAGAGACAGCTCTGCCGAGCTTCGCGAACGCGCTTCCGGCAGTACATTCAGAATATCCCCGAACACAGTATTTGCCGTAAGAGAAAGAGAAGTTGCCGGGCAAAGAGAAAATGTCCTTGCCGTCGCAGTCGGAGAAGTTGCTTTTAGAGTTAACAGAGTGGCAGGTCACGCACCTACAATTGCAACGCACAGCTCTGTTGCAGGAGTAAGGGGTACAGAATTTACTGTTTTTTCCGGCGCTGATGGTTCCTCGCTTATTGTTGTTACAGAAGGCGCTGTTGATGTAGAAGCTTTTGGCAGAAGCGTCCGGCTTAATCCTGATGAAGCTGTTGAAGTGAGAGCAGGGCAGCCGCCCGGCGAAAGAATTCAGCTTATGGGAAGACCTATTGATTTTGCTGCATGGAACGAAGGCAGAAGAGAGGCTTTTCTAAATGATCCTGTTGGAGCTTTAAGAGCAGTTGACCGGCAGCTCGACTATTTTAACAACAGAGTGAGAGAGCTTTATCCGCGTTTTCTTGAAATATTGGAAGAAATTAATAAAAAGAGAGTAGAACATGGAAGAATACTTGAGGAGCAAGGCGAAGAAGCAGCGAACCAATTTGTTAACACTATCTTAAGACCATCCATGATTAATTCAATACATGTACACCTTAATATGAGATATTATGCGCTTTCTGCACTTTCCATGAGACGCTTCGTTGTAGGAAATATGTATGCAGAAATGAAATCCAGGCATATTGCAAGGCTTAATGATCCTGTTTTTATGGAATTTTATAAACTATATAACGAAGTTCTAAGAAAATTCGAAGAAATAACGATTCCGCAAATAAGTGAAATAGATATTTAGTTATATATTTAAGGAGAAAAAAATGAGGAAAAATATTTTAATATTATTGGTTATTTTTGCTTTAATAGCTTCTAGTATATTATTTACAGGGTGCCAGGAAGATAAAGGTCTTAGTATAGATGATAGAATAAGAGCGTTTGTACAAGATCTAAATAGTGATAGCGACAATATTAGAAATAATTTTCATCCTTCATCTGCATTTCGTAATTCAACTAGAGCTACGTTTGCTGGAACTTGGCCGTTTCCAGGTCCAGGAGGACCCTATTCTGTAGGTAGTATTTCAGGTTCAGGTTCTTCAAGAAGTGTGAATATAATCGGATGCATCGCGGGTCAGTGGCCTTTTAACATGAGAGAAGATGGAAGAAATAATTGGTATATTGATAGTATTGGAGGTTTATAATCACCTTCTTTAAAAAACTAGGGGCAGCTTAGCTAATTCCTGGTTTTTTATACCCATTTTGAACCAGCCAGCCAAACTGCTGCGATGGGCTGGAGGATGGTGCGTGACTACGCTAGAAACTTCGTTGCGACGTGCCGCAGCTTGCGAGGACTCTGGCGAAGCGCACCAGCCGCAAGCCAGTCAGCAGGTTTTGGAGCAAAACAAATCGCCGTAGTCCCCATCAGTATGCCTTTGTGTGAGGTTTTCTTCGAAATTGCTTAAAGCTTCTCTACTTCTTCGATGGGAAGTCTAACTCCTTCGGCTATTTGTTCAAGCGGGAGTCCCATAGCTTTGAATCTTCGCGCTGTTTCGAGTTGTTTTTCTTCTCTGCCTTTGGCAAGCCCTTTCTCAAGTCCTTTTTCATGAGCTTCTTCCAAGCGAATATCTACATATTCTTCTCGGGTTATGCTTAATAAACTCTTCATAACCTCTCTACTTCTTCGATGGGAAGTTTTGTTGCTCTTGCTATTTGCTCAAACGTAAGTCCCATAGCTTTGAGTTCTCGCGCTGTTTCGAGTCTTGCTTGCGTTGAGCCCTTGGCAAGCCCTTTCTCAAGTCCTTTTTCATGAGCTTCTTCCAAGCGAATATCTACATATTCTTCTCGGGTTATGCTTAATAAACTCTTCATAACATCCTCCCTATGGGTTTCAAGAAATTCCTTTAATATATTATGCTCTATGCAATACTCTATGGCAAGTAAAAAAGCTTCTTCTTTTTCTTCCGGTGTATTTGCGCCAGCCTGCTTCTCTCTTACTACTTCGACAAACTGCGCAAACTCTCCCAGGTCGCGGCTCTTCGTCATAAGGGTTTTGTTATGCCCGAGATTAATATTGTAAGCCTTAACTTCAAGTTCAAGATTAGGCGAAGCCGTATACCGGAGATTTGTACAAGAATTTATATTTGTTTCGACAACATCCGGTATACCTTCTTCTATCCCCTCACCCATTTCAAACGAAGTAGAAAGCCGCATTATTGTTTCTTCCGGAAAAGCTGATTTTCCATTGTAAAACAGGTAAAACTCGGGATTTGGAAGTTTAAGCCACCGCTCTAAATAGAGCTCTTTGCGAATAATCATTTTTTCATAGAGGGTTGCTATATAAAACAGGAATCTAATAGGCATATTCGGGTTTATTGTTGATTGGTGCTCTATAAGGACAATTGTTTTGTCTCCTATGGTGAAGGAAATATCATTTTGCAATCCTTTGACTAATACTTCTCTTAAAGTATTGATAGTTACCGGGGTTTCTTCTGAATATGAGGTGCCGCTAAGAGCATTATAGAGTTCTCTTAGTTTGTCCGGATTATTAAATAACATACAGAAGATGCTGTCTTTATATTTGGAAGAGTTTTTTTTCATAATAAATGACCTCGAAGTTTAGATAATATGTATTAAATACATCTACTATTAACTGCGATTTTGGAAATTTGATTCAAAATAAAGGGTATTAAACCCTTTGTTTCTGCAATGCAGCATTAATGGCGTCAATTTCCTTTCTTTGTGCCTTGGTGCCTTCGTGCGAGAATATTGGTATCAGACTTTGAACGCAACAGCCGCAAGCCAGCCATCAGGTTTTGGAGCAAAGCGAATCGCCTGAGTCCACATCAGTATGCCTTAGTGCGATGGTTTTCTTCCCTGCCTTTGGCAAGCCCTTGTTTGGCAGGGCTTAAATGACGTTGCTCTGGGCAATATTCGGTATTGATACTGTTTTATAAAAATATTACTATGTATCTGACGCAGATAAACGAACACAAAAAAGGAGCTGGCGATGCCAAAACCTCTTACAAAAAAAACCAATTTTACGAAAAGAAAGGGGCCTGTTGTCCTTGTAATTATGGACGGCGTAGGTTTTGGCAAATATAAAGAAGGCGATGCAGTAGCAGCAGCTCTTATGCCTAATCTCGCATCGATGCAGCAGGCAAATCCCTGTACAAAGCTTCGGGCGCACGGAACAGCAGTGGGGCTTCCGTCCGACGATGATATGGGCAACAGCGAAGTAGGGCACAATGCAATGGGCTGCGGCCGGGTTTTTGCACAAGGCGCAAAGCTTGTAACAGAATCTGTAGAATCGGGAAATATGTTCAAGGGCAAGACCTGGGATAAACTTGTTTCCAATGTTAAGGGCAAAGGTACGACGCTTCATTTTATTGGGCTTTTGTCTGATGGCAATGTGCATAGCAATGTTAGTCACCTTAGGGCAATGATAGCTCAGGCAAAGAAAGAGGGCGTTGCAAAGGTGCGTATTCATATACTTCTCGATGGCCGCGATGTGGGCGAGACTTCTGCATTTGAATATATCGATCCTTTCGAAGATTTTCTCGCGTCGCTTGCAGACAGCTCGTTTGACTGCGCAATTGCTTCGGGCGGCGGTCGAATGAATATTACAATGGACAGATACGGCGCTAACTGGGGTATGGTCGAAAAAGGGTGGCACACCCATGTGTTGGCAGAAGGACGAATGTTTAAATCTGCTCACGAGGCTGTTGAGATACTCAGAAAAGAGACCGGTGCGATTGATCAGGATATTCCGCCTTTTATTATAGAGAAAGAGGGCAAGCCGTTAGGCGCAATTATGGATGGAGATTCTGTTATTCTTTATAATTTTCGCGGCGACAGGGCGCTTGAAATTACAGAAGCTTTTGAGAATAAAGATTTTAAACGCTTTGACAGAAAACGCTACCCGGCTGTTGAATATGCAGGGATGATGGAATATGACGGAGATGCTCATGTGCCAAAGCAATTTCTTGTGGATCCGCCTTCGATAGAGAAGACAATGGGCGAGTACCTTGTAGCAACAGGCGTAAAGCAGCTTGCAATAAGCGAGACGCAAAAGTTTGGGCATGTAACGTACTTTTTTAATGGCAACAGGACAGGGAAGTTTTCCGAAACTCTTGAAGATTATATCGAAGTTCCGTCTGATGTTGTTCCATTCGAGCAGCGCCCCTGGATGAAGTGTGCGGAAATTACCGACAAAGTTGTTGAAGCAATAAAGTCGGGCAAGTATGATTTTATAAGGCTTAATTTCCCTAACGGCGATATGGTTGGACACACAGGTATTTACGAAGCTGTTGTATGCTCAATGGAGGCGCTGGATTTGTGTCTTGCCAGGTTGAAAAAAGCTGTTGACGAAACAAAAGGTATAATGATAGTTACTGCTGATCATGGCAATGCAGATGATATGTTTGAGCATGAGAAGGACGGCAAGGTTAAAGTAAAAGCAAATGGGCAGCCAAAAGCAAAAACAGCTCATTCACTTAATCCTGTTCCATGCATAATAGTTGACCCTGAATATAAAGAAGAATATAGCAAGTCGCTAAGGGAAGGGCTTGGAATAAGTTCTGTTGCAGCAACGTGCATTGAGCTTTTGGGCTATAATCCGCCCGAAGATTATGATCCTTCGGTGTTGGTGTGGAAGTAGACCAGGTAAAACATCGTATTTGATGAGGGGCGTTTGTATACTTTGTGGAACTCAACGCAATATAAGACGTCTTTTAGTCGCAATATTGCGTTGAGTGCAACATACGGCTAGAAAAATATTATGTGCAAACAGAACCTCGTATTTACTGCGAGGGTGGATGCAGAATGTGTGGTTATAAAAGATTTTATATAATATCAGTATAAAAAAGAGGAGAGGATTTCGTGTTAAAGACAGGTTTTGTAGGTTACAGAGGAATGGTTGGTTCTGTTCTAATGAAAAGAATGGCAGAAGAGAATGATTTCAAAGATTTCGAAAAAGTATTTTTTTCCACATCACAGGCAGGGAAGACAGATACAATAGCAGGCGAAACAAGTACAGGCATTCTGGAAAATGCCGAAAACATAGAAAAATTAAAACAAATGGATATCATCGTTACGTGCCAGGGCGGAAGTTACACAGAAAAAGTGTACCCTCAGCTTATGGCAAGCGGCTGGAAAGGCTATTGGATAGACGCTGCATCAACCCTTAGAATGAAAGATGATGCAATCATAATTCTCGATCCTGTTAACAGAAATGTAATTAACGATGCTTTAGCAAAAGGCATAAAATGTTATGTTGGCGGAAACTGTACAGTAAGCCTTATGCTTATGGGTATAGGCTCGCTTTTTAATAATAACCTTGTTGAATGGATAAGCAGCATGACCTACCAGGCTTCATCCGGAGCAGGCGCAGTGAATATGAAGGAGCTGCTTACGCAAATGGCAGCTCTCGGCAGTGCAGCAGGCGATATGATTTATGACCCTGCATCGGCAATACTTGAAGTAGACAGGCTAATTACCGAAAAAATGCGAAGCAGCGATTTTCCTGTTGAGAATTTCAAGGTTCCTCTAGCCGGAAGTATTATTCCCTGGATTGACAAAGGTCTTGAAAACGGTCAAACAAAAGAGGAATGGAAAGGAGTTGTGGAGTTAAACAAAATTCTTATGACAAAAAAACAGATACCTGTAGATGGAATTTGCGTAAGAATAGGAGCAATGAGAAGCCACAGCCAGGCGCTTACAATAAAACTCACAAAAGATGTGCCTATAAAAGATATTTATGATATATTAGCAGCAGGTAACGAATGGGTAAAAATTGTTCCAAACGAACTCGAAGCTACTAGAGCAGAACTTACACCAGCAGCAGTTTCCGGAACTTTAACAATTCCTGTTGGAAGAATAAGAAAGATGAATATTGGCAATGAGTATTTAACCCTTTTTACAGTAGGCGACCAGCTCTTGTGGGGAGCAGCAGAACCCCTGCGAAGAATGTTTAACATTGTAAGGGAATACCTCGGCAAGTAATACGCGTAAAACCCTAAAAACCGACCAGTGGTTAGCCGTACGGCTTCGCCTAACCTCGAAGGTTTAAGAACAAATTTGCCTTTGTTCCATAAATTTATTCGAGGTTCCTTGCCTAAAAACTTGATGGTCGGTAAAGCTCCTAATACGGCCACTTCCAGTTTTTAATTTCCGGCAGATCATCTCCATGTTCATAGATATGCAGCTTGTGCTCAATAAGCTTGTTTTTCATAGCCTGCTTCACATGAGCACCTGTTTTTTCAAGTACCGGAACCCTGTCAATAACAGCTTTTACAAGATGGAACCTGTCAAGATCATTCATTACAACCATATCAAACGGAGTAGTGGTAGTGCCTTCTTCTTTATAACCCCTCACATGAAGGTTATTATGATTTGTCCTTCTGTAAGTTAATCTGTGAATAAGCCACGGATAACCATGAAAGGCAAAAATAATAGGTTTATCTTTTGTAAAAATAGAGTCAAAATCCTTATCCGAAAGCCCATGCGGGTGATCGGTCTCCGGCTGCAAAGTCATAAGATCAACAACATTAACAACCCGAACTTTGAGGTCCGGAAAGTTCTGCCTCAAAATATCAACAGCAGCAAGAACTTCCATTGTAGGAACATCGCCTGCGCAGCCCATTACAACATCAGGCTCAGCGCCTGCATCGCTGCTTGCCCATTTCCAGATGCCTATACCGGCAGTGCAGTGCCCAATCGCAGAGCGCATATCAAGATACTGCAGCGCATTTTGTTTGCCTGCAACAATGACATTTATGTAATTCCTGCTTCGCAAACAGTGGTCGGTAACGGACAAGAGGCAGTTCGCATCCGGCGGAAGATATACGCGCACAATCTCTGCCTTCTTGTTAACAACAAGGTCTATAAACCCTGGATCCTGATGGCTAAATCCATTATGATCCTGGCGCCAGACATGAGACGTTAACAAGTAGTTAAGCGAAGCAATAGGTCTTCTCCACGGAATTTGCGAAGATACCTTAAGCCACTTTGCGTGCTGGTTAAACATTGAATCAACTATATGAATGAAAGCTTCGTAGCATGAGAAAAACCCATGCCTTCCTGTAAGAAGATACCCCTCAAGCCAGCCCTGGCACAAATGTTCACTAAGAACCTCCATAACCCTTCCGTCTGCAGAGATATGGTCATCATCAGGATTGAGTCGCGCTGTCATAACCCTGTTTGTAGCTTCGAAAACAGGACTTAGCCTGTTCGATGCTGTCTCATCGGGTCCCATAATTCTAAAGTTAGCTGCTTTTAAATTAAGTTTCATTACATCGCGCAGGAACTTTCCCATAACTCTTGTAGCTTCTGCATACTCGGTTCCTGGTTTTGTAACAGCTTCTGCATAATTTCGAAAATCCGGCATCTTGAGATTTTTTAAAAGCTTGCCGCCATTCGCATGAGGGTTTGCTCCCATTCTTCGCTCGCCCTTTGGCGCTAAATCTTTAAGGTCTTGCCTGAGGGTTCCGCTGGAATCAAAAAGAATTTCCGGCTTATAGCTTTTAAGCCAATCTTCAAGCATTTTTAAATGCTCCGTTTTCTCTGCAAGCTTTGCAAGCGGAACCTGGTGCGACCTAAACGAACCTTCAACTTTTTCATTATCAATATATTCGGGGCAGGTCCAGCCTTTTGGAGTTATAAGAATAATCATTGGCCATACAGGCCGCTCTGTATAGCCGTCTGTTCTGCATTTTTTCTGAATTGCTCTTATTTCTTTTATTGCCTTTTCGCTGACTTCTGCCATTTGCAAATGCGTGCTTTCAAAATCTTTTCCTTCAACGTAGTAAGGTTTGTAACCATACCCAACAAAAAGTTTATCAAGCTCGTCGCGCGGAATACGCGCAAAAATAGTGGGATTTGCAATCTTGTATCCATTAAGATGAAGTATCGGAAGCACAGCTCCGTCCCTTACAGGATTAAGAAATTTGTTTGAATGCCAGCTCGCAGCAAGCGGGCCTGATTCTGCTTCGCCGTCTCCCACTACGCAGCAGGTTATAAGATCAGGATTGTCAAACACAGCGCCATAAGCGTGAAGAAGCGCATAACCAAGCTCTCCGCCTTCATGAATAGAGCCTGGAATCTCCGGAGCTACATGGCTCGGTATTCCGCCGGGAAAAGAAAACTGTTTGAATAGTTTTCTCATACCTTCTTCATCTTCAGAAATATCCGGATATACCTCGCTGTACGTTCC
The DNA here is from genome assembly GCA_009786125.1 of Spirochaetota bacterium. Classification (GTDB taxonomy): domain Bacteria; phylum Spirochaetota; class Spirochaetia; order CADAEX01; family CADAEX01; genus WQTU01. The sequence goes on from WQTU01000096.1 coordinate 14,644, forward strand.
TTCAAGGTAGGTGTTTGCAACCAGCCCGGGACCTCCGTGCCCAGGACCAGTAATATACATCATATCCAAATCATATTTTTTTATTAATCTGTTCATGTGAACATAAACAAAGTTTAGTCCCGGAGTCGTACCCCAGTGTCCCAAAAGCCGAGGTTTTATATGTTTGAGTTTTAGCGGTTCTTTTAAAAGAGGGTTGGCCAATAGATAAATTTGTCCTACTGATAGATAATTTGCTGCATTCCAGTATTCAATTATTTTTCCAAGCTCTTCTTTGGATACAACAGGTTTGTTTTTCTTTTCTGCCATGAAGTTATTCCTTTGCGAAATATTTGTCTCTGAATTTTATGATAAGAAGAAGAAAATTACAAGGCTAAAAGAATGGTTTGCCAATCTGAAAAAGGTCTTGCAAAGCAAAAACAGGTTGGCAAACCTTGGGAAGCACTGATTAAGAACCTACCATTTTTAAAAATTAATAGTAGGTTCTTATTTGACTCTAATCAGTGCTTCCATATTTTTTCTCGTTTTCTTGCAGAAAACTGCGAAAAAAGGATAACAAGGTAATGCAGCCCCGAACAAGTTCGGGATGCTTCGCGAATTTATTCTCGATTGAATAAATCAGCGGTTCTCTTGAAAAAAGAGTGTGAAATCTATCAGTCTAAAATTTTGATGTATCCCAGAACCAGCCCATTATGCTTGCAAAAAAGCCAAGAACCAGACCATCTTCCCGCTCAGTTCCATGCGATTGTTGTACAGTAACCTGGTCTGTAGCAAGATTCGCAAATCTTATGTAGCGGAGATAACTTTTTTCTGAGATGCTGTCCGGCTGGAATCTTAATTGCACGCGCAAAAGATCAAAGTATTCGCCGGTTTCTCCGCCTTTCATAGTAAGCAAAAGAACCGCACTAAACTCATCTTTAGTGCCGGAAGTGGATTCAACAGTTACAACAGATGGCGTGCCATAAAATGTATTTGCAAATACAGCGTTTGTACCAAACAAATCTCTGAGTGTAGGAGCTTGCGGATAACCAATCATGTGCATATAAGCAATTTCAAAGTCTGCCGGATAATCTCCAAAAATTAATCTTTCAGGATCTCTCTTGCATGATCCGAAAGAAAATAAGAGAACCAAAATCAAAATAGAGAAAAAACCACAATTCAATAGTTTTTTCATTTTACCCCCCTGCATGGTTATATTATAGCAAATTTTTATGTAATTATAATTTTATATTCTCTATGATACGTCAATTTGTCAATAGAAGATTGCCGTGCGGAAATTAATTTTGCTAACTAAGGCACAGAGGCAGCGTCTTACTCGCTAATTTCACCAAGAAGAATTTTTAATTCCCGAATCTGCTCCACCATTTTGCTTCTGTCGAGATTCTGAAATTTTTTGGGCAGCATCTCTTTGCCTGTGCATTCAATTACAGCAACAAGATTCTGAAGCTCAATTTCATGAGGGTATGCAGGGGATACAAAATCCCTTATTGTTTCTTCAAGGTCTTCTTTGGTTATTATCACATGATTATTCATCGTAGCATTAAATTTCGCTCTTATAAGAATTGCCTCTATATCTGCGCCCGAAGATTCAAGCTTGTATTTTTTAAGAAGATCAGAAATGCCAACACCTTGCTGCACTTTTATTTTTAGTTTTTTGATGAGGGTTTCAAAAAGATTTTCGCGCTCTTCGTTAGTATCAGGGTAGAAGAGGGCAAGGTGCTCTTCTGCGCGTCCCTGCCGTTTTAAGTCAATTGGAAGCAGGTCCGGGCGGCAGGTTATTAAAAACCAGATTATTTTACCACGGTAATCTGTATTGCCCATAAAAGAAGCAAGCTGGGAAAAAATTCTGTTGCTTGTGCCGGCATCCCCATCCTGATTCCTATTCCCCAAAAAAGCATCTGCTTCATCGATAAGCACCCCAACAGGCGCCATTGCTTTTAAAATATTCAGAACCTTCTCGAAGTTAGCTTCGCTCACACCCTGCCACTTGGAGCGAAAGTTTTTAAGTTTGACAATCGGCACCCCAATTTCGCCGGCAAATGCAGTAACCATAAAAGATTTGCCTGTTCCGACAGCTCCGGAAATAAGATAACCCATAGGAAGAACATCGAGCCTGCCAAGTTTAATCGCCTTTGCAGCGCTTTTAAATCTCTTCTTTACAAACTCGTGACCCGAAACCATTGAAAGATCGTGCTCTGTCTCAATAAACTCCAGCATTCCGCAAGCTTCGTTTTCTATAATCTCTTTTTTGCGGTATTTAAGATAATCAAGCGAAATTGCGCTGTCTGCCTCAAAAGACTCTGCCACAAGCTGATTCAGATTCATAAGGTTAAGCCCGCTTGTAATTTTTGCAACCCGCTCTGCATTCAGCCTGTCTCCGAGAATCAAAGAGTTCTGCCGGTCTACGAAATTCAAAAAGCTTGTCCGCACCTTTTCATCGGGAATCGGAATATTTATCTTTATGGTTGACGGCGAGCGCACAAGCCGCTGGCTAATATCCGAAAGGTTTTCCGTTAGCAGAATTACAGAAATATCGCCCTTGGTAAAAATAGGATCCTGGCTCCATCTGTTAAGCGTTACCAGACTGTATCTGTCTTCGTCGGTCATTCTCGAAATGTCGCAGTTGGATACAATAGTCTCTGCATAATCAATAATAAGAACAATCCTGAGCTTTTTTGGGAGATTCAAAAGAAAATATTTCTCAAGATACTTAAATGCCCTTGTCGGGTCCGAAGATAAAAGCTCTTCGGCAGAGGCATCAGGATATGTCTTACCCATTGTTTTTAGGTAGTCCCTCTGCATCTCCTGCGAGCAAAAATTGATACCGGATGACCTGTCAAAAAAGATGATAATATCTTTATATCCAAATATAACATCAGATATAAACTCCTGAATCCTTACGAATACAAATTCGCCTTCACACATCTGATTGGGAAGAAAATCGCGTATGTTTCCGTTTAAAATATAAAGATTAGCAGTTTTCGAGCAATATTTGATGGCGAGCTCCTGCGCCCATGCAGGAAGCACTTTTATAACTTCTTCATTTTTGACAATAAGTTGTTCCCGTTCACCCATTTCTCTTCTCCGATTAAAGGTTAATCCTATAGATTTTATAAGTCAAGACACATAATAAATAAGATTTCTTTAATGGACATAAATTCGATATATATAGTATAACATTATCATTAGGAGGAAAAAGTGAACAGAAGTATTGGTTTGTTTTTGCTGAATATAGCAGTGGCTGGCTATCTTTTTGCAACAGGTATTATGAGTTTTGGCAACAGGGGTTTTGGGGGGGCAAATCCGGAGATCCGGCAGGCAGTAGAGGCATTATTTGGCAGGGGTGATTTATCGAATTTTTTGGTCATAGTTTTGGCAGTTCTGGCAATTGCAGCAGGGGTTTTTATTCTTTTAAGACTTTTTAACATTCATATTCCAATGTTGGACTTGCTTCTTGTAATTTGCGCCGCTGTATGGGTGGTTTTTATTATCATGATTGATATTATTGCTCCTATTAACAGCAGCGCGGATTTCAATTTCATAAACTGGCTTAGGGTTTTTTGCCCTCACCTGATGGTTCTTTCAGGGATTTTATTGTCAACAAATCGATTTGGCGGTAAATAAAAGGTTGCGCAGTATGTTCTGCAGCTCTGCTGCGGACGGTGAAGCATAATACCTTTTATATTAAGGAGGAAAATAGCTTTATAGCTTATATTCCTCCTTCAATAAGTTTAAAAGAAGAAATTATGAGCAAAAAAATGGCTTTCTGGCTTCTATTTACGCTGCTGACTGGCTTTTCCGCATATGCGCAGCAGATATGCAGTGAAAATGTTTTTCGCGTATGGCATTTTGATGAAGGTAAGTCGGCAGAAATTGTTAGATATGTAGGAACAAGAGCAGTTGTAAACATTCCTCCGCGCATACGGGAAATGCCTGTTATAATAATTGGGGAATGGGCATTTGCGTATAAACGGCTCACCGGCGTTACTATACCCAACAGCGTAACTTTGATTGGAAAAGAGGCGTTTAGGGGCAATAGGCTCACCGGCGTTATTATTCCCAATAGCGTAACCAGAATTGGGGCTGAGGCATTCAGGGGCAATCAGCTAACCAGCGTTATTATTCCCGATAGCGTAACCAGAATCGGAGCCGGAGCATTTACTCTTAACCAGCTCACCAGCGTTGTTATTCCTAATAGCGTAACGATGATTGAAGACAGAGCATTTGCTTATAACCAACTCTCCAGCATTGTTATCCCGGAGAGCGTGACCTGGATTGGGAATGAGACATTTAGATGCAACCGGCTTACCAGCGTTATTATTCCCAATAGCGTAACCACGATTGGGCGTGATGCATTCAGGTGCAACCAGCTCACCAGCATTGTTATTCCTGACAGCGTAACTTCGATTAACAGCAGGGCATTTGCGGGCAACCAGCTTTCCAGTATAACTATTGGCGAAGATGTTTCGGTACGTGTTACTGCTTTTGACAACAGATTTGTTGAGTTCTACAATGCGCAGGGGCGCAGAGCCGGAACTTACACTTTTAGTGATGGGCAATGGAGCGCGGACTTTCGATAAAGCGAAAGTCATGGAAATCATGTTGCTTCGGAACCAGCGCCTTTGGCGCGGTGGGTGCAGGGCTTGCCATGCGGTCGCTTTGCGTACCTTTTATTTTGAGGCATCACGGTCGGATCGGATCTTGCTTAGAACTGTTAAGGGTAACGCATGTAAAAACTATCATCTTTCGATGATGGTTTTTACATGGCATTTAATGGCAGCCAATTAGTCGCCGCTGACAGTCGCGAAGGGCCAGGAGAGAATTCCCCCAAAATCGTAGACTCTTGTGTAACCCATAGCGGCCAATGTTCTTGCGGCAGTTGCGCTTCTGCCCCCGGCAAGACAATAGATCAAAATAACCGCGTTTTTGTTGGGCAATTCACTTGCTGCGCGGGCTTCCAGTTGGGCAACGGGAATCAATATTGCCCCTTCTATCCTGCGATCCCTGAATTCGTCCGGGTTGCGTACATCCAGCAGGATAAAATCATTTAGCTGATTCATCATCTGGTTAGCTTCGACAGGTGAAATTCTGCGGTATGCGCCAGTCTGCGCCTCTGCGATATTATTTCCAAGCAGGAAAAACGCACATGTAAAAACTAAAGCCAATACTTTCATAAAAACCTCTCTTGATGTTATTATTTCGGGCGCTACGGCCCAAATGGGCTTGATAACTGCCGGTTCTTATTCAACCTTGAACCGTTTAACTTCCTTTACAAGGGCGGCAATGGCCCCGCGGTTTTTGCCGCTTATTTCATTGACATGATTAA
>WQTU01000097.1 GCA_009786125.1 Spirochaetota bacterium
GTTGTTTGTTGTTTGTTGTTTGTTGTTTGTTGTTTGTTGTTTTAGGTTGCGATAATTCGGGAGGAGCCGGCACGCCTCCTCCTCCTCCTCGGTTGCCAATTTTTGCCGAGGGCGCTACTGTTCAAGTGCAATTGAAATGGCTGGAAGATAACCTCGAGAGCAACCGGCACTTTATTATTGAGGCCAGTGCCGATGAAGTTATTCCCGGCATAGGTACTGATACTTTTGGGCATCTCGCCGACGGTTATAGCGGTGTTACCATAACCATAAGGGGCGAGTCCGGGTCTGGACACACGCTTACGCTTGCAAGTGGGTATATGGGAAATATGTTTGAAATTGGCGCGACCAATACCCTTGTATTACAGGACATTATCCTGGAAGGATTGTCCGCACCGTCCGGCAATTTTCAACCGCTGGTGCGGGTCAATGGCGGAACACTGCAGATGATGACTGGTGCACAGATTGTCGATCACGGCGGACGCGGCGTGTACGTAAACGTCGGCGGGCGCTTATACATGAATGCCAACGCAAGGATAGAAGGCAACCTGGGCGGCGGGGTGCGTTTGTCCGGCGCCACCTTAACCATGCGTGATGACGCTATTATATACGGTAACGGTTCGGACGACCTGACTGTTATGACCCGCGGAAACGCTGTATTTGGCACCCCCGGTAATCACAATGCTGGCGGTGGAGTAAATGCTCAAATTAGCAGCGGAGTGCGAAGCAGTGTTATCATGGAAGGTGACTCGCGCATAGAGAATAACCAACAAACTGGCGGCAATGGCGGCGGCGGGGTAATTTTGATTCAATCCGACTTAACCATGAGAGGTACCACAGAGATAGTCAATAACCGTAACAACACTAACAATGGCGGCGGTGTACAAATAAGAAACACCAGCATTCTGAGGATGTATGGTAACGCGCTCATACAATCTAACCACAACACCAATAACTTGAATGGCAGCGGGGTGGATACAAGGGAATCCGGCGGCAGAATCTATATGAATGACAGCGCCGCAATAAAGAATAACTGGGGCTCCTGCGGGGTACAAATAAGTCCTGGTGGATTTCTTTTTATGCGCGGTAACGATACAGAGATAAGCGGGCATAGAAACTTTGCAGATACCGCTGATGTCCACCAGGTGCGTCTTAGTGGCGGTGCCGGTAATCCTGCTATCTTTCAGATCTCCGGCGGCAGCATTATTGCACCTCCTCCTGGTCCTGGTGATCCTTCTGCTTTTCGTTTTCCCCATGCAAATGTTACAGCAGAATATGGCACTGGCGCCGGCACCGGCTCTTTTTCAGCAAACGGCAGCATAGCTTTTGTTGCTCCCGTAAGCTACGGGAGCTGCATTATAGTGGTGAACGGAAACCGGGTAGCATGCCTTTGCTGTTAGACCGTAAACCATAACCATAAAAAACCAGGAAACAGGGCAAATCCCCAGTTCCTGGTTTTTTTATGCCCGAAAGGCTGGCCGTTTCGCCTGGACCGGAGAAGCGTTTATGAAATCGCTGGTTTATTCAATCGAGAATAAAACCAGCAATTCCTTATATATTCTATCCCCCCCACCACCAAGGGGGGGCTTTTGACTTATCTTCTATAAAAGTATATATTTAATATATGCAAAATAACCGAGTTAAGAAAAAAAAACGACCTCTTTTAACTTTTCTCTTGCTAGCTTAACAAATGTATAGTATGCTAAAAAGGCGACACCCCCTGGTATTTGTTGCTTGGGAAAGGAGAAAAACCGCATGGAGTGAAGGCAATGGCAACTAGCAAAATGAGTGTTAAAGGAATTGATATACGTTATAACCGTATCAATCAAAACGATTACATTTCACTAACCGATATAGCGAAGTTTAAGAATACCGAAAACCCGAATGATGTCATAAAGAATTGGCTGCGCAACCGTATGACAATTGAGTTTTTGGGTATTTGGGAAGGATTAAATAATCCCGATTTTAAACCCGTCGAATTCGACGGGTTTAGAAAAGAAGCAGGACTTAATAGCTTTGTTCTTTCCCCAACCAGGTGGATAGAACAAACAAACGCCATTGGGCTAATCGTTGCTTCTGGAAAATATGGCGGAACATTTGCGCACAATGATATAGCCATGGAATTTGCAAATTGGGTATCTGTTGAATTTAGATTGTACTTTATCAAGGAATTTCAACGCCTGAAAGCAGAAGAACAAAAAGCTCTTGAATGGACAGCAAAAAGGGAACTGGCAAAAATAAATTACCGAATTCACACCGATGCAATAAAAGAAAACTTGATTGTTCCTGATTTATCGAAAAAGCAAATTTCTTATGTTTACGCAAATGAAGCTGATATGTTAAATGTTGCATTATTTGGCAAGACAGCAGGTGAATGGAAAACAATGAATGCTGATTTAAAAGGTAATATGCGTGATTACGCCAGCGTAGAACAACTTTTGGTGCTTGCAAATTTAGAAAGCTATAATGCAATTTTAATAGAACAAAACATCCCTCAAGAGGAACGAATAGTTTTATTAAACAAAACCGCTCGCAAGCAATTAGAAACACTTCTTGCTACAATGATAAAAACAGAAAAATTACTTGGGCTGCCAAAGGCTGGAGATACCCGGAACCCGGAGCCACTTGGTTAAACACCGGTAACAGCCTCCAGCCTATGGTATTATGAGATCATGGGCTTTTGACTTATCTTCTATAAAAGTATATATTTAATATATGCAAAATAACCGATTAAAAAACAAAGAAAAAAAACTGCTCGAAAGATTTATACGATATGTAAAAATCGAAACCACATCTTCGTCAGATTCGCAATCCTCCCCATCCACAAGCTGTCAGTGGGATTTGCTAAAAATGCTCAAGCAGGAGCTTTGCGAAATAGGCGCTTGCGATGTAATTCTTGACGAAAACGGATATGTAATTGCAAGAATTCCTGCTTCTCCGGGGTATGAGGATGTTCCGGCGATTGGGTTTCTTGCTCATGTTGATACTGCGCCTGATGTTTCCGGCAAAAACGTAAACCCTCTTGTGCATGAAAATTATGACGGGAAAACCATAAAACTTAATGGAACAGAAATATGCCCGCAAAAGTTTCCGGATCTCGCAAAATATATTGGGGAGACGATTATCACTGCGGATGGAACTACTCTCCTGGGTGCAGATGACAAAGCAGGGGTTGCGGAAATTATGTGCGCTGCGGAGTACATCATCAGTACAAAAGAGATAAAACATGGTCCAATAGAGATTTTTTTTACTCCGGACGAAGAAATCGGCCGCGGAATGGCGAAATTCCCTATGGAAAAAGCGAAGTCTGTTTTTTGTTATACGCTCGATGGCGACGGCGAAGGGATGATCGAGATGGAGTGTTTTAATGCGTATTCTGCAACTGTAAAAATAAAGGGGAATGTAACGCATCTTGGGGCTGGCCGAGGGAAGCTTGTAAATGCAATAAAGCTGGCTGCTGAGTTTGTGCAGATGCTTCCGGCGCAGGAGAGTCCGGAAGCTACGGATGCCAGGTTTGGTTATTATTGCGCGCATAGTATCTCCGGGAGTTTGGGCGAGGCAAAAGTAGGGTTGCTGCTGAGGGATTTTGACAAGATTAGTATGGAGCGGCGGATCAAGGCAGTTGAGTCAATCGCGAAAACAATTGAGGCGTTGTATCCTGGGAGTTCTGTAGAATTGTCTTTTGCTCGGCAATATGGGAATATGGCGGATTATATTGGCAAAGAAAGCCCGGGTGTGAAGCTGCTTTTTGAGGCTGTACAACGGTGCGGGGCAGAGCCTGCGGAGAAGATTATCCGCGGGGGGACAGATGGGGCGCGGCTTAGCGAAATGGGCATTCCTTGCCCGAATATCTTTGCGGGCGGGCATAATTTTCATAGCAGGGAAGAGTGGGCAGTGCTTTCTTCTATGGGTAAAGCTTCGAATGTAATTGTTACGCTTGCAGAGCTTTGGGCGGAAAATTTTAAAAAATAGGGAAGTGTGCACGGAAAAAAATTGTTCGCAAAAAATTGCACTAGCAGGCTGGAGGCTGGTATGCGAGCCATCCGCAGTGTAACGAGGACTCTGGCGAAGCATAACAGCTGCAAGCTTATGTTTTTTTAATCGCTCATTCAGTTCTTTTTTGGTAGTTTGCGAAATTTTTGATAAAATATTTGATTTTTTTGCTATATATATGATAATATCATAATGGAAAAATGTGTATTAAACATTATGCTTTAGCAGTATTGGTAATTCTCATTATTTCATGCGCCCCGCCGTGGGATTCAAATGAGTCTGGCGGTCAGATCGAGGTAATTACAATAAGTAATGGATCAATACTTGAAGCAGGCGCGCCTCTGCCTGTAACTGTTGTATATAATGAATCTGAATATGGGTTTGATTTTCTTAAAATAACGCTTTTTGATGATGCGGGAACAGAAATTGCTGTAAACAGGATAGAAAGAAATTCTCTTAGAAGCAATCGAAAAAGAGAGGTCGTTCTGCCGGAAAACCTTGAAAAAGGGCTTTATCATGTGCGGTTTGATTTTTTTAGCCGAGATAGAGTAGTTTTTTCAACTATAACAAACTTTTTTAATGAAACCGGTTCTTTCAGGCTAAATAATATTCAGTCTTATCCTCCAAACCCTGTTCCCGGGGAAAGGGTTATTTTTATTGCTGATTTTACAGCAGATAATCCTTCTGCAAATCCTTATTTTAGATGGATAATGGGAAGAAATATTGTTTTTGCTGGGTATCACTCTCAAGGCGCTAATAAATATAGCTGGACAACGCCATCTGCTGAAGGGGTATATTCAATAACTGTTGAACTTTTTCCGTTTAGGCCTTCGGACAGGGTTTTTCAAAGATTTAGCTCGGCTATATCTAATGTTTCATCTGTTATTGTTTCTGAATCCAACAGAATGAACATGGGAAGATTTTTGCCTAAAACATCATATTCCATGCTTTTTCATTTTAGGGGCGAAATTTCTGACTCCGGGTTTATGGCTGGAAATAATGGTAATTTAAGGGTTGTTGGAAGACCTTCGCCTGACTTTAGGGGGGGGGTATTTGGATATTCTTTTAGACAAAATGAATATATTGAGATTCCTTCGATTGTCATTCCTTTTTCGCGGGAAGGTGTAATGCAGCCGTTTTCTGCAAAGTTTAGATTTATAAATGATTATTCGAGTTCTTTGGATGCGGTGTCTTCGCAAGATCGTTCTTTCTTTAATTCGTTTTCCAATGACGGGAGTTTTAGAATTTCAATTGGTCAGGATAACAGGGCTCAATATTTTTCTGAAATTGTCTCAGGATCGCATGTATTCAGAAGTCATGCTTTTCGCAGCAGGGAAAGTGCAAGCAGTATGCTGAATCTTACAGTTTCTTTTTATCCGGATACGAATGCCACTACTATTGTCTGGAAAATGAACGGGCAAACTGTTGAGCGCAAAGAGATTCCGTTTGTGCCCAGGTTGGCTGCGAACTCAGGAAAAACTACAGTAGGCAGCGGGTTATTCCCTGTGCTCTTTGACGAAGCAGGGGTCTTTGCAAGAACTGCTGATGGGCAAAATTCTGTTAGCCCGTTTTGCTTTAGGGATTATAATGCAGAACTATTTGGCAGAGCTCTTTTGTTTGCAGAAGGGTTTGATTATGTGCGGGATTTGTCTCCTCTTAGGAAAGAAGGCGCCGAAGTTAATAATGGACAAGCTGCTCTTTTGCCGGATGGATGGATTCGCGCAGGCACCGGAGTTCGCTTGTTTGGCAATATGGAAGTAAATATTACAGGCGATTGTACAATTGTGATTAGAAATTCAGCCGGGGCTGATGTTTTTTCACGCGATGTTACCGGAGGCAGTGGAAATTTTATAATTAATAATATGGTTTCCGGAGATTATGATATTTATATAGTAAATAATAGTCCCCGGACAACTTTTGTTGACAGTATGTTAATTACCAGAGTACACTAGAATCCATTCGTGAAGTTACTAACTGCTAAATATAATAAAAAAAAAATTGTCTCTGCTGTCATTTTTTTGCTGCTGGCATTTAATTTGTATTCCGAAGAGCAGCAGGCAGAAGGTTATTCCGGCAATGATGCGGAAATATATCAGCAATTAACTTTGGAAGAGAAGAGAGAGATAGCATTAATTATAAACAGAAATTTTGCAGACGCGCTTGCAGCTTCGGGTTTTTTCTTGGTTGACTTTGCTGTTCATTACTTGGAAGCTGCGGAAGAAGCAGAAAGAATGTACGGATATTCAATTTCTTCAGAAATAGCGCAGTTTGATATTATAGAATCAGAGACGAGCGGTTTTTTTTCAAATATCAGTATAGTTTTTACACTCGAAAACCGCAATAATAATAGTGTGAGAAACCTTAATGTTTCTGCAATAGGCTGGGGCAGGGACAGGGGCGAAGCAATATCAAGCGGGCTTAAAAAAATTACTAATCAATTTAGATATGCTGTAGCTTTATTTGAAGAACTGGCAGGCGCTTTTAGAATAGCTGATATATATCATGGAACTGTTGTTGTTAATGCCGGAAGGAACAGGGGGATCAGAAGAGGAGATTTTCTTTATTCTTATGACCACCGCACGGGAAGGCGAACAGGAAATTTTGTAGTAGAAAGATCGGAAGATAATTTATCTTTTGCGAAGATACTGAATACCAGAGTTAGACCCCGAACAGGCGATGTGCTAAAATCTTATAATTATTGGGGTATTATAACAAAGCCTTATGTAAACTATTTTTTTAGCGCTGATTTTTCGGGGTTTCTGGCAGGAAACATGGTTATATGGACAAGAGGGCTCTTTGGCTATAATCCTGTTTTTGGCTTTAATAAACTTAATCTTACAGATACACGAGATAGCAGTTTGACTTTAATCTCCCCTTATTTTGGGTTTAGGGTTGTAAGGTATATAAGTTCATTTTCTCTTTCTGCTATTGCTGCACTTAATTTTGCCTATTTGCTGGAAAGCGATATACAGGAAGTTTCTTCGGGGTGGGAATATTTTGGCGGCACAGTAAAGCTGGATGTTGGGAAAAGAATTACAAAGCATTTTTCCATACATCTGGAAGGCGGATTTTTGGGAATGTTTGTTATTAATCACAGGAACAATCCGGATCTTTGGGATATTATGGGATTTACTGTAGGCGCCGGGGTGGGGTTAAAATTTTAGCTATGAAATATTATGAATATGACAGCGATGATAAAATCGCAGCGCTTGCAACTCCCTGGGGGGAGAGCGCAATTGCGGTAATAAGAACAACAGGTCAGGGCTGCATAGAGGCGTTATCCGCTGCATTTTGCGGACGAAAAAGCCTAAGCAAAGCCGGACCCAATTCAATGAGCTACGGAACTCTCAAAGACCCGAAAACCGGAAAAAAGATTGATGAAATTATTGCCGGAGTTTTTAAACAGCCGCGCAGTTATACAGGTCAGGACATGGTAGAAATATTTTGCCACGGAAGCATGGCGGGCATAGCGGAAATTTTAAAAATGCTGCGCTCTATTGGCTTTAGGGATGCAAAGCCTGGCGAATTTACACTTAGGGCTTTTTTAAACAATAAAATGGATCTTACGCGCGCAGAAGCAGTAAACGAAATTGTAAAATCAAAATCTGTTAAAGGCATGGACATTGCGCTTCAAAAATTATCCGGCGCGCTCTTTAACAGAATAGATTTTGTAAAAAACCAGGTTGCAGAAACTCTTGCAGAGATAGAGCTGCAGCTTGACTATCCGGAAGACGAAGCAGACCCAGAAGCATCGCTTAACATAAAAAAAATTGAAAAATCTCTTGCGATGTTAAAAGAGCTTTCCGCCACATACAAAGTCGGCAAAGTTATCCGAGATGGCGTTTCTGTTGTTCTTGCAGGAAAAACAAACGCCGGGAAATCATCGCTCTTTAATCTTTTTAACAAAACAGAGCGTTCTATTGTCTCGGAATCCCACGGCACTACGCGCGATTATATAGAGGCATTTCTTCTTATAGGCAACATTCCTGTAAAACTTTATGATACAGCAGGGCTTCGCGACTTTGATAACTCTGTTGAGGAGATTGGAATAAAAAAGAGCATCGAAATAATGGAAAAATCAGATATTATACTCTATCTTGTAGATGGAAACGCAGGGCTTGATAATGATGATGTTTCCAGAATGAATCTGATAGATGCAAACAAGCTTATAAAAATATGGAATAAGGCAGATATAGCTTTAAAAAATTCGCCTGATGATTTTATTAACATAAGCGCTATTACCGGAGAGGGGTTTAAAGAACTTGAAGCGGAAATTGAAAAAAGAATAGGAGCGGAAAAGATTGAGATCGATGATGCTGTTATTATTGATTCAGAGAGACAAAAAAACCTTATTGATGAAGCAGTAAAATCTTTGTCAAGTTCACTGGTTTCCATTAACGAAAACATTCCTCTTGATTTAATTGCTGTTGATATAAAAGAAGCGCTGGATATTCTTGGTGAAATTACAGGAGAAGTTACAAGCTCTGATATACTTGAAATTATGTTTTCAAAATTTTGTGTAGGAAAATAAGGAAGTGCTGGTTAAATTTGACTCTAACCATCACTTCTAACTAGGAAAATAATATGGAATTTGATGCAATTGTAATAGGCGGAGGTCATGCCGGAATAGAAGCAGCGTTAGCGCTTTCAAGGCTGTCGTATAACACACTTCTTGTTACCCAAAATATTGATACGATAGGCAAACTTTCCTGCAATCCTGCTGTTGGCGGGCTTTCCAAAGGAAATATCGTAAGAGAAATAGGTGCTCTCGGCGGCGAGATGGCAAACCTTATTGATAAGACAATGATACAGTTTAGAATGCTCAACAAAAGCCGAGGTCATGCAGTGCAGTCGCCGAGAGCGCAGGCAGATAAGTTTGCCTATAATCTGCTCGCAAAGTGGACAGTTGAAAAGCAAAAAAACTTAATGGTTTTTCAGGATACTGTTACAGATTTTATTCTGGGAAAAAGAAGCAATGAAATTGCAGGCGTTGTAACAGAAAGGGGAAGGGTTTTCACCTCGCGCACAGTAGTTCTTACAACAGGAACTTTTATGGAAGGAAGAATTTTTATAGGAGATTATACTGCTGTTTCGGGGCGTATTGGAGAGCCTGCAGCGCTTGGGCTTGGGCTTAATCTGCGAAAAATGGGTTTTAAAGTAGGCAGGCTAAAAACAGGAACTTCGGCGAGAATAAAAAAGAGTTCAATAGATTTTAGCAAGCTGGAGATTCAGGCAGGGGATAAAGAGCTAATGCCGTTTTCTTTTACCAGAGAAAAAATCGAAAGGCAGCAATTGCCTTGTTATATAACATATACAAACGAGAATACTCGCAGAATAATTACCGAAAACATCGGGCGGTCTCCGTTATACACAGGCAAAATAGTCGGCAAAGCTCCAAGGTACTGCCCGTCAATAGAAGATAAAATTGTAAGGTTTCCGGACAGAGCAAGACACCAGGTATTTGTTGAACCCGAGGGGCTTGAGTCCGAAGAGGTCTATCTTAATGGAATAACTACTTCTCTCCCCGAAGATGTGCAAGAAGCTTTTATTAAAACAATCCCGGGGCTTGAAAATATTGAAATAATGCGGCCAGGATATGCTGTAGAATATGACTATATTGACCCGCGCCAGTTAAAACCATCACTTATGACAAAAGAAGTAGAGGGGCTGTTTATTGCAGGGCAGACTAACGGAACATCCGGGTATGAAGAAGCAGCGTGTCAGGGGCTTATGGCAGGGATAAATGCATCTCTTTATCTTTCTGGAAAAGAGCCGCTAATTTTGTCAAGAACAGAAGCATATATCGGCGTTCTTATAGACGATCTGGTAACGCTTGGAACAGAAGAGCCGTACAGAATGTTTACATCAAGAGCAGAGCACAGGCTTTCGCTAAGACACGATACTGCGGATAAAAGGCTTATGCCTAAATCAAAAGAAATAGGTCTTTTAAGTAACGAGGCTTATGAAAAGTTTCAGGAGAAACTTTTTAAAACCGAAGAAATAAAAGAGCTCCTGAATCAAAGAAAAATAACAGCAAATTCATTAAAAAATCTTGATGAACAAAGCGCTGAGCTTTTGAAAAAGCATTGCGGAAAAAATTTTAGCCATGCCATAAAAGACCCGGAAATTACAATAGATAATATAAAAAATATTGATGAAAAAATCAGCAGCACAAAACAGGAGTTGCTTTCGTTAATAGAAATGGATATAAAGTATGAAGGTTATATCAAGCGGCAGGAAGGGCAGATAAAACGTTTTGAGAAAATGGAGAAGATGAAAATTCCGGAAAATTTTAACTATGATGATGTCGAAGGAATTTCAAGTGAATCGCGGCAAAAGCTAAAAGAAATAGCTCCTGCGACAATGGGACAGGCTCTAAGAATTTCCGGAGTAAGAAAATCCGACATCGCAGTTCTAGTGATTTATTGGACGAATAAGCGAGAATCGCGCGAAAGCTAAGCTTTCGCATGATCGAGCGATGAGGAACAAAAAGGGTCGCTTTGCGTACCCTTTATTTGGGCAAGAAAAACAGATGAGAGATTTTTTTGCAGAAGGATTAATTCGTATTGGCATTGATTACAACGATGCACAGCTTGATAAGCTGCTTGCTTTTTATGAAGAGCTTTCCATCTGGAATAAAAAAACAGGATTTTTAAAAGCAGAGGGGAATACCCTTGTTGTAAAACACTTTTTTGATTCTCTTGCCGGAGCACCCCTTCTTTCGCAAATGAATTTTAATACAATTGCAGATATAGGCACTGGCGCAGGGTTTCCCGGAATTCCTTTGTCTATATTTTTTCCGGATAAGCTTTTTACTCTCGTGGAAAGATCCGGAAAAAAAACTGCATTTCTTAATAACTGCAAAATGCTCTTTTCTCTTGATAATATCCAAATAGAAGAATCTGAGCTTGAGAATATAAAATCTTCTTTTGATGCAGTAACATTCAGGGCTTTTAGAAATTTTGTTGAGTATTATAAAGAATTGTTCCGCATAGTAAACCCCAAGGGTTTCTTATTTTCCTATAAGGGCAAAAAGACAGAAATAGAAACAGAGATGCGTGCAGCAGGAATACAAATATTTAAAATAGAAAAAGTAGCTGTACCTTTTCTTGAAGAAGAACGCCACATAGTAATTTGCGGCACGGACGCCGCACCTAGCGCAGCGGCACGGACGCTGCATTTTTTGCGCTAGGTCTGGCACGGACGCCGCGAACCCCCACAGGAGAAGTTTGACTCTTACTCGCCCTTGGTTGCTTTTGACAAGAAAGCTGTAAGCTCTTTTCCGCTTACAAGATCTATGGTTCTTGCGTCAACAAATTTTACTGCTGTTTCTGTAAATGAACCGGCAGAGAAGCAATATGATTGCCCTGCTTTTACATCTTTACTTTTAAAGTAAAGGTCTCTGAGCACTATATCTCCTATAGGGGTTGTTGCTCTTAAAAATCTAAAAAGCGCAATATCTTCCATCTGGTTTGATGTTACCTCTGCTACAATATCCACATAATCATTTTTTTCTGCTTTAATATCTGTAATTTTAACCTCAGCTTTTGGATATACTAACGGAGCAATTCTTTTGCATAAATTTACAAATTCAGAAGTAGGAGACATGAGATATGTTTTTAGATTCTTATTGGATGCAAGTTCGGAATATTTTGATTTTAATGCTGCGACATCTTTGTAATTACTGGAAATACTCAGTATTGAATCAAAAGCTTTGAGAGCCATGCTTACTTTACTTTCCAAAATATATGTAGTGCCAAGCTGATAAAGAAGCTCAAGCCGTATCTTTGGGTCAATCTCTTTATGCCTTAATCCAAGCTCCATATCTTCGATTGCTTTGGGGTAATTCTTTTTCTTTATATCTATTTTCCCTGCTTCAAGAGATGCCTGGGGACCGTAAGCCGGGTCTGGTCTTAAGTGGCTGAATATCTTATAACCATTTTCAATTTGCCCCGATTCATTATATGCTTGTCCAAGTAAATATAAAATTTCTTTGTCTCCAGGAGAAAGGTCAAAACATTTTCTAAGGTATCCTACTGCGTCTTTAAATCTGCCTGAATGAAAAAGAATTTTTCCTATATATTGTAAAGTAGCTACATGATCGGGCAGCAGATTTTTTGCCGCAATAAAGTAAGAGAGCGCTTTGTCATAACTTTTTCTGTCAAAATCTATAACGCCCAGATTATAATTGACTTCAAAAACATCTTTATTTTTTGCTCTGGCATAATTAAGGTACTTGTATGCTTCATCAATCTTGCCTGTTTTAAGAGCAGATACCGCATACTTGGATATTATGTCAACTTCACCGCCTTGCGAACTGAGTTCGGGTTTATCAAGCAATAATTTATAAAGATGAAACGATTTATCGTATGTCTCTTCTGAGTAGTAGAGATCTGCCAGCTCCAGTATAGCTTGAGAGTCTTTTGGGTTTCGCTCCAACTTTTTGTTGGCTTCTTTTATTATTGAGTTTCTGTCCTTATTTTTAGGACCGCCAGATTCGCTTCCTGAAGAAAATTTCTTTATGGCTGATACGATAAAGAAAATAAGCATCGTAACAAGCAGTAATGTAAGGACAATTGCAATAAATACTAAATTCATATTTTTACTATTATATTATTCTATAAATCGGTAAAATATTGTCAATAATGTACCAAATTCAGTTTGATGCCTGTTTTTCTTCTTTATCCCTGCTGTTTACATAATAAAATAAATTTTCTATTTCCACTGCAAGGTTTATATTGTTTATAAAACAAGAGTTAGAATTGTCAAAAAGCTGAGAATCTTTGTTAAATTTAAGTTCAACAGGAGAAAAATTTAAAAAACCCGTAATTCCTGCACTAACCATTTTCTCAAAAACAGATGTAGCCATAGATTCCGGCACAGATATTACACCAACTTTTATTTGTCTGTTTTTAATAAAAGAGTCAAGTTCCTCTATTCCCAGAATAGGGATTTCAGAGTTTTTGGATATTTTTTCCGGCTTTATATCAAATCCTGCTGCAACTTTAATACCATCTTCTGCAAGCCCCCTGTGTTGCATTAATGCAGTACCTATTTTTCCGCACCCAACAACAATTATTTCAAGAGGGTGGTTTTTGCACAAAATTAAATTAATGCTTGCTATAAGATCATCTATTATATAGCCGCCCCGTTTATTGCCTGTTATTTTAAGGTGAGAAAAATCTTTTCTCACAAGCGCCGGCGTAACTCCAAGCGCATCTCCCAAATTATTTGAAAAAACTTTTTCCAAGCCAATAATTTTAAGCTTTTGCAGCAAGCGCCTATATTTTGACAAACGAAGGACTATTTCTCTGTTCATAAGTGATTTATGTTACTTTCTTCACAATAAAATGTCAATATTGATTTAAAAAAATATTCTTGATAAATAATAACTTTTTTTTATAACAAAAAAATGTATAAACAAGTGGTTATATTGATTAGTAATCTTAAATACTCTATAATATAAATGAAAAAATGTCTTAGGACAAAAAATAATGGAGGTTTCATTGTGGCTGTAGAAACTGCTGAAGAGATAAAATTCTCGCCGGAGCTTCTGGCTTTTATCGAAAGCTGGAAAAAGAAACCAGGCAATCTTATTATGGTTCTTCACAAAGTACAGGAAGAATTGGGATTTCTCCCAAGACAGGCTGCTATAAAGGTTTCAGAACTTCTAGAGGTTCCCCTTGCAAAAGTTTATGGGGTACTGACTTTTTACCATTACTTTAAAAGAACAAAGCCTGGTAAATACAATATTCAAGTCTGCATGGGTACTGCCTGCTATCTTAAGGGCGGAGATGACCTTATTTCTGAACTTGAAAAATTACTTGGAGTTCCCTTAAACGAAGTTACAGAAGATGGTCTGTTTTCCGTGGAATCTGTAAGATGCGTAGGATGTTGCGGGCTTGCTCCTCTTTTTGTTGTTGGGGGCGAAGTTTATGGAAAACTTGCACTTGAGCAAGTAGCAGGCATTGTTGAAGACTTAAGAAAACAGGGATAAGCCGGGATGCATGCAACTATCTGTGATTTTATAGCAGATTGCCTACAAAATTCTGTAGAAGCCAACAGCACTCATATAAAATTTCTATATGAAAAAAAAGGCAATATTATAAGTGCTATAATAGAAGACAATGGAAAAGGGATGACAAAAGAACAGCTTGAAAAAGTAAGAGATCCTTTTTACACAGATGGCACAAAACACGTAAAGCGAAAAGTTGGACTTGGAATTCCATTTTTACTGCATTCTTTAAACCTTTCAGGAGGAAAATTTGATATCCAGTCGGAAAAAGGTGTAGGAACAAAAGTAGAATTCAGTTTTGATACATCAAATATAGATACGCCGCCGGAGGGCGACATATCCTTTGCTGTTTTGCAGGCAATGATGTTTGATGGAGATTATGAGCTTGAATTTGTAAGAACGCAAAGTCCCGAGCTTGTATCGGGGAATAGTTCCGAAGGAAGTTTAGGTGGAAGCGGTCATGACCAATATGTAATAAAACGTTCGGAATTACTTGATGTACTGGGAGATATTAATAGCGCCGAATCTATAAATCTTGCAAGGCAATATTTTAAATCCCACGAAGAAAATTTGAATAAGGAGGCCGGTAATGGCTAAGATGAGTCTTGAAGATCTTAGAAAAATGAAAGATGAAAAAAAGAAAATCCTTGATAGAAGAGAAGTTGGAGAAAATGACATTGTTATTAGGATAGGTATGGCTACTTGCGGTATTGCGGCAGGTGCAAAGAAAACTATGGAAGCGCTTTTTGATGAAATAGAGAAACAAGGACTTAACGAAACAACTATTAAGCAGTCAGGCTGTATGGGTTATTGCGATAAAGGAGAACCAACAGTTGAAGTAAAAGTACCGGGAATGCCAGATACAATTTATGGAGCTGTTAATGAAGATTTTGCACGAAGAATTATTAAAGAACATTGTGTGCAGAGAAAACTAGTTGATGGCGGACATATTTTTGACAGACCTTCTCGAGATATTTTAAAAGAGTAGCGGAGGATTTTAAAAAAATGAAAAATTTTATACTTGTATGCGCTGGTACAGCCTGTGAATCATCAAAAGCAGATGATATTTATAAAAATTTCCTTGCAGAAATTGAAAAACATGGACTAAAAGATGATGCCCAGGTTATAAAAACCGGCTGTTTTGGATTTTGCGAAAAAGGACCTATAGTAAAAATTTTGCCTGATGAAGCGTTTTATGTAGAAGTAAAACCGTCGGATGCAAAAGAAATGGTAGAAGAACATATTATTAAAGGCCGATTTGTAAAAAGGCTTCTTTATGCCGGCGATGAGGTCGGAGATAAAGAAAACTTTGAAGCAAGCGATATTCAGTTCTATAAAAAGCAATACAGAATTGCGCTGCGAAACTGTGGTTTTATAGATGCGGAAAATATAGAAGAATATATTGCGCGCGACGGATATGAAGCGCTTGCAAAATGTATTTTTGAAATGACACCTGACCAGGTAATTGAAGAGCTTAAAGTTTCCGGTCTTAGAGGGCGAGGGGGCGCAGGCTTCCCAACCTGGATGAAGTGGAACTTTGCAAAAAATGCAGAAGCTGATCAAAAGTATATTCTATGCAATGCGGACGAGGGCGACCCCGGCGCTTACATGGACAGAAGTATTCTCGAAGGAGACCCAAACTCTGTTCTTGAAGCAATGGCAATCGCCGGCTATGCAGTTGGAGCTAGCAAAGGAATTATTTACATAAGAGCAGAATATCCTCTTGCAATTCACAGACTCGGCATTGCAATAAATCAGTCGTATGAACGCGGGCTTATTGGGCAAAATATTTTTGGAAGTAAGTTTAACTTTGATATAGAAGTAAGACTTGGCGCAGGCGCATTTGTCTGCGGCGAAGAAACAGCGCTTATCAAATCTATCGAAGGCAACAGAGGTATGCCTACGCCTAAACCTCCGTTTCCTGCAATTGAAGGTCTCTGGGGAAAACCAACTATAATCAACAATGTTGAAACTTTTGCTAATGTTCCGGCGATAATTCTTAAAGGCGGAAAGTGGCATACCACCATTGGAACAAAAGGTTCTCCGGGAACAAAAGTATTTGCGCTTACCGGTAAAATCAATAACTCAGGTCTTGTAGAAGTTCCAATGGGAACAACATTAAGAGACGTTGTTTTTGATATTGGCGGCGGAATAAGAGATAACAAAAAATTTCTGGCAGTTCAAACAGGCGGACCTTCCGGCGGCGTAATTACCGAGAAAGACCTTGATACGCCAATTGACTTTGACAGCCTTGTTGCTATGGGTTCGATGATGGGTTCCGGCGGTATGATCGTAATGAATGAAGACGATTGTATTATAGATGTTGCAAAATTCTATATGGACTTTTGTGTCGAAGAATCTTGCGGTAAATGTTCTCCGTGCCGAATTGGAACAAAAAAATTGTACCAATATCTTGATAAAATTTCAAAAGGCAGCGCTGTAGAAGAAGACATTAAAAAAATGGAAGATATAAGCAATGCCATGAAGCTGGCTTCTCTTTGCGAGCTTGGAAAAACAGCTGCAAACCCTGTTCTTTCAACACTAAATCATTTTAAAGATGAATACTTAAAACATATTGTAGATAAAAAATGCCGTTCCGGAAAATGTAAAGACCTTGTTAGTTTTGTAGTAAATGACAAGTGTATTGGCTGTACAGCATGTAAAAGAAAATGCCCTGTTGATTGTATATCCGGAGAAAAGAAAGAGCTTCACGTAATTGATCAAACAAAATGTATTAAGTGCGGTGAATGTGTAGCGGCTTGTAAATTCAAAGCCATTGATAAAATCTAATTGTAAGGAGTTAAGCAGTGAAAACTGTAGAAGTAAAAATAAATGGCCAGTCAGTTCAGGCTGATGCAGCCGGCTCAATTCTTGATGCTGCAAAACTTGCAGGAACAAAAATTCCAATTCTCTGCGCACACCCGGACCTTACGGCATGGGGCGCTTGCGGAATATGTATTGTCAAGATTGAAGGCAACCCAAGGCTTGTAAGAGCATGTACAACAAAAGTTGTTCCAGGACAAAATTATATAACGCATGATCCTGAAATTCAGAAAATAAGAAAAACAGTTATAGAACTTATCCTTTCTAACCATCCGCAGGAGTGTCTTACTTGTGCAAGAAACCAGGCTTGCGAGCTTCAGAAGCTTGCTACAGATTTTTGCATAAGAGAAGTTCCTTATGACACGAATATAATGGATCTTCCAAAAGATACATCAACAGAATCTGTTATTCTCGATCCTGTAAAATGCGTACAGTGCGGAAGATGCGCACTTGTTTGCCAGAGTCTTCAGGATGTATGGGCGCTTGAGTTCCTTGAAAGAGGTGAAAAAACAAGACTGGCGCCATCAGCAGATGTTCTTCTTGATGAAAGCCCGTGTATAAAATGCGGACAGTGTGCAGCACATTGCCCTGTAGGCGCAATATATGAAAAAGATGAAACAGATAAATTCCTCGCGGCAGTTCTTGCGAAGAATACTCATGTTTCTGTTCAGATTGCTCCGGCAATAAGAGTAGCTCTTGGCGAAGCATTTGGAATGAAACCAGGCTCAATTGTAACCGGAAAAATATATGCTGCATTAAGAAAACTTGGCGCAGATTCTGTTTTTGATACAAACTTTGGAGCAGACCTTACAGTTATGGAAGAGGGAAGCGAATTTGTAGAAAAATTTTTAAACAGAAAAGGCGATCTGCCGCAGCTTACATCATGCTGTCCTGCATGGACAGATTATATGGAAAAATATTATCCGGATATGATTCCGCACTTTTCTACTGCAAAATCACCAATGATGATGCAGGGAGCAATGGCAAAGACATATTTTGCTCAGCAGAAAAATCTTGATCCAAAGGATATATACTCTGTTGCAATTATGCCTTGTACAGCCAAAAAGTTTGAGATAAGAAGATCTTCGGATATGAATTCTTCCGGCGCTCCGGACGTTGATCTTGTTCTTACTACAAGAGAGCTTGGGCGGCTTATAAAAATGGCTGGTATTGACTTTGAAAACCTTGCAGATGAAAAAGCAGACAGCCCTATTGGTCTTTATACAGGCGCAGGTACAATATTTGGAGTTACAGGCGGTGTAATGGAAGCAGCATTAAGAACTGCATACAAGCTTGTGGCAGGCGAAGAGCTTAAAAATGTTGAGATAAATCCTGTGCGCGGTACGGACGGAGTTAAAAAAGGCGTTATCGATATCAAGGGAACAGCGGTAAAAGTTGCTGCTGCGCATGGAATGATTAATGTAAAAAGCATTCTCGAAGAAATAAGGGAAGCGAAAAAAACAGGAAAACCAATGCCTTATGACTTTGTTGAAGTTATGGCTTGTTACGGCGGATGTATTGCAGGCGGCGGTCAGCCTTATGAAACAGATGATAAAGTAAGAGCTGCCAGAACTGCTGGTCTCTATACAGATGATGCAAAATCGCAGTTAAGATGCTCGCATCTTAACCCTGAAATTCTTCATATTTATGAAAAATTTCTTGGAAAACCATGCAGCGATAAAGCGCATAAGTATTTGCATACGCATTATCAGAAGCGGCCTGTTTACAAGAAGTAGTATACTTGTATAAATAAATGAAAGGCTGCTCTCGGGCAGCCTTTTTTAATGATACTATACATGATATTATGGGCTTGCGACTGTTGCGATTCGCCAGAGTCCTCGTTACACTGCGGCACGTCGCAACGAAGTTTCCAGCGTGGGCACGCACCAGCCACAAGCCGGATTTCTGTAGAGCAAAATTAAGCCAAAACATGGAGAGTTTAGGTGAAACAGAGCGTAAAATATTTACTTGATGAAATATATGCAAGATACCACAAGCCAGAATATATAAATCCCGATCCGCTTGTTTTTGTAAGAAAATACAGCAAACTAAAAGATCGCGAAATTGCAGGGCTTATTGCATCTTCGCTTGCTCTTGGTAAAGTGAACCTTATTATGAATGCGGTTGACACAGTGCTTTCAAAGTTTGGTTCGCTCTTTAGCGATGTTAAATCTTTAAGATATGAAGATTTTGAGAAAATTTTCACCGGATTCACCTACCGCTTTTTTAAAACCTCTCATATTGCCGGGTATTTATCAGGCATAAATTTTATAATCAATAAGTATGGGTCTGTCGGAGATTGTTTTAAGAAAAAGTACAAAACAGAAAAATCTTATATAGAAGCCATACACTCTTTTAACAGGGAGCTTCTGGAAAACTGTAAGTCGAACCCCGGAATCCTGGTTACAGAATCGTGGAAAGGCAGCCCCTTCAAGCGGTTTAACCTGTTTTTAAGATGGATGGCAAGAAATGATGAAATAGATCCGGGAGGCTGGGATTTTATAGATAAAAGCAAATTGATTGTGCCGCTTGATACGCATATGTCGCAAATAGGAACATACCTTGGTTTTACAAGCAGACCCTCTTCGTCGCTTAAAAAAGCAATTGAAATAACAGAAAGCTTAAAAAAATATGATGCACTCGACCCTGTAAGGTTTGATTTTAGCCTTACAAGACTTGGAATCCATCCGGATTTATCGATAGAAAATTTAAAAAATTTGGAGTTACATAATTGAAAATATGATTTATATTATAACTGCTAAAGAGAGGTAATGTAATGAAAAAATATGTTTGCGATGTGTGCGGCTATATTTATGATCCAAAAGCAGGCGATTCCGGCAGCAATATAGCGCCTGAAACTTCTTTTGAAAAACTGCCGCAAGATTGGGCTTGTTCTATCTGTAGTGTGGGGAAAGATCAGTTTTCACCGGAGAAATAGGGCATAATATCCATATTTATGTTTTTGTGTTATAAATAATACAATCAATTTAAAAAAAAACTGTAACAAAATTGCTTGCGGAGCGTTTTGCTTCTATAATTTCAAAATGACCCTGGAAATAACTAGGAAACCGCTGATTTATTCATCGAGAATAAATCAGCTTTACCTTATTATCCTTTTTTCGTAGTTTTCTGCAAGAAAACGAGAAAAAATGTGGAAGCACTGATTAGAGTCAAATTTAATCA